>NZ_CAJXQY010000254.1 GCF_913058315.1 uncultured Alteromonas sp. | reverse complement strand
AAGATCACGACTAAACCGGATCGTCAAACTGATCGTTTAGTTTCCGCCAACTGGTTAATAAATATTCACAATCTCACCCTGGCCTTTTACTTATTAACTAAGCGTTGATTTAGTCATGTCAATAATATCATAAGATGCAAGCTATGTTATTAAATGTGCTAAGGAAACTGCGAATAAGTCCTGCAATTTAGTTCTTGAACCAGCCTTTGCATTCACCGTCTAATTTTTGAACGCTAAATTCTCAATTTTGGCCAATATACTGCCGTTTTAGGCCGGATTTCGACCTAATTCCGGGATATTCCCGGATTTCAGACAGATCTTGGCTGTCGCCTTAACATCTAGTCTACTCTAAACAGGTTTGCCAAGGTGAATAGCATGGCTAACTGTGAGTCATTTTTTATCAATCCCTTATAGCGAGCTTTGATAAAACCAAATTGGCATTTGATGATGCGAAACGGGTGTTCAACTTTTGCTCGGATGCTGGCTTTTAAATATTCGATGTTGATGGCAGTTTTGTTTTTGCGGGGATGCTTTTTCAGTGCCCGAACTTTTCCGGGACGCGCAGCAATCAGCCATTCCACATCCTTTTCTTTAAGTTCTTCACGCTTCTCTGCGCCTTGATATCCAGCATCGCCAGAGATGAATTCCTCATCGCCATGCAACAGGTTCTTCATCTGATTCAGGTCATGTTCGTTGGCGGCGGTGGTCACCAGCGTATGGGTCAGGCCGCTCTTGGCATCCACACCGATATGGGCTTTCATACCGAAGTACCACTCATTACCTTTCTTGGTCTGATGCATATCCGGGTCACGTTCATTCTTTTTGCTTTTAGTGGAGCTGGGTGCTTCAATAATCGTGGCATCCACCAGTGTGCCCTGCGTCATCATCACACCGCAGTCAGACAGCCATTGATTAACCGTTTTGAATAATTGGCGAGTCAGCTTGTGTTTTTCCAGCAAGTGCCGGAAGTTCATAATGGTTGTGCGGTCAGGAATGGCTTTATCCAGTGATAGTTGCGCAAATTGACGCATCGAAGCAATTTCATATAATGCATCTTCCATGGCTTCATCACCGAGGCTATACCATTGCTGCATACAATGAATGCGAAACATGGTCTCAAGCGCGTACGGACGTCTGCCATTGCCAGCTTTAGGATAAAAGGGTTCAATCACTTCCAGCAGTTGAGGCCACGGCAGCAGTTTATCCATTCTGGATAAGAATATCTCTTTACGAGTCTGGCGGCGCTTGCTGGAAAACTCACTATCGGCAAAAGTTAACTGTTGGCTCAAGGGCGGTAATGGCTGTGATTCACTATGCAGCTATGATCTCACATTCAGGACTTATTCGCATCTTTGTATGGACTCCCCTCGTTTTGCAAGAGATAACTGCTGGCACTATCGGTTTAACTGCTTGCTTGTATCCGGCCTCATAATCTGTCTTTTCTCGACAGAGACCCTGATGGAGATCCGCTCGACAGCGCCTAATTTCCCTAACGGCCTATTATGGCCCGGTGCGAACGCAGGTTTAGCTGTCGTCGGTTCAACCTGTTGTGCCATCATGTCATACTCTTTGCAACTCTTTACTCTATACCCTGAATCGACTGCTTTAACTTGTGTTTATCGCGCTGGCATAACGCGGTATGCGGTGCCATTCGACAATATTGACCAAATTATCCTTGCGTGTTTAGCGGCCAGCGCTACGGCTGCTTTGTTAAAACCACGTCGTTCTTTAACTGCTTTGACCCATAAGCTCTTTCGATCACTTTTCTTCTCAACAAATCGCATGACAGCACGAGCTCCATGTACCAATAAGGTTCGCAAATAAACATCGCCTCGTTTTGTAATTCTGCCTAAACGATTCTTTCCTCCTGAAGACCATTGCCGGGGAACTAATCCTAACCATGCGGTAAACTGTCTGGCGTTTTTAAATTGCCCAATATCACCCACGCTGGCTAACAACGCAGACGCAGTCAGCGGACCCACACCTTCAATTTCCATCAAGCGTTTTGCGTCCTCATCTTGTTGCACCTGTATTGTAATATCACGTTCATACTGTGCAATTTCACTGTCCAGGTCACACAGGCGTCTATATTGTCTGT
>NZ_CAJXQY010000253.1 GCF_913058315.1 uncultured Alteromonas sp. | reverse complement strand
CCAGTTGAGATAATTATCTCTTAACTGGCTGTGTGAATCTATTGGAGCACGTCAAACCGCCATTTGAGGGATGTAGCCAATAGTAGACCCAAGAATAAAAGAGCGTCGTGGAATCTTTGAAACGCCAGCAAAAATGTTTGTGAGTAGATTATTCCCTACTGGCAACAGTCTAATGATAACGGACTTAAGAAAGGGAGAGCGAAGTAGAAAGTGGTCTAACTTGCGCACCCGCATTTCAAAGTGTTGAATAATAATCGGTCTAGCGAAATATCGGGACACTGCCATAACTGTTGCACAGCTGAGGGTAGCTGCTAATGTTGAATAGATGACACCTTCAGCAAATCCAAAAGCATACCCCCCCATAAATGCGACTAACTGGCGTGGAAGTCCGATAGAAAGTAAAAATACTGAGACGGCTAAAAATTTGGCTATCCCTGTCACTCCATTATCACGGGTATGCTTGTCTATCCACTCCTGATTAAATGCGTCAAATGAGGGAGAGACCGAAATCAAATGACTAAAAAACAGAATGGTAAGTACCAGAATGAAGAAACGAAAGAGACTGGAATTCAACTAGATACTCTCTTCATTTTCTAAGATGACATCATTAAGTTTATTACGTTTCTGAAGCCAATAAACTCCTGCCATATCAATTAGTCCGACCCCAAGCCGTCCTAACATATTATATTTTGATTTTCCAAAATGCCTGTCTCTGTGATTCACTTCAACAACTTTAATGATCCCACCTTGTCGCCGGATCAGTGCTGGCAGAAAACGATGCATATGATCAAAATAGGGTAAATCGAGGAATGTTTGTTTTGGAAAGACCTTTAACCCACATCCGGTGTCAGGTGTATCATCATTAAGAAATTTACTTCTTACAGAATTTGCTAGTTTTGACTGAAATCTTTTCCAAGCTGTATCCTTTCTGTTTTTACGATGACCAGCAATGCAAAAGTGACTCCCTAACGGAAATTGAGAGGCCATAGTCAGGAGGTTTGGTATATCAGAGGGATCATTCTGCCCATCCGCATCAAGTGTAACTACAAGTTCTCCATCAGCATGGCTCACCCCTGTCCAAATAGCTGTACTTTGTCCCACCGAATGCTTATGCCGTAGTACGTTAACTCTGTCAAAGCCACTCGCTTTCAGATAAAGCAAGTTCTCAAATGTTTTATCCGTACTTCCATCATCGACATAGATGACTTCGAAGTTTACTACATCAATCAACGCTCTATAAATTTCCTCAATTAAGGGTTTTAAATTTTCTTCTTCGTTTTTCGCTGGTATTACAACTGAAATTCGCACGTAGCCCTCTGTCAAAGCCTCAATATCAAGCAAATTTTATTTTCGACAGTAAAACTCTAACAAACGAAACTTAAGATACGCTTATGAAGAGTCTTTTAATTGAGGTAATAATGTCCTAATCGCTCAGGAAAAAAGAGGCTGGTTAAGGAGGGAACGCTATAGGAGTGTGTTTCGACCAGCTATCGTAGCACTTTCGCCACGGCCCAGGCTTGCACTTACAATCACCTTGTCTCGTTATTGCAAATATTTTGTTCTGAGGAACGCCTGCGGCCAAATAAGCCGCAAAGTCAGTGCTTGAATCGCCATAAGCAGCAAAAAGTGTCCAGCCAGACTCCGTGTAACGCTTTAGAATATTTTGTTTAAACGTTTTAAAGTTTTTTCGCTCAGCCATCGAATTCGCTACCTGAATATCTCCATCTGGGAAATGGTAACGGGATAAAAAAAATGGAATGTTGAACTGGAAGTATACATTTCGCGCAGTCAGATAGATAATTTTGAAGCCGTTATCAGCATATGCTTGAACAAGTTCTGACGCATTTTCTCTTTCAGAAAAAATGCAGGCGTTACAGGGGGTCAATGTTCCATCGATGTCAAAAATGACAGCTTTGTCACGCTTACCATTGGGGTAGAAATTTCTGTAGAGGTTATTGAGCATCCACTAAGTAGCAGGGCTGATATAAAATAAGCCTTCATCGTTAGTCACAAGATAGTTATTAATATGAACATAATATCGAGATAAACTTAAGAGCTACTGAAGGAAACCATTTTATTTATTCTAATAGAGCCACGTGTACGTAGGTTAACTATAAGCACCTGTTCAATAGCTTCTTCAGCAAATCCTAAGGTTGAGAAGGTATACTCAAATAACTTTAAAATTGACGTTCAAATTATGAGAATACTTCTGATAGAAGACTCC
>NZ_CAJXQY010000252.1 GCF_913058315.1 uncultured Alteromonas sp. | reverse complement strand
GGTATCGGTGTTGTCGTAGTAAGACCCTGAGTTTTCTACTTCACCGTATACATAGTAACCCATTTCCTTGCCGCCAATGCTGCCAGGACCACCGACTTCAGCGGTAATAATGCTCTTATCCCAGGTACCGTGAGTGTAAGACAGGGCGCCGGTGGGCGTGTCCAGGTACTGACCTGAAGAAGCACGGGCAGATTTAGGGTTAAAGTTCAGGTAACCACCAATTTTTGACGGACCATAAATAGGTGAGGCCGGGCCACGAACGATATCGATACGGCTTGATGCACCAATCGGCGTAGGGTAGTTCCCCGGGTTGTCCAGACGCTTCATGCCGCGGAAGTAGGCTTCACCAGGATTACCCCGAATATCAAGTGAACCGGCAACACCAAAGAAAGACTGCGTAAAGGTACCTGGTGCAAAAGCCACCAGTTCATCGATATCCGATACGTTAAAACGTTCCATCTGCTCTGCAGAGATGGTTGATGCGGAGCGAGGTGTTTCCAGAATTGACTTACCGAAACCAAAAACGGCTTCTACGTCCTGGCCAGGTAAGCTGCCCAGTGAGCCTTTTACTTCAATTTTTTCGATTTCTGCATCAGATGGCTCTTCCTGCGCAAAAGCAGCAGTTGATAGCATCAAGCTGCTGGTGACGGCCAGCGCAATCGGCGCCACACTAAATTTGGTCGTTTTCATGGTGTTCCTCATCTTCTCGGAATTTTTGTAAATTTAAGTGAGATATAGCTATGCAGACTTGCACATTGCAGGTTTAGTGCCAAAATCCTGTCCATATGGTCAGGGTTGATTTTGTTTTTAATTTATTGATATATATAGATAAAAATATAGCTCGAAAAGCCCTTTTCGTTACTTAATTGTTAACGGTGAAGGATTGTTCAAACCGTTGCACCATTTCAGGGAGTATTATCTGAACATTGCACCATGTAAAGCTGAGGCCCGATCGGGATCGGGCCTGCTGTTCACTTCTCAGTACATGGCTGTTGCTCTGAATCTTCACTTTGTAAACTATCAGTGCTGCGGTCAGCTTCTTTATTAACCGGTAACACTACGGTAAGAACAATAGCGGTTAACCCCGCGGTGGTAACCGGTGATATAAATATGTTGCCGAGCCACGGTGGCAGTTGAGCAAGCACGTCACCGACCATCATTACGCCCAGCCCCATGCCGAGAGAACAGGCGGTAATCAGGCTGTTGCGCTGGGTCAATGGTTCGCTGGTCAGGATCTTAACACCGCCCACGGCGACCATGGCAAACATCACCAGGGTAGCGCCACCGAGCACAGGTTTTGGAATTGCCTGAAGGACTGCACCGATAAAGGGAAATACGCCGAGAACCACAAAGACTGCCGCCACAAAGTAGCCCACTTTGCGACTGGCTATTCCCGTCATCTGAATGACACCGTTATTTTGCCCGAAGGTGGTGTTGGGGAAGGTACAAAAGATGGCCGCCATTAGTGAATTAAAACCATCCCCCAGAATACCGGCCCGGATCCGTTTGAGGTATTTATCGCCGCGGATCGGTAACTGACAAAACAAACTGTTGGCGGTGAGATCGCCGGCTGTTTCAATAGCCGTAAAAAAGTAAATTAACGCAATGGGTAAAAACAGCGCCCAGTCAAAATTAAACCCGTATTTAAAGGGTTGGGGAAAGCTGAAAACCGGCAGCGACGTCAGTGCTGTGAAGTCTGTCATGCCGGCAAAAAAAGCGATAACTGTACCCAGGCTCATGCCAATAAAAATAGCGGATAATCTTAACCAGCGGTTTCGATGAGCGTTAAAGAAAATAATCACCAGCAGAACAGTCAGTCCCAGGTTTAAATTTTCCACACTACCAAAATCATCACTGTTAAAGCCGCCGGCCAGGTCGGTCATTCCAACCTTAATCAGTGAAATACCAATGGCAATGATCACAACACCGGTAGTAATAGGGGTGATGACCCGTTTGAGCTGAGTAATAAACTGGCTCAGAATAATTTCAACGAATGCCCCCCAGAAACACACGCCAAACATCATGGCCAGGATATCGTCGTTCGACCCTCCCTGGGATTTAATCGTAGTGCCCACCATCAGCAACGCGCTGATAAAGGCAAAACTGGTGCCCTGAATGGCCACCAGGCCGCTGCCAACCGGGCCGAATCCGCGGGTTTGAATAAAGGTACCGATACCAGTTACCAGTAATGCCATGCTGATAAGGTATGGCACTTCAGCCTGTAACCCCAGTGCCGAAGCAATGATC
>NZ_CAJXQY010000251.1 GCF_913058315.1 uncultured Alteromonas sp. | reverse complement strand
TCGTAGTATCGTGGTGGCCTGCAACAAACTTAGTTCACTTAAATCACCCTCACAATCAATGATCACCGATATCTTATCCTGCAAGGGTGCAATCAGTTCGTTCAGCGCCTGCTGCAAATCCAGCGAGCCGTATTCGCGCATATCCGACACCGCTTCCCGTACGTCAGACAGTAGCAGTCTGGCAATGCTTAAGCACTGGTCAATAGGCGGGCGCTGCTCTGGAGCAACGGTGCGTGAGGCCACCTGCAGATGTAACGAAAGCGCGGTAAGGTGATGGCCAACCAGATCGTGAATGTCACGGGCGATGCGGGTACGCTCATCCTTACGACTGGCCTGCTGCATCAGATCCTGCAGAGCCTTTAGCTCGCGGTTTGCCTGCTCGGCCTGCTCCTGGGCTACCTCAGCCTGCTTACGGCTTTCCATCATCATTAGTGAGAATAAATTGAAGGTCCAGAACAGGGTTGCGGTTAACCACAGTCCATTGGTTTGCTCCCACACCTGAGCAAACACAATCCACGGGATTGCCGACCATAAAGGCGATAACCACAGCGTGCGTCGGTAAGGTATAAAGTACGGTAATTGCCCGGACCAGATAACCAGTAAAATGGCATTGAACTCAAACGGGCTGGTCACGAATGATCCCAGTACCAAAAAGTACTCAATAACCAGCAGAATAACTCTGACCGAAATATCGTGGCGGTAGGGCTCATCGCGGGTGACAAACAGGAATGTCAGGGCAAACAGCACAAATATCGCCAGCGTAGCGAACAGGTTTACCGGCCCAAGACGACTGGACCCGCTCATTAGCCAGACATTTGCCACCGCCACGACGGCGATGGTGATGATTGCCGCCAGTAGTTCAGAGTCAATTTTTGGGAAGTATTTTTTCATAACTGCCAGTATTGGCGAATCGCCGGACAATTGGAATAGGCCAAAAGTCATCTTTTCGATTGTGACTTTTGCCACTACGGCCAACCAGGCTGTAACGGTAGTCTGCTTAACACAAGGTTAAGGAGATTTCGTTATGCACTATGTTCAACAAGGCTTACTGTACTTACATATATTCACCGGGGGTTTAGGGCTCCTGTCATTCTGGATCCCCATTTTTGGTCGCAAGGGCGGCTTTAATCACCGCCGGTTTGGCGTGTTCTTTCGCCGCACTATGCTGACCTCCGTGATAAGCGGGGTCATACTGGCGCTGTTCTGGATTGTTGTGCCTACCATGGGTCATCCGGAGCTGCTGGATAACCCCAGGGCGATCCCTTATTTTCAGCGATTTGGTGCCTTTTTAGTTCACCTGGGCCTGGTGATGTATACCTCGGTAATGGGTGGGCAATGGGCTCTTGAAGCTAAGAATAACCGCGACTCGCTGCGCACCCCGGCTCGTGTTGCACCGGCTGTTTTACTGGTTTTCACCAGCATAGGTTCAGGCTACATGGGGATTAGGTACGAGCAAGTATTAATGATGGTGTTTGCGCCGCTCGGCCTGATGATTGCCTGGGGTCAGTTACGTTTTATTTTTGCTAAAGAAGTCGAGCCAAAAGCCTGGCTGGTAGAACACCTTTCCGGCTATTTAGGTACCGGCATTGGCGCTTATACTGCCTTCTTTGCCTTTGGCGGGCGCACGCTGTTTAGTGATATTGGTGCCTGGCAGTATGCTTTTTGGATTTTGCCCGGCGTAATTGGCAATATCGCCGTGGTATTACTGGCCCGTAAATACCGCGGAAACAGCAAACCTCAGGTAAAAATCCCGCCACTGCCGGCGCAGTCAGGTACCGCGCAGTAAAAAAACGCCTTGCTCCGACTTATCAGTGAGCACATTATCCTCGGAGCGGTCTTTCAAGCCCACGCCCGTCAGCTGTTTAGCCCGGGCGTTTTCCATTAAATACAAACAACGTGTGGCGGCTTTTGCCGGGGCCAGCCCCTCTGGCCTCACGTTTGAAATGCAATTGCGTTTGGCATCATCACAACCCCGCTTTGGCTGCCAGGTAAGGTAAATGCCCAGACTGTCCGGTGAACTTAAGCCCGGCCGCTCACCTATCAGCACCACCACCATTTGCGCATTGAGCGCCTGGGCAATATCGTCACCGATGGCGACCCTGCCCTGTTCAACCACCGTAACTGGTGCCAGGATCCACGCTGGCTGGCTGGTTTCCAGCTGAGCCAGTAAAGCCGTTAAAAACGGTACGCTTTGCTGCATTACCGCAGTGGCGGAGAGTCCATCGGCAATCACAATAGCCAGATCGAATGATTCTTTTTCACGCACCCTTTGCAAAGAGTAAGTACTTGCTTCACTTAGCTTTCGGCCTAGATCAGGACGCTGTAAATACACC
>NZ_CAJXQY010000250.1 GCF_913058315.1 uncultured Alteromonas sp. | reverse complement strand
GGATATTTTCTGCGAAAATTCCGGGATGACGGGATGTGAGGAGGTCAAAAATACTCTGTTATAACGAGCATACTGTTGGTTTAACTCATTACCGTCATACCGGCCTTCGAGCCGGTATCTCCATAACAGGCTGGCTTATCCAAAACATTCCGCTTTTTATGTCGTTCTTTTTAGACCCACGATATCAGGGAAGGGGGTCCCGGATAATTGCTTTGCAATTTCCGGGATGACGTTGAGACCCCGGATAGCTACTGCGAAGCTTCCGGGGTATAAAAACGCTTTAGCGTTTTTATACCTTAAACTGTCGGATTGAGCTTTGCAGTTCTTCGGCGAGACGGGCGACTTCTTCGCTTGAATCTGACGTTTGCTGTGCGCCAACCGTAGTTTCTTCTGCAATACCGACGATGGTTTCCAGTTTCTCAGAGATATCCTGTGATACCAGGTTTTGCTCACGGGCCGATTGTTCAATCTGACTGCTCACATCGTGGGCACGTTTAACGGCTTCAGATATGATATCCAGCGCCTGGGTAGCCAGTTCGGTTTGCTCAACACATTTGGCGGTTTGTTGCTTGCCCTGGTCCATAACGGATACGGCTTTTTCTGCCCCTTCCTGCAGGACTTCGATCATGGCATTAATTTCCTGCGTAGACTCCTGCGTTCGGCTGGCCAGTGTGCGTACTTCGTCTGCTACCACTGCAAAGCCCCGGCCTTGTTCACCGGCACGAGCTGCCTCAATTGCCGCATTCAGTGCCAGCAGGTTGGTTTGATCGGCGATACCACGGATAACATCCAGGATGCTACCAATGCTGGCGCTGTCCTGATGAAGCTTATGAATAACCTGCGCGGCATCTTCAACGTCGCGGGCCAGTACTTCAATGGTGGCTTTGTTCTCCAGTGAAATATCGCGCACCTTGTTCGATTCCTGATCCGCATTGCGGATTTCCAGCAAGGTATCTTCGGCATTTTGCGAGACCATCTGTGAAGTGGAATGCATCTCAGTGGTCGCCGTAGCCACCAGACCGATTTGTGCTTTCTGATCCTGAATCGATTTGGTGGTTTGCGTGGTAACCGCTGAAGTTTGTTCCGATGCCGCCGCCAGCTGCTCTGCGCGCACATTAATGCCGCGGATCAGCTCTTTCAGACTGAGTATCAGCTTATTACAGTTTTTCGCTAACTGCCCAAACTCATCCTGACTGGAGTCGTCGAGGTTATGGGTCAGATCGCCAGAGGAGGCGATATTCAGCAGGTCGTTGACTTTCTTAAGCGGCACCGTAATCGCGTTAACGGTTTTGTAACCGGTCAGGAACGCAATGGCCAGCGAGGCTACTACAATAACCAGTACCAGCGTGGTACCAAAGCTGACGTTGCTGGTAACCTGTTCTTCCAGCGTTTTCACTTTGGCATTGGTCAGATTCAGTAACTGCTCAAGTTCGCCTACGGCACTGGCCGCCATCTCTTCAGATTTGCCCAGGGCTTTTTCGGTTTGGTTGCGCAGTTCCAAACGTGAAACATGCAGTTGCACCACACCGTCACTGCCCGTTACGGCATCGATAGCGTCGTCTACCAGGGATTCTACTTCTTCCAGTGTACCAGACGAGTCCTGGCCATTGGCTGCACTCAGCATGGCATCAAGTTGTTCGTGAATCGCATCCACGGCGAACTGCACTTCGTTACCAAGCGTATCAGCACGCACCAGTGTCTGGGTTTTGATGTAATCTGAAGTAACCGTAATGAGTGTCAGCAAACGGGTTTCCAGTTCGCCACCGAGCTCGGAAGCGCGACGCAGATTAGTATTGCTTTGTACTTCCCTTAAATCACTGAAATCAAGAAGGTAGGTGGAAGCGTCATCGGCGTTATCTTCCAAATCCATCAAACGGTTTTCCACATCATTACGGCGGGATAAATAGTTGTTGTGGCTGGCATACAAGCCGTTAACCGTAGACAGGTAATCCTGTGAGATACCGTTTACATTCTGTAAAGCGGCACTGAGTTTGGGATCGTTTTTTACCGTTGTTGCCAGGGCTTTATAGGCATTGGTAAAGTTCTGACTGGCTTCCTGGAACTGTGTTTGCTTTTCGTTAACTGTTGAGAGTTCATCAGACACATAAGCTTCGAAAACCAAACGCCCCATGTTCAGAAATGAGGCTTTAAGCGTATTACTGCCGATTACTGTGGGGACTGCCACCGTATTTACTTCGCCTACATCATTTTGTAATGAACGCAGATTAAACAGAGACACTCCGCTGATGATTAGCAGCAGCACACTTATCGTGAAGAAGCCGAGAATAACCCGCGCTTTTACCGTTAAATTCATTGTAGCTCCCAGAGCATTATTATAGTTTTGGTATTCCAAACAAATATGAACTGTGCCTGTTCGGAGTCTGGTGTTAACCGGTTTCTTTGGTATTGCA
>NZ_CAJXQY010000249.1 GCF_913058315.1 uncultured Alteromonas sp. | reverse complement strand
GGTGTATCCGCCTACCCGCCATTTATCACCTAAAATTCGCATGGTCATTGATAGCTTAGTCGCTGGTATTCAAAAACTGTAATGATAATAATTATTATTTGCATCTAGTTGGTTATCCGGTTACATTAATGGCGTACGTAGTTTTAATAGTGTGTCTCTTAACTCTATTAGAATCCTTTTAGCAGGCCCTCATCCACTGGCCTGCTTTTTTTTTGGCTGTTAATAAATCAACCAAAAAAGGCCTAAAGTAGGAGATCATCCCGGCTAAAATTGGCTTAGGCTTAGTTGAACAGGTTTATTAAACAGGTGAACTATGCGAGCGGTTGTTTTTGCTTTGGGCGTTCTGAGTATGGCCAGCGTGCATCAGGCCCGGGCTGATGTTGAGTTGACAGACGATTTCGTCAGTGCCCAACCCCGGGTACAGCTTTACATGGCCTATGCCGAATATAAAATGGCTAATTATCCCCTGGCCCATGCTATGTGGCAGCAGATTGAAGGCAGCGCTAAAGCCGAAGCGTTGTTTAATCTGGGGATCCTTTACGAGCAGGGCAAAGGCGTAGAGCAAAGCCTGATTGCTGCCCGCGATTATTATTTGCAGGCCGCCGAAGCCGGAAGCCGCGCCGGCGCTTATCAGGTAGGGTTAATGGCGCTGGAACATCCACAAATGGTATCGGCAGAGACAGCGCGGCACTGGTTAATGGTGGCCGCTTTAGATGGTGACGAGGATGCCGGCCGGCTGCTTAAAACGCTCGCTAGTCATCAGCCTGACAGTAGTGATCCCATGCTCAGCGTTAAACGTTTACTTATGCGCGGTGATAATGAGCAAGCTATTGCTCAACTGATTAAACTCAGCGAGCAATCCCCCCCCAATTATGCAGCGATAACTGAACTGGCCTGGCTGTATGAAACCGGCCTGGCGGTGCCTCGCGATCTCAATAAAGCTGCTGAACTCTTCTCGATAGCTGCTGAAGCAGGCAATGCCAGAGCGCAGTATGCACTGTCGGTGATGTATTCAACTGGTGCTGGCAAGTCTGTGGATCCGGCGTTAAGTATGCAGTGGTTGAAAAAATCTGCCGCGCAGCACTATAAGCCAGCGGTGGCACAGCTTTCAGCAGAGGCTGAGCCGGAAAACTAACCCCAAATTTTGTTAGTAAGTGTGTCTGACTGACCACGGCTATGCCATTTAGTGGTAGGCTGGTTTGTATCTGTAGCGAGTATGGTATTAAAGATGGAAAAGCTTTTTCTCGGTATAAAAGGTCAGTTGGTTTGCCTCGATAAGGCTTCGGGCAATAAGCTCTGGGCCACCAAACTGAAATCCACCTCTGGTGTCACTAACCTGTTATTTGAAGATGACAAAGTGTTTGCCTATTCAGGTGGGCATTTATTCTGCGTTGCCGCCAAAGATGGCAAGGTGTTGTGGGAAAACAAACTTGATGGTCTGGGCTACGGCCCGTGTATCATTGCCAGCGAAAACCAGAATGCCTCGTTAATTGCCGATCAGCTTCAGGCTCAGCAGTCTTCTGCGGCCACAGCCGGAGTCATTGCGGCAACGGCGGGTGCGTCGTCAGCTAATGGAGCGGATTAGTCTGTCCTGAAAAAGCTCCTCAAGAGTGGTTAATTTTACCCTTGCTTGACCACTGAAGAGGTAAAGTCTGCGGCCTTAATAATCAGGAATACGTTAAGGAATCGCATGCTAAAAAGAAGAGTAAAACGGCTATCATCCTCTCTGATTGCTGGCCTGGTGCTGGCATTGCCTGCCGCCCATGGCACGGCAGATACCTTTAGTGCCGGCGGTGGCTGGCCATTCATTCTGGCGCCTACTGTCACCCTTAAACAGGGCAACAATATAGAGTATTACGCTAATTATAAACTCGGCCTCGACGACGGTTTTACAGCTGGCGTGCAGTGGGCCGAAGGCCATCATGTGTGGGGCGGTTTTGTTGGTGCTGTGGGTGCACGCAAAACCGATTTACCCTGCAGTTCAGAACCCGTCAATTGTCCCGCTTTTAATATTGTTATCACCGACAGAAAAACTACCCAGGGGCTAGGCTTGTCTTATGAGTACCGTTTCTTTGGCGCCAAAGAAGGCTGGGCGTTAAGGCTGGAAGCCGGGTATGGCAAGGCATCCGGTACCAATGCAAAGCGCATGGATGGCAATTTACAGGTTGTATATCACTTTTAGGAGGACGGAAGACCGTTGAGGTAATCGGTTGCCTCCTGGACTCCGGCTTCGCTCGCTTTTGTAAGCCAGGCTACGCCGGCCGAATGGTCGGAAGGGGTACCCTTACCTTCTATTAGTGCGACACCATAATGATATTGAGCCAATGAGGAATAGCCCGCTTCATCATTAGTCATGGCGCCGCGCTTGAGCAGCGCTGTAGCCTTTTGCTCATCTCTGGGAACGCCAACACCGGTATCATATATTTGCGCCAGCCAGATCATTGAATACACACTGTTAAAGC
>NZ_CAJXQY010000248.1 GCF_913058315.1 uncultured Alteromonas sp. | reverse complement strand
CCTTAAAGGAGGAACCATCGGGATTAATGAGCTCGGCATGCCAGTGACGGCCAAGGTATTGCTGCTCGCTCCAACAGCCTTTGTCGAGTACGGCGGCCAGATTGTCGTCGCTGTCGGGTGAAAGCACCAGACCTGTGGCCGGTACGGTGCGCACTAAATGGTGAAATTGCGTTTGAATGGCGGCTAAATCGGCGAAGATGTCTGCATGATCGAACTCAAGGTTGTTCATCACCAGGGTCCGTGGGCGGTAATGAACAAACTTCGAGCGCTTATCAAAGAACGCGCTGTCGTATTCGTCGGCCTCAATCACAAAGAACGGACTTTCCCCCACCCGGGCAGAAATACCGAAGTTTTGCGGAATGCCACCAATTAAAAAACCCGGTTCCAGCCCGGCGTATTCGAGTATCCAGGCCACCATAGATGAGGTGGTGGTTTTACCATGGGTACCGGAGAGGCCAATGACCCAGCGATCGGTTAACAAATTATCCAGTAGCCATTGGGGGCCGCTGGTGTAAGGGAGGTTGCGGTCGAGCACGTATTCTACCGCCGGGTTGCCACGTGACATGGCATTACCAATAATCACCATATCCGGGACCGGCTCAAACTGGGTCGGATCATAGCCCTCAGTCAGGGTAATTCCCAGCGCCTCGAGCTGTGTGCTCATCGGCGGATAAACATTGCGGTCTGAACCAGTGACGGTATGCCCCAGTGATTTGGCAATTGCAGCGATACCGCCCATAAAACTGCCACAAATCCCCAAAATGTGAACGTGCATTAACTTTCCTGCGCTAATTTCATATCCGAACACTTTACCAGATGCGCACCCACTTGCCTAAACATCTGATTTCCTTTCAGGGGTGAGTCAGTTTACAATCTAACCAGAGCATCATGCTCGAGGTTCAATTGCTGCCCTGCGGCAACGGAGGAACCCGCATTATCGACCCGTATAGTGCAACAATACCCTACATAGAAAAAAAGGCTTACATAAACCATGAAAAGACTTAACTCACAAATGCAACAAGATGGCGCTCCGCTCGAACTCATTTTGCTGATCCGCACGCTGTTAGCGGGCTGCAAGGAGATTTCGTTCCGCGTGAGTCAGGGCGCTTTGGCGGGCGTTTTGGGTTCTACTCTGAGTGAAAACGTTCAGGGTGAAACGCAAAAGAAACTGGATGTGATTTCAAATCAAATTCTGAAGGATATTCTTAAAGAATCGGGTTATGTAAAAGCAATTTCCTCGGAAGAGGAAGATGACGTGGTGCCCTGTCACCCGGATGGCAAATACCTGGTGAGCTTTGATCCGCTTGACGGCTCTTCAAATACCGAAATTAACAGCCTGATCGGCACCATCTTTTCCATTGCTCATGCACCGCAATGGATGGAGCCGGATGATCCTTCTGCCTTTTTACAGCCTGGTACGCAAATGGTCGCGGCCGGTTATGTGCTGTATGGCCCATCTACCATGCTGGCAATGACCACCGGTAAAGGTACTCACATTTACACGCTGGATAAAACCCACGGTGGCTTCCTGCTAACCCATCCGAATATTCAGGTGCCGGAGCAAACCGCCGAGTTCTCCATTAACGCGTCTAACCAACGTCACTGGGAGCCGCCTATTCAAAACTACGTGGCCGATTTGCTGGCGGGAACCGAAGGTCCCCGTGAGAAAAACTACAACATGCGCTGGGTGGCAGCCATGGTGGGCGATATTCACCGCCTGTTATGTCGCGGTGGTATTTTCATGTACCCCTTTGATAAGCGCGACCCGGCTAAGCCTGGCAAACTGCGGCTGTTATACGAAGCCAACCCGATGGCATTTTTAATGGAGCAGGCGGGCGGTCTGGCTTCCACTGGCGAGGGACGCATTATGGAAGTGATGCCCGAGGAAATTCACCAGCGCGTACCGGTTATTATTGGCTCCAAAGACGAAGTTGAGGCCTGCCTGAGCTATTACGACTAATTGGTTAGGCAAAATAAATCCTAAGTATGCCCGATACGTCGGGCTACAGGTTTTTATTTTTTCCGGTTAGCCGTATACTTGATGCAATTTTACTATTAACGAAAGGACAATCCCGTATGAGCTTAAACGCCGTACCTGCAGGCAAGAAACTGCCTGACGAAGTGAACGTAATTATCGAAATTCCAGCACACGCGGATCCGGTGAAGTACGAAGTAGACAAAGACACCGGTGCGATCTTCGTAGATCGCTTTATGGCGACCTGCATGCACTACCCAACTAACTACGGTTATGTGAACAATACGCTGTCTGAAGACGGTGACCCGGTAGACGTGCTGGTTATGACGCCTTTCCCACTGTTAGCCGGTTCTGTGATTAAGTGTCGTCCTGTTGGCGTATTAAATATGACCGACGAATCAGGCAAAGACGCGAAAGTACTGGCTGTGCCAATCGACAAACTGTCTACCCTGTATCGCAAAGTGTTTGAAACGTCAGACGTTGAGCCACTGCTGCTGAAACAAATTGAGCATTTCTTCGAGCACTACAAAGA
>NZ_CAJXQY010000247.1 GCF_913058315.1 uncultured Alteromonas sp. | reverse complement strand
GTTAACAACATATTTAAACATTTTATTAACCTATGGCACAGCCATTGCTCTGATCACCGCACTGCATCAAAAAATTTTTTCTTTGGTGCCGGAGACTTAAGCGATTAAAGCGGAGCAACAGTGCATGCCTGACTATGTGATCACCGAGCAACACAGCCAACAACACTTTACCTGTAAGCAGGGTGAGTTTGTGCTCAAAGCCATGGAGAGTCACGGGCTTCGCGCCATCGCAGTGGGCTGCCGTGGCGGTGGCTGCGGGGTATGCCGGGTCAAGGTGATTTCAGGCAGCTACGAATGCGGCCGCATGAGTAAAGCCCAGGTTTCCACAGAACAACAACAGCAGGGGTACGCATTGGCCTGTCGGCTTAAACCCACCAGCGATTTGCTCATTGAATGCAGCCCCTCACCACTGGCTATTAGCGGTATTCCCGGCTTAGCCAAGGCAAAACAAAAACATACCGAGGTAATAAAATGAGAAAAGGCGTATTGCGTCCAGGGCACATTCAGTTGCGCGTACTGGATCTAGAAGCATCCGTAAAACATTATGTTGAGCTACTGGGCTTGCACGAAACTGATCGTGACGAACAAGGCCGGGTGTATTTAAAAGCCTGGAGCGAAGTCGACAAGTTTTCGCTGGTGTTACGTGAAGCCGATGAACCCGGCATGGATTTTATGGCTTTTAAGGTAGTAGACGATGCCACCCTTGAAAGCCTGACTGCAGACATTGAAGCCTTCGGTCTGGAAGTCACTCATAAAGCCGCGGGGGATTTAAAGGATTGCGGCCGCCGCATTCAGTTTACCGCGCCTTCCGGCCACGTATTTGAGTTGTATGCAGAAAAAGCCTACACCGGTAAATGGGGGGTGGAAGAAACCAACCCGGAAGCCTGGCCCCGTGCACTGCGCGGTATGAAAGCCGTACGCTTTGACCACTGCCTGCTGTATGGCGACGAACTCGCCAAAACCTATGACTTGTTTGTGGATGTACTGGGCTTTTATCTGGCCGAGCAGGTGCTCGACCCGGATGGCAACCGGATTGCCCAGTTCCTTACGCTGTCGATGAAAGCCCATGACGTTGCTTTTATCCAGCATGAAGAAAAAGCCAAGTTTCACCATGCGTCATTCTTTCTTGAAACCTGGGAAGACATACTGCGCGCCGCTGACCTTATCAGTATGACCAATACCTCGCTGGACATCGGGCCCACGCGCCATGGTATTACCCACGGTAAAACCATTTATTTCTTCGATCCATCGGGTAACCGCAACGAGGTGTTTGCCGGCGGCGATTATATGTACCCCGACCATAACCCCATCACCTGGAAAGCCGAGGATTTGGGCAAAGCCATTTTCTATCACGACCGTGTGCTCAACGAGCGTTTTCTGACGGTTTTAACTTAACTCATCAATACAGGACTCGCTGTGAAAGAAGTTAAACATTATATCAACGGCCAGTATGTTGGCTCTGCCAGTGGCAAAAGGTTCGATAACATTAATCCGGCAACGGGTAAGGTGATCAGCCAGGTGCATGAAGCCGGGGAAGCCGAAGTTGACGCGGCGGTGCAAGCCGCCCGTGCGGCTTTGAAAGGCCCGTGGAGCAAAATGACCCTCGACGAGCGCAGTAAAATACTGCATGCCGTGGCTGACGGCATTAATGCCCGTTTCGAGGAATTTTTAGACGCGGAATGTGCCGATACCGGCAAACCCAAATCACTGGCCAGTCACATTGATATTCCACGCGGGGCGGCCAACTTTAAGGTGTTTGCCGACATGGTTAAAAATGTCGCCACCGAAGCCTTCGAAATGGCCACGCCCGACGGCACCGGCGCACTCAATTATGCTGTGCGTCGCCCCAAAGGCGTGATAGGTGTTATCAGCCCGTGGAACCTGCCGCTGCTGCTGATGACGTGGAAAGTCGGGCCGGCGCTGGCCTGCGGTAATACGGTAGTGGTGAAGCCATCAGAAGAAACGCCCACCACCACCGCACTACTTGGCGAAGTCATGAAAGAGGCAGGTGTACCGGATGGGGTTTATAACGTAGTACAAGGCTACGGCGGCGACTCCGCCGGTGCTTTCCTTACTGCTCACCCGGATGTGGATGGTTACACCTTTACCGGCGAAACCCGTACCGGCGAACTCATTATGCAAAACGCTGCTAAAGGCGTACGGGATATTTCACTGGAATTAGGCGGTAAAAACGCCGGTATCGTGTTTGCCGACTGCGACATGGATAAGGCCATTGAAGGCACCATGCGTTCCGCCTTTGCCAACTGCGGCCAGGTTTGTCTGGGCACCGAGCGAGTGTATGTTGAGCGCTCAATTTTCGATGAGTTTGTTAGTCGGTTAAAAGCCGAGGCGGAAAAACTGGTCATTGGCCCGCCAGATGATTCAGCCGCCAACTTGGGCCCGCTGATCAGCCAAAAGCAACGCGACAAAGTGCTGTCTTATTACCAGCAAGCGGTTAACGATCTGTCTCTTATACACATCTGACGCTGCCGACGAATAGAGAGGTGTA
>NZ_CAJXQY010000246.1 GCF_913058315.1 uncultured Alteromonas sp. | reverse complement strand
CCGACAAAAAGCGGAGATTTCAATCACCATTAATTTCGCCACAACAGAACCACAAAAAAGCAGGAAGTTTTAACCTTACAAAAGTAAAGGCAGTGCCCCTCGGCATCCGACAAAAAGCGGAGACTTCAATCACCATTAATTTCGCCACAACAGAACCACAAAAAAAGCAGGAAGTTTTAACCTTCAAAAGTAAAGACAGTACCCATCGGCAGTAAAAAGCGTTTTAAAACATCATAAAATTTCACCATTACTGTCACACCTTATCCGGTTGCCGTTTCTAGGTAATACATCACTTGTGTTAATTACTTAAAAGGAAACTACTATGAACAACGCAACCCAGAGCAAACCTACTTTTTTCAAAAAATACGCACCGGCTTTCGTTGCAGGCAGCAGCGCATTTGTTGCAGTGATGGCGGGTAATCCGGCCTTTGCGCAAAGCTTAAAGTTAATAATTTTCGGTTGATGGCAAAATGCCTGGTACCTGTTCAGTAACCGGCAGGTGCCAGCGCCAACTTTTATCCCCCAATATTACCCGTCTCGCTTCTTAAATATGCCGAGTTGCCAACACATCCGCCACGAAATAGCGTAACCTATAGGCCCTCTTATTTTGTTTAGAAAGTAGCTTGTGGCCTGGATCTTTTTCACCCTGATGGCGGTGTTCTTTCAAACCTTTCGCAATGCCATCCAAAGTAAACTCAGCAGCACCGTGCCCACGGCCGGGGTCACCCTTTCGCGTTTTCTGTTTGCCCCGCCAATAGTTGCCGTTTATGTGTATCTGGTTTCCGCTCAGGAGGGGGGCGGTGTCCCACAGTTCACGACTCAGTTTTGGGTGTATATCGTACTTGGTGCCTTATTGCAGATTGCTGCGACCTCGTTAATGGTTGTGTTATTTAAGCAGAAAAATTTTGCAGTGGGGGCCGGGCTGGCAAAAAGTGAAGCACTGGTGGCCGGCGTTGTTGGCATGTTGTTCTTTGGCAGCGAACTAACCCTGTTGGGCTGGCTGGGCATTCTGGTTGGGGCTGTCGCGGTGTTTGTTTTGAGTGGCTGGCGGCGCGGCGGCGACTTATCGGCAAGAACCGTGGCCATTGGACTGGCCTGTGGGACCTGTTTTGCTTTGACCTCCTTGTATGCCCGGGAGGCCAGTCATGCGCTGGGGCTGCCATTTGTGCAGGCCGCCGGTTGGGTGTTGTTCTGGGTACTGTCGCTGCAAACCGTCTTGCTTTGTGCATTTATCAGCGCCAGACAGCCGGATACTTTTAAACTGCTGGCAGCCCGTCCTGGGCTGGTGATCGCTGCCAGTGTAACCAGTTGCCTGGGCTCAATTGGCTGGTTTACGGCCATGGCTATGCAGCACGTTGCCTATGTGAAAACACTTGGGCAGCTTGAGGTCCTTACTACCATGCTAATCACTGTCTTGTGGTTTAAACAACCGGTCCGCCGTCATGAATTTGTCGGCTTAATTCTGATAGGTCTGGCGGCAATACTGGTTATGTGGACCTGATCTCGCATTCTTGGCTATGGCGCGCTAGGCTATTGCTATGGTGAGTAATAAAGGAAGACTCTTGCTCGATTATACCGACCCGGTGCTGCGGGAAGCATTGGCTGACTTAAAGCCGTTACTCACTGAGGGAACGTCGGAATATCAGCTTATTAAGCAATTACAGCAGCCGCCCTGGCTGTTATTTGAAGGCGTTGAGCTAAGCGATCCGCTGGCCATGTTTCGTTGCCATTTTGTGCTGTTTAATGCGCTTTATTCGTTAAGTGACGAATGGCGACAGCAGGGACTGGGCGAACTGGACATTCATACGCTTAATATCAAGCTGAAACCGGCTACCACCTTTGATGCAGCCTTAACCGGGCATGACGGCCTTAAAGCCTATTATCTTAACTGGGATAACTTTACCGACACCAGCGGTGCCGACGTGGAGGCGTTATTGGATGGCTTTTGGCAGCGCATGGCCGGGCGAGAGCTGTCGGACAGTGAGGTGGTCAGGGCTAAAATCACACTTGAACTGAACAGCGAGGGTGAGGTGACGGTTGCTGAGCTGAAAAAGCAGTATCGTAAACTGCTTCAGCAGCATCATCCCGATAAAGGTGGCAGTACTGCAAAAACGCAGGACATTAGCCAGGCTTATCGGGTCTTAAGTCGTCACCTTAGTTAACTCACGAGTTGAGTGTATTGCTCAGCATCTTCCCGCTTGTCGATTTTATGCTGATCTTCGGAGCGGCCTTCCCGCCAGTAACTGGTAACATACACCTGCGTGCGGGGGACATTAAATTCCACATCCAGTGTACTGCGTATGGCGCGCATCGAGGAAAACTCGCAAGCTGCCCAGACCGCCGGCTCACCGTCAAGCCATTGGATATCCAGCAGACTTTTGGCAAGCCCCGCACTACCTGCCTGTACTAACCAGACAATCTCGATGCCTTCGGGAGCCTGCAGAGGCTGTTTATCGGCTTCGCTAACGATACTGATAATAGCGTAGCCACGAGTTTGTTCAGGCAGTGCTTCTAAT
>NZ_CAJXQY010000245.1 GCF_913058315.1 uncultured Alteromonas sp. | reverse complement strand
ATAATATAGCTCAGACCGCCTTTCAGACTGGTGATGTTATCGCTCTGATCACCACTGTTTGCGCTTAAGTTACTGTTAACGTCCACGGCCAGGTAATCATGGCGGATATCCACATGGCCAATTAAGTTGTCGGTGATATCAACATCTACCTGCAAAAACGCCGCCACCGAATACTCATCCACACTGTCACGTCGAACCGGCGACTGGCGAACCCTTTCAGTGGTGCGATACAGGCCAACTTCCTTGATGTCGTCATAGCGCCATTCCAGGCCACCGGTAAAGTGTACGTGAGAGTCACCTACAGTTGTCGACTGGAAACGGGTAAGCGTACCGCCATATATCGCGCGGTCGTCGACCTGTTCAAACTGATCGCCTGCCTCAGGGTTATCCAGAAAATAGGTAAAGTTAGAGAACAGGTTCAACTCGCTGGAAATTGCGTAGGCGTTTACCATCCAGTCGGCCGATTGCCAGTTAACCGATAAACTATAGCGGTTAGACTCGCCGCCAAGCGTTGGATCCAAAGAGCCCAGTTCATCTATCAGGCCGCTTTGCACCGCGCGCAGTGGGATCTGGTCGGCGGAATTCCAGCTGTTGTCGTAACCTAAAAAGGTAATATGCAGGATGCTGTCGTCAGTCGCTTGTCGAAAACGAGCGAAGGCACTGGTTTTCGCAATGTCTTCATCAATATCGGTCCAGGGGCCATCGTACTGCTGCCACTCACCACCCACGGCAAGATTACTTTCGCCCACCGCCAGGTTGGTGGCAGCCACAGTACGCAGGAAACCATTTTCGCCAATCTCAAGCTTGCCGAAGGGTTGATCAAAAGACGACATCAGCGAAAAGTTGGCTGAGCCAGCCACAGAAAAATCGCCCTGCATCGCGCGGTAGGGCCCCTTTTGGTAGTCAATCCGCTGAATAAATTCCGGCGTGATAAAGTTAAGGTCGGTATACCCCTGACCGTGCCCATGAGTACGCATATTCACCGGCATACCATCCAGTGAAATACTAAAATCCGTACCGTGGTCGAGGTTAAAACCACGCAGAAAGTACTGATTCGCTTTACCTGAACCGCTGTGTTGGGTAACAACCATGCCCGGTACAAATTCCAGTATCTCACCAGGGCGCAGCAACGGGCGCTGAGCAATATCGCCGGCACCGATTACGCCTTCTGAGGCAGAAATCGACTCACCTATCAGGTCGCTTTGTTTACCAAATACCACCACGCGCTCGATATGCGGGCCATCTGCGAATGCTGTGGCAGAGGCCAACAGCGAGGTAGAAAAAATCAGATATTTCAAAACTCAAACTCTAATAAAAAAGGAACTTACTTATCCTAACGATTTAGCCAGCGGATTGGATGCAAGATCCGATAAAAAGGGCAAATCACTCGACATGTAATGCATTCACTTATTGGCAAAGAGGAAAGAAGTGCTTATGGGCATGACAATATTGTCAGCCTGTACACTAACAATATTGTCAGTTGAACATCGCAAAAACTCTTATTAATGTGTCACTTATAACATTTTGTTAATAAGTTAACCGATGAATGTACTGGTAATAGGGTGTGGGGCGATTGGCAGCTTTTATGCCGAACGTCTGGCGAATGCTCAGGTAACTGTCACTGTCACAGCCCGCGGCGCTCATCTTGATGCGCTGAAGCGTAATGGCCTGACCGTTATCCACGATGGCGAAACCCGCCACCAGGCTGTGTCCGCCTGTTCACATCCTGAATTACAAGCTGCCTGCCAGGCTGATGATTTCGATGTCATAGTGATTGCGCTGAAAGCTACGCAAACCAAAGCGCTGCTCAACGAATTGGGTAGCTGGTTAGCGCGCGGCAAAACACCGCTGCTGTCGGTGCAAAACGGCGTGGATAATGAGCCTTTGCTGGCATCTACAGTGGGGCAGGAGCGTGTATGGGGCGGCTTGTCGGTGCGCAGTGGTGGCGAGATATCACAGCCTGGGGTGGCCACAACCACTGGCATTTACAAAGTTATTATGGGCCCCTGGCCCGCGTCGAATACTATCCCTTTCAATCTGACGGCTTTGGCCCGTTTGTGGCAGAGTCAGAATGTGCCGCTCGAGGTAAGTGATGATATTCGCAAAGAGCTGTGGAAAAAGCTGATTGTGAATTGCGGGGTGAACCCGCTGTCGGCGGTCACGCGGCAAAAAACCTATGAGTTAACCCATCAGCCGGAGCTGGCCCAAAAGGTTTATGGCGCCATGCAGGAGACCGGCAGGGCAGCCGCGTACGATGGGGTAGAAATTACCCCTGATGAAGTAGATGACATGTTCAGCCTGATCAAGTCGTTCAACTCCATCAAAACCTCCATGTTAATTGATCTTGAGAAAGGCCGAGAGTTAGAACTCGACGCTATTCTGGGCAGTGTGATTGCTCGTTGCCGCTTGCTGGGTAAACCGGCACAAATTACCGAATCTCTATGGACAGAGCTGACTTCAAAACCCTTGCCAGACAGCCTGGATGGCTTGTTTAACCGGGAATAAAAACGCCGTTTGTCGAAGTAAGGAGTCTGACCGTGTTGTCGTCATTAAAAAGAAAGCTCTACGTGCCGGTGGCTA
>NZ_CAJXQY010000244.1 GCF_913058315.1 uncultured Alteromonas sp. | reverse complement strand
TTCGCGGTGCGTCGCCTGCTCGCTTTTCAGTAACAACCAACGTTGTGGCACGCCAACTGTCGATTGGCACCCTTATGGCGCCACCCACTTGCGGGCTAATGGAGCCACTTAAAACCGTCATTTTCGCCCTCTAAAACCAGTCGATAAGCATTGTGTCTGAGTCGATCGAGCGTGGCAGCGCCAAGCAGTTTATTTGGGAAGGCCTGGCCCCATTCGCTGAAGTCCAGGTTACTGGTGATGATCGTTGATTTTTGTTCATATCGTTCATCGATTAAGTCGTGTAAGTCTTCATCCTGAGGGGATTTGAGAGGCTTTAAACCGAAGTCATCAATGATCAGTAGGTCTACTTTAGCTAACGTCTGGAAGCGTTTCTCATAGGTATTCGTGGCTCTGGCTGTATGCAAGTTCGCCAGCAGTTTTGCCTGAGTGAAAAACAGTACATCAATGCCTTGTTGCACAGCACAATGCCCGATAACTTGTGCCAGATGACTTTTGCCCGTGCCGCACGGGCCTGCGATCAGCACCGCCACATGTTCATCAATAAACCGGCAATCAGCCAGTTCATTGATGTACGCGCTGTTCAGGTTGGGATTGGCATTCAGATCGAAGCTTTCCAGTGTTTTATTACCTCTGAAGCCAGCACGACGCAGACGTGTGACATATTTTTTCTGGTCGCGTCTGACCACTTCATCCTGTACCAGTAAAGCCAGGAAGTCGGGATAACTGAGTTGATGTTCAATGGCCTCACGATTACGCATCGCTAATGAGTCCGTCATACCTGAGAGGCGTAGCTGTTTCAGTAACGGTGTGAGTTCGGGGATCGGGTTGATCATGTGTTTTTCCTTGCTTTAGTGAGGGAGAAGTTTGTTGGGATCTCGGTGGAAGCGGCCACCGCCGGTATAAGCATCGCTTAACGTATCGAAGGTGCTCGATTCATCAGGGTGCTGGTCCAGCCCTTTTTCAAGGATCTGTTTAACGGCACTGTAACGCACATTGTCGAAGGTCAGTGCGCGTAAGCAGACGGCTTCAACTCGCTTGTCACCGTAGCGTTTGGCAAGGCCCACAACGCCTTGTGCAGCACGCAGGTTATCCAGTACGCGGCTGGCAAACAGGCGCTTAATAAACACATGACAGGACTCGCCAATCCGCTGCGCCTGAGCAAGACAATACTGTGGATCCTGCATGTTGTAAGCCTGCGCGGCGGGCGGTTGATGTTCAGGCACCGTAGCGCGGCCACCCTGATGATGCATTCGGGCATGCCTGGCTTTCAGCTCATGCTTTTGATAGATACGCACCATGGTATCGCTGGCTTTCAGCCACAGTGTTTCTCGGATCAGAGTGTAAGGTACTGAGTAACGACAGTGTTCAAACTGTACGTGCCCATCACCGTGTACCTTTACTTTAGCCCAGACGGCTTGCTCTGGCGGCACTTCCGGCAACGGACTAAGCAATGCCTGCTCAATCTCAGTAAAACGCTCAAGTGGCTGACATTTTGTGGTACCGTGCTTCCGATTACCGGCGACGGACAGCAACCAACTTTTAAGCTGTGCATTGGCATCACTGAGACTGCGAAATTCTTTTAGCGGTACGAAGCTATTTTTGATGTACTTGACGTTAGATTCCACACGCCCTTTCTTCTGCGGGTCACGTACAGGGCATGGGGCAATCAAGAAACCATAGCCTTCGGCACATTCACCATAAGCGCGCTGCACCTCAGGATCGTGATAGCAGGCCCTGGTGATGGCACATTTAGGGTTGTCGATAACGACCCGTTTGGGCACACCGTTAAACCATTCAAACGCACGACGATGGCAGGCCAGCCAGGTAGCAGTACTTTAATCGCGAATGAATTCAGCGTAGATATGCCGGCTCCAGGCCAGTGTCATGACGAAGATCCAACTCTTACGCAACTCGCCGGTCCGGATATCCACAATGAGTGGACCCGCCCCGAAATCCACTTGTGCGGCATCACCAGGCGCAAACACCATGACAGTTGTGGGAACAGGTGTCTTCTCAGACAAGACTTTGAGATAGCGGATCACCGACCAGTAGCTGCCAGTGAAACCATATTTATCCACCAACGCCTGATGGATGGTTGTACCCTGGATCCCTTGCTCATACCACTTTGTGATCTTGTCTGCGTAAGGCGCCACAGAAGAGCCTTTAATCAGAGCTTGAGAATTTTCTTCAAGAATAGTTGCAAGCGTATCGTTATCAGGCAAGACAGCATCGGGCTTCAGCCAGCCATGCAGAATAGCCTTTTCTCTCAACGCTTGTGCTTTTTTGCGTCCCATCAGTCCACTATTGGCGATAGCACGATTGGATTCCCCCATTCGCATTCGAACGAGGATCTGTCGGTATTGGTACATTTCAAACCTCCGGTTTGCCATGCGTATTCTCCTGACTGAAAAACAGTCAACGATACGCGAGTTAAACAGAAGTTTGAGGGGAAAATCAGGTCAACGTGGAGCCAATACGCCGCTAATCAGGTGGATCGATTACGGTGCAAATGGGGTGGCTCCATTAGCTGCCAATATAGTGGATCCATTAAGTGCAAATGAACTGACTCCATATTGGTGCCAATCAACACCAGCATAGGTGGAGCTCACACATCTTCCCGAATACCCGTTATCTAATGCGGTCA
>NZ_CAJXQY010000243.1 GCF_913058315.1 uncultured Alteromonas sp. | reverse complement strand
GGCTTATACCGTGCTGGTGTATCGCATTTTTGCCGGTAAGTCGGAAAAGCTTTCCTATTATTAGGGGGTATCTCTGTGGTGGTAAATAACACCGGATCGCCTGTCACATCAGTATCGCCTTCCATGGTCAGTCAGATCTGAGATGAAAAGCGGGTGTGACAGGGGTTAACCGAGTGAGTCTGATGACGGATTGTTTGAGGTGATTGGGATACTCTGGCATGTGATTACCTGATAATATTATTTGTAATTCCGTTGTTTAACTGACGTCACCTTTGATGTAATGAAACAACAACACGACAGAAAATAACAATTGCCAGGGAGGCAACAATGCGCTTATCTAAACTAGCGGCTATCATCGTCGCAACCATCTCTGTTTCAGGGGTAACTGCCTGTGGCGGTGGTGGCGGTGGCTCCAATTCTTCGGGCCCGACGCCCACACCAACCCCAACAGGACCATCCTGGCAGCCGGGCGACTATGCCTCTGCCTCTTCGCTGGTGGCGAAGTGCGAATCGCCACGAACCGGTATTGATCCTTTCACCGGCCAGCAGTACCCGGATGAAGCGGGCAGCAGTCTGGAGGAAAAGCTGTGGCTTCGTAGCTGGACCAATGAGACCTACCTTTGGTACGACGAAGTGGATGATAACAATCCGGCCAATTATTCAGTATTAGGATATTTTGACCAGTTAAAAACGACTGCGACCACGCCAAGCGGAACCCCAAAAGACAATTTCCATTTTTACCAGCCTACCGATGAATACAATGAGCTGACTCAAAGTGGTGTTGCATCCGGCTATGGGTTCGACTGGGAATTTGTGCGAAATACCTCGCCACGAGAGTTAGTAGTCAGATTTGCCGAGCCCGGCTCGCCTGCTGATTTAGCCGGCATCCCTCGGGGTGCGTCAGTAAAGCTGGTTAATGGCATCGATTTTGTTAATGCCAACAGTTCTACTGATATCGATGCGCTGAATGATGCCCTGTTCCCTGCCGATAATGGCACGACTACCAGTTTTGTATTTGAACTGGTTAATGGTGATGAACTGGCGGTGGATGTGACCTCAGCGGACGTCCAGGTATCGCCGGTGCAGCATGTTCAGGTACTGGATACGCCTGCCGGCAGAACCGGATATTTTCAGTTTAATACCTTTATTAGAACCGCCCAGTATGACCTGATTGACGCTTTTGATGGATTTATCGATGAAAACGTCACCGAACTGGTTATCGACCTACGTTACAATGGCGGTGGCTTATTGGCGCTGGCATCGCAGTTGTCATACATGGTGGCAGGCCCTGCACAGACTAACAATGCTTATTTTGAGACGCTGCAATTCAATGATAAATCGCCAAACAGAGATCCGGTTACCGGCAATGTTATTCAGCCCACGCCCTTTTACAGCAATGAAATAGACTACAATGCCGGCCGTTTACTCAGTGCGGTGCTACCCAGCCTGTCACTAACCCGGGTATTCGTATTGACCACCGGTGCGTCCTGCTCAGCAAGTGAGTCGGTGATGAATGCATTGCGTGGGATCGACGTGGAAGTGGTCCAGATAGGTTCAACCACCTGTGGCAAGCCTTATGGTTTTTATCCGACCGACAATTGCGGCACAACCTATTTCTCCATTCAGTTTCAAGGCATAAATAACAAGGGGTTCGGCGATTATGCCGATGGCTTCATTCCTACCGAAACACCCAACTACGGCTATGAAGTGCCGGGTTGTGAAGTCGCGGATGATTTTAGCCACCCGTTGGGCGATCCTGCTGAGGCCATGCTTTCAACGGCACTGGCATATGCTGAAACCGGGTCCTGCCCTGCACCGGTGAGTCCTGCACCAGTGTCACCGGATTCGATTAACGCGCAGAGTCCGGAGTCGTCACTGGCCATTGAAAATCCATTCGCCCTAAAAGAGCGACTCATTCTGCAAAACAAAATCAATGAGCCCATTGTTACGGAGCAAGAATAATGCAAAAGCACAGGCTAACCCGGCTTTGGGCCTGCGTGTCACTGGTAGTTGCCAGTGGCTGCGCGCAAACCAGTGATAACGAGCTTTATCCGGCCACGCTCAGTGCGCAGACCAAGCAGCAGAAAGTGCAAATAGAAAAGGTTATCAGTGATTGGTTTGGTGGTACCAAAGTCACGCTGGCTGACGATGTGTTTACGAGCTCTTCGGTAGTGACAATCGAGCGGCGGGAGCACCTGGACAGCCAGGGGAGACTTATTGAAGGGCGCCATGATAAGCAGGCTTATTCGTTCACCTTATATAAAAAGGGCACGCAATGCCTGCTGAGCAATGATGGAACGGGTAAAAAGGTTGAGCTTGATAACCTTGAGTGTATCGCTACAGAAAATTAATCAGACGCTCAGATAACCCTTAATATGGGTTCTGAGCGTCTATGCTTTTATTTGGCGAATATTTCGTTGAGATAGTTCGCTATGCGGATGCCGGCCTGTTGCAGGCGGCGTTTCGCGGTAGGGATATGATCATACAGATAATCATAGGCCATGCGGTTGGCATCTTCAGGGTAGATGGTGTCACGGATTTTAGTGCTCTCGGTGATCCACACTTTGGGATCCGTTGAGTGCCAGGCTTCTATGTCTTGTGCCGTAATTTTCTTGTCGAGCCAGTCAGTCCACTCGGTATAAGAC
>NZ_CAJXQY010000242.1 GCF_913058315.1 uncultured Alteromonas sp. | reverse complement strand
TAATGTTATCCAGTGGCCAATATTTAACACGCCTTTAGTCTCGCTCATCATACCCACCAAAAATGCTAAAGAACTGGTAAAAGAGTGTATCGATTCTATTTTGAATAAAAGCACCTACCAGAACTATGAAATTCTGCTGGTAGATAATAATTCCGATGAACCCGAATCCCTGGCTTATTTCGAAGAGCTTAATCAGCACGATAAGATCAGGGTATTAAAATACCCACACCCCTTTAACTACTCCGCTATTAATAACTTTGCTGCGCAGCAGGCCAGAGGAGAAGTAATCGGGCTTATCAACAACGATATCGAGGTGATCACGCCGGACTGGCTCGAATATATGGTGGGTCATGCGTTAAGAGATGATATTGGTTGTGTAGGGGCAAAACTCATGTACGGTGACGACCGTATTCAGCATGCCGGAGTAGTATTGGGTTATGGTGGTGGAGCCGGGCATGCCCATAAATACTTCCCCCGATACCACCCTGGTTACATGAATCGGCTAATTGCCTCACACAATTACAGTGCAGTCACTGCCGCCTGTTTGTTAGTGAAAAAGTCGTTGTTTGATGCGGTGGGGGGATTAAACGAAACCGATCTCACTGTCGCGTTTAATGACGTAGACTTCTGCCTGCGAGTTAGAGCCCAAGGAGTTAGAAACCTCTATTGCGCAGAAGCAGAACTCTACCACCATGAATCGGTGTCGCGAGGGCTGGACATAAGCAAAGAGAAAATGGCCCGCTTCAACGCGGAGCTCGATTACTTAAAATCCAATTGGGCAGAAGTGATTGCCCATGATCCGGCATATAACCCTAACCTGACGCTTCGCCGTGAAAACTTCTCGATTAAAGAAAAGAGCGAACAATAAAGTTCAATACAGTCATCCCGGGCTTGACCCGGGATCTCCTAAAAAGGTTGGCCCAGCCAAATCAGCCTTTTCATTAAAGCACTTTTGAACTCTACGATAACCAGCAAGGAGATCCCCGCCAGAAGCACGCGGGGATGACGGGTATTGATATTTGTGTTATTCCAGATTAGCGCAAGCGTTTTGCGGGAAGGCGGGAGTGAGTCCAGGATAATTAATTATCCTGCTGCACGGCGGCACTATATTCCTCCTCACTGGCACCACCATTAATAGCGAAACGTTTGAGTGAGTCTTCATCAACGCCCGCCTGATGTGCAGCTTCAATAATCTTGCGTACCTGCTCCCGTTGTTCACCGGATTCACGAACAGCCGTAGTCACTACAGCTTCAGCTTCGCCGGGAAATACAGCTAAAAGTGCATCCACTACATACTCACCAACCAGCGGTACGGCTCGAATAGCGCTGGAAAGAATATCTACCAGTTCATTGGGGTGCTCACTGGTAAGGGTTTGCACTATGGTGTCGGCGGAGTCTGGCTCAGTAAGTACAGCCACACGTACGATATCTTTAAGTTGGTCCGGGTTGGAATTTGCTGCGGCACCCACTACAAAATCCACGTAACTGGGGTCGGCCTGGATTGCCAGCTCTACTATATTAGGGCAACTGCTGACTTCTTTCTCTATAGCAATCTTTACTATCTTGGAAGTAGCGTTAGGTTGCGAAGAAATCGCCGCGTGAATGATCTCCTGGTAATTTTCCGGATATAAATCCAATGCTGTTGCCACGATGGTCTCAACTTCATTGGGATAATTACTGGTAATTGAACCAACTGCCCGGCCCACCGACATAGACTGGTTAACCTGGCGCTTAATGAAAACCTGCAGCACCTTATTTTCATTTTCTTTTATAGCACTGTCTGTAATAGCAACAGCACAGTGGCCGGTGAGCAACATCAGCGAACCAAGGATATAACAACAACTACGATTCATGTTCAAACCCTACTTTTAGTAGAAAAGAGACTTTTTAGCTAAATTTTGAACAGCACTTTCCAATTTAGTTCAATAATAGCTGACAAAATTGTCACATTGATTACAAAGTATCCGTTCGATCACAAAATTACAAGAAATGTTAGGTATGGGTATTGACCTTTAATTATAAATCTCTAAAATGCGCCCCACTTCGAAAGGGAACGCCTCAACAGGCCAACCCGGCATAACGCGAAAGCCTTATGTGAAGCGGTATACAGCGACAATGCTTCGAAAATAAATTTTCAAAAAAAGTGTTGACGCAGAAAACCAAAAGCGTATTATACGCATCCCGCTTCGGCAGGTTCTGAAAGAACGCTGGAGCAGCAAGCAACGCTTGCATTGTTCTTTAACAATTTATAACAAGACAATCTGTGTGGGCACTCATTAAGAGTGTCAACAACGACAATTCAAAATTTCGATATTTAATTGAAGAGTTTGATCATGGCTCAGATTGAACGCTGGCGGCAGGCCTAACACATGCAAGTCGAACGGTAACATTTCTAGCTTGCTAGAAGATGACGAGTGGCGGACGGGTGAGTAATGCTTGGGAACTTGCCTTCAGGAGGGGGATAACAGTTGGAAACGACTGCTAATACCGCATAATGTCTTTGGACCAAAGCGGGCTTTTAGCTCGCACCTGAAGAGAGGCCCAAGTGAGATTAGCTAGTTGGTAAGGTAAAGGCTTACCAAGGCAACGATCTCTAGCTGTTCTGAGAGGAAGATCAGCCACACTGGGACTGAGACACGGCCCAGACTCCTACGGGAGGCAGCAGTG
>NZ_CAJXQY010000241.1 GCF_913058315.1 uncultured Alteromonas sp. | reverse complement strand
TACCCTGTAATGTAGGATAACGTTGAGGTTGGATGCTTTTTAACCACCACAGGATGTCCATGTCTTTTATCACGGAGTTGAAACGCCGCAACGTTGTGAAAGTCGCCAGTGTGTATCTGGTGACGGCGTGGTTAATTCTACAGGTAGTTGCTGTGGTCTCTCCCTATCTAAGCCTGCCTACCGTATTTGGTACCTATGTTACCGTTGCGATGATCATCGGTTTCCCCATCGTATGTATTTTTGCCTGGGCCTTTGAGCTTACACCCGAGGGTATTAAAGCCACCAGCGAAGTCAGCGAAAGCGAATCCATCGCCAAACAAACCGGCCACAAAATTAACCATATGCTGGTAGCGCTCATTGTTGTACTAGTAGTGTATGTGGCAGTAGATAAACTCTGGCTCTCCTCGGCTCCCACAGTTATAGAAACAGCTGAAGCCGTCGATGTTGAAGAAGAAAAATCGGTAAAAACCCTCGCGGTTTTACCCTTTTTAAATTTAAGCACCGAGCCGGATCAGGAGATCTTCGTAGACGGTTTAACCGAAGAGTTACTCAATACGCTGGTGCGTATTCCAGAGCTCAAAGTGCTCGGCCGTACCTCCAGCTTTGCCTATAAAGGCGTCCAAAAAGACATTAAAGTGATCGCCGGAGAATTAGGCGCTGACTACATCATCGAAGGCAGTGTACGTAAAAACCAGCAGGATTTACGCATTACCGTACAGCTCATCGACGCGGCCACCGGCGCGCACCTATTTTCCGACAATTTTGATCGCCAGTTAGAAAACGTGTTTGCTCTACAGGAAGAGGTTAGCGATCAGGTGGCGGCAGCGTTAAAACTGAATGTGGTACACCAAAATGACCGTTATACGGCGGCATTGAACCAATTAACTTATGTAGAAGTGGAGCAGCTCGTCAGGGCGAGGGCACTAACACATAAGCTCACCACAGATTCTATTAATCAGGCCAAGCTTATATTGGATCCTTTGCTAGCAAAATATCCCGATATCTCTGCAATTCTGGGCTTAAGCGCCTATGTTGCCACGGCGGAAGTCTCAATTACTGAAAATGTAAGTCTGAATGAAGCAGAAACTATTGCGTTAGCTGAGGCGGCATTGGAGCTGGACCCGCTCAACCGTGACGCTTTATACACACTTGCTGTAATTTACGATGACTATTCACAATTAACTGATAAGGCAATAAAAATTTATCAAAAAGCGATTCGCGCTTACCCTTATGATTTCAATTTTATTCATGCATATTTTATTAACCTGATAGTGAAAAAAACGCCTTGTGAAGAGCTTGATAACTTTTATAACAGTCTGGAACTTGAAGGCCTGGAAGACAAATACAAGAACCGCCTTCGTTACTTTACGCTGGCCTGCTCCGCCCCAAAAGAAGCTGAGCGTTTTAAGTCGACTGTTACCACGGATAATGTTGAGCGATATATAGAGTTCGTCGATCCTCTACAAGATTATATAATAGTTGAGAAAAATTACCGTGAAATTCCAAACCAGCGACGTGCGTTTTGGTACTATTATTACCTTCAGTTACTCGGCGCTACGAATGACAGCAAGGCGGTGCTTGACGATATTGACTTGTCCAGCCAGGGCTATTGGGCAACTTATACATACACCGCCAGCTACTTTACTGACATCACACTACCTGAAAAAAGCTGGGATGAACTGTGGCAGGCATTGGTGCACAATAAGTATTTTTCTATTTATATCGACGATGCACTTGTGCTTTTTGATATGGCGCAAAAACAGGAACAACTGGCTCAATTTCGCCAACGCATCGCAGGGCTGACACCGCCCGACGTGTCATTTGCACAGTTAGATAATGTAACCAGTTATGTAGCAATCTTAGATAAGTTGGGTGAACACCAAAAAGCAACTTCAATCGCCAACGAGGCTTTGCGGGTAGTGGAAGAATATAAAAGCCTGTATCCGCGAGAGTATGTATTTTATGAGCTATTGTTTTACGAACTTGTGCTGAATCTGACATCCAGGCAGTTTGCTATCGCAGAGCGAATACTAAATAACTATCCTGATAAATCCAACTTTGGCTGGTGGCACCTTGAACCAACACGCTACCTATACAAAGACATCGCAGATCAACCCGTTGTGCAACAACTACTTACCACCATCGAACAGGAAAAAGCCAAACTGCGTGAAGAACTGGGTTTGCACTAGCTTTGCGAACACCGATGCTAGAGGCGTTTTACCAATGCTTCGTACGCCGCTTTATCCTGTACCTTTAATTTAGCTAAGTCCGCTTCGATACTATCGGCCAGTGTTTTGCTTTTTAATTCTTCGATTTCCTTAGCCATTGCTCTGAGTGATTCTACCGCTTGTCCGGGTTCGCCGTCGGCGATTTCCAGTACGGCATTGGTGAGTTTACCCAGCTGCTTACCGTAGCTGGCGACTTTGGTGATCACTTGCTTTTCCAGCGCCGCATTACCCGCGATATTGAATTCATACTGAGGCGAGAACCAACTCGTCACCGGTGATATATCTTTCACATCACCGCTTAACGGCATATTCCAGGCAAATGGGGGAAGGGCGAAAGGGTTAAACATGTCACACTCCTTATGAACACTAATTGATCTTAGTATAGAGCGGTTAGCGCAACCTGACTATTTTTTAACCAGAACTATTTCATCAATCGAGTAGGAGGGAGTTTTACAACTCCCGTCCTCTCACACCACCGGGCATAC
>NZ_CAJXQY010000240.1 GCF_913058315.1 uncultured Alteromonas sp. | reverse complement strand
GTTGGCACTATCTGCTGTGACTCATTAATTGAGTTAATTTGTTTCCACATAAAGGCCCACTGCATCTGCCAAGAAAAATCAGCTTTAACACCTGGGTATAAAAATTTTGATAGCCATGCGTAAGTTTGAATATCAGGGGTATTGGCATCTGGTTTCTGGCAGAAGATTAGAACATCCCCTTCAGTCGTCGATTCGTTATTGACAATCAACTTATAAACTGGCGAAGTCATATTTCATTCCTTTTGATTTCATGAATACCACTGGGTGTTCAAAGTAATACGCTCAATATTAGAGTGCATGAGGAACAAGATAAGTACAATATTTATCCTGAATTTACAAAATACAATAGCGAGAAGCATCAACCACTGATCATGCACCGATATTTTAAAGATAGAATACAGGTGTCTTACATGTAGCTGGGGTTTAAATACAAATAAAAAAAATGCCGTGGCATAAACGGCACTGTAGTCACTGACCAGCCCTAACTAATTACTCAAAGGCTAGCGTACCGCAAAGCACGCTCAGCATGCCCTATCACTTCTGAAGCGACTTTAACTGCTCCATAATCTTGTTCATATCAACGATCTTCCAACCGGAGGGTAATTCAAACATCGACTGAGGTTGAGGCCCTCTTTGTAATTTCGTCATTTCATGCAAGACCTTACCGTTATGCGTTCCTTTAAGCTCGATATTGTCATGAGTGACACAGGTTTCAAAGAACCCTTCAGCATCCTTTGAATGAACGACAATCGATACGTCTACACGCCACATCGTACAAGCTTCACCAATGATTGTTTGTGACCCTTTTTTTGTGCCTTTGCTTTTAGCTAATGAAAGGTCGACACCTAGAGATTCAGAAAACTGCTTTTCATTCATTGTCATAATTGTTTTTCGTGGATCATTTTCAACCCAGAAAAAGTATTTAGATGTTTTATGATTACCGACCAACCTTAACTTACCTGGCGCTCCCGGAGGAGACGGAAGCGTCAATGAAGAATTATTATTTCCGTCATATCGCATCTCCATTGATATAGGATTGACGCCATCAGGCCCAGTAGCAGTCGTTTCAGCATAAAATGGCGTCGTCACTATTGTGAAATCAATTGCTACGGCCTTAGAGGAAAATACAGCCAAGTGACCAATAATGATTGATGTTAATATTCTAAAAGTATTGTTTAAAATCATAAGTCTTCCCTGTAAAAAATAATACCCTGCAATACAACATGCACGGAGTGTTTAATAATCTATTATGCCATAGCTAAGAAGGCTATGGACGCTTACCTGAAAATAGTGCTACACAACCCACCACTTCAATCTCTACGTTGTTAAATCGTTCAGAAAGAGCACTCTCTAGACCTTCAAGATCATCTCTCTCATTAGAAAAAATGCCTTTCTTATTATAGAAATTCATTAATTTACGTGCCGTCCAACTACGTGCAACCCCGCCCTGAAGAATCGTAGAACCGAACACCTTACAGCCCGGCTTCATCAGTTTTACCAAGTGATCAAACACAACCGCCTTTTCTGTGATTGAACCTGGCACACAATGGAATAGGTAGTTAATTCCAATAGAGTCAAATGACGTCAATTCATGATCAATTGGCTCAAGAACATTTTGAATGTAGGTTTCAGGCCGATATCTGGCAATACGCTTAGACGCAAACACTAGTGTATTTGGATTCATATCCATCAGACCAACGCGTGGATGCTGAGACGGAAAATGACAACGATCCGGAAAGTAACCCGTACCAACACCAACCTCTAAATGATTGTCTGAGACATGCTTGTTGTAATGCTGTTCAATTCTTACCGAAGGACACTTCCAGATAAAACTATTCGAAATACCCAAAACGACAATATCGTAAACCGACAGCGTTCCTCGGTTATACACCGCTTGACCAGCTTCAATCTCACGTTTAGATGGCTGCATCGACACTTCTCCTTTGTTCGACTGAAGACTACTGTATAGGTCTCTACCTGCACACTCTTGTGCGAGCTGAAAATTTATAGCTCTCAGCTCTCAGCTCTCAGCTATGTGATATGTAGCCATGTGGATATGCGGCTATGTGTTATTGCCATTTTCGTTTTCACTTTCACTTTCACTTTCACTTTCACTTTCAAAGTGAGCAAATATCTCGGCACCGGTCATGTTCTGAGTCTCATTAGCGAAGTCATAATAATCTGGTTTTTCGTCAATAAAAATCTGATGACTAAAATTGAACGACAACTCGCCATCAAATAACCCAGCAGGAAAATGATACTGCTCTGCAGGTAATAAGTAGTAAAACAGACTCGTACCACACTTATTACAGAAACCCCGCTCTGCCCACTCCGACGATGAATACCGAGTAATAAAAGACTCACCCGATACATTTATAAGCTTGCCACTATCGATAGCCAACATTGGCCCACCTAACCATTTTCGACACATACTGCAATGGCATGCAGCAACTTCAGGCTTGGAAGTTGATAATTCAATCTCAAAATTAACGGAGCCACACAGGCATTTTGCTTTAGTTTGCATTAGTTATCTCTCCTTAGAATATTCGGTCAAACGTTTACTAAGTCCGTTAAAGCGGGGAGGATCACTGAATAAACCCGGACTGAATAAACCCGAACAGTTAGCCTAATGATAATGCCTGATTTTCTAGTAAGGTCAATTCCTGTACGGTTCTACTAAGAACTAACATCAGGAGGCACTATGCCTAAGCCAAGGAAGGAACTGATCTCGCT
>NZ_CAJXQY010000239.1 GCF_913058315.1 uncultured Alteromonas sp. | reverse complement strand
GGTAGAGAACTTGATAATGCCTTCAATAAAATAATAGCCATGCCATATATTGATCAGTCCCACCAGGTGCGAAGCACCACAAAAGGCAATAAAACCGCCAAATAACATGGCGATGCCATTAAAGTTCAGATCTTTACGTTTGCGTAAAAAATAAAAAATACCGAAGGGGATCAGCGAGTAGGCCATGACCGTTAGCAGGTCTCCGCCGAGGTGCAAAAATAATAAGTCCCAACGCCACAACAGGCAGTGCCCGTGTGGCATCAGGCTTCCATCAATTATTCTATCCAGCATACCGCCTCCGCTTAATCAGCATCAATGCCGTTGGTCTGTGAACCCTAAGGCGAGATTTTTAACTATAGTCACTCCACTGAGCTTAATGCTAAATAGCCATATCAGCCAAAATAAAGCGTATTATTTTAGTTGCTCAGGAAAACAGCGCGGCCACTTCATTCCAGCGTGCCTCGCTTTCTGCCACCAGTAACTTACCTGTGTTCTGCGGTGCATATTGAGAACCATCGAGCATGCGTGCAACAGCTCCGGCTTCCTGACTGATTAATAGCCCTGCCCCATGATCCCAGAGGTTTAGCGTACCCTGAAAGATAACAAAGGCCGTGGCGCCGGTGTTTAGCAGGCGATACTCCGCTGCGGCACAGCGATAGTCCATTACCCGGCCCATTTGCATTACGGCCTGAATGGCTCGCGGCCGGTCTTCACCCTTAGACACCCCAAATGAAAAACAGCCCATGGTCTCACTAAGTGGCAGCGAAGACTGATGGCCAGCTTTCAGGGGGCGGTCCTGACCGTCTACCCGATCAAAAGCCCCCTGGCCTTTAATGGCCCACATATAATCGCCGCTGATAGGTTCAAAAATGATCCCGGCTACCACTTCGCCATGACTGGCGACACTCAGCATAACGCCAAAATTAACCGAGCCATTGGCGTAGTGCCAGGTGCCATCAATGGGGTCTAATACAAAGCTTAGGGCTGCTTTGCTGAATTGAGACAAAGCTGCTGGATCCTGGTAAACACTCTCTTCGCCAATGAGCAAGGCATCCGGATACAGTGCGCGGAGTTTATCCAGAATAAAGGTTTCGGCTGCCTGGTCTGCAATCGTTACCAGGTCGTGATGATTTTGCTTCTCTTCAACCTGATCACTGCCCAGTTTTCTGAACCTCGGCATGATTTCGGTATCTGAAGCCTGGCGGCATATAGCGGCTAATTGGTGCAGTTGTTCGCTGTTCAACATTGTGGCCCCGTTGATGTTGGTTAGTCTGTCTATACTGACATCATTGAGGGGATGTACCAGTGATCTTTTCATGAACGTTTCGTGGTGATCCGCTATCAGCTTACAACGGCTAACATAAAGCTGAATGAGATGATGATTAAAATAACCCAAAGACTGATCTACAATGCCTGACCGGTTATCGGTGCCGTCATTGCGGTTCACTTTTTTCAGTAGAGTGCTAATGCTTAATAAATTATTGTTATTGCCCGTAAAGGGCCTGGTTACCATTTTACCCTTCGCCATTACTATTTACTTTTTGGTATGGCTGGTTAGTTCTACCGAGGCTTTGTTGTCGCCGCTTATTCCTGTGCAGTATTACTTCCCCGGACTGGGTGTAGTGACCGTCATTCTGGCATTAACGGCCATTGGTATTTTGATTAATGCTTATTTGTTTAACTGGGTTATTTTACTCGGTGAGCGTCTTTTTGCTCGCGTCCCAGTGGTTAAAACGCTGTTTGGTGCGGTGCAGGATGCGGTAGAACTGTTTGAGGTTAAAAAAGAAAAGGAAGCCAAAAAAGCGGTTGCCGTTGAACTGGATAATGGCATTAAACTGGTGGGTTTTATGACCAGTGAAAAAGTGGCGAATAAACTCTTTCCCGGTGAAGATAAAGTGGCTGTGTATCTGCCGTTAAGCTACCAGATAGGGGGTTATACCATTTACCTTGAACGAGACCGGATAACACCGCTGGATATTGATGTTGAAACGGCCATGCGGATTGCGGTGACCGGCGGTAACTCGATTGAGAAAGACGCCAAATAGGCTGTAGCTAAGTGTCTGTCCAACCTGGATATCGGAGCGTTTACTTATGAAGAAAACTATCAAAAAGCTCGATAATAACGTGGTTAAAGCGCTCACTCTGGCCTGCGAAACTGCCAAGGACTGGCAGATTGGTTTTGTGTGGCTCACTCATACTGCCCGCTATGAGCAGTTTCCGGGCAGCCTGATGGTGACCTGCGTATTTGAACATGATGAAGACGTACGCAAGCTCACTATTGAGGAAAACGATAAAAAGCTTCGCCAGTTGATTCAGCAGCATCTGTTGAAAGTAGGGATTAAGGTAAAGGATATCCGCCGACATGTGTGTTTCGACAGTGAGGAGAGCTGTGAGCGTGAGCACAATGGTGACTGGCAGAAAAGGTTAGTTCACTGCTAAAGGGATTTATGAGCAATTTGTCGGGGAAGCTATTTTAGCTTGATACATCTGCTTTTTATGTGGTTCTGTTGTGGCGAATTGTTGGTCGACAAAAAGTTTAGGGAAAGCGTAGGCTCGTCATGGACGACGAGCCAGGGCAGGCGGGCAGGACGCCCGCTCTGCCTCGTTAGGTTTCCCCTTTTTGTCTACCAACATGCTGTTTCGCCACATAGAACTGAGCGGGGTCCAGGGGGGGCCTCACTGCCACCCCTGGGTGCTGTCGGCACCCCGACAAAAAGCGGAGATTTCAATCACCATTAATTTCGCCACAACAGAACCACAAAAAAGCAGGAAGTTTTAATCTTCAAAAGTAAAGGCAGTGCCCTTCGGCATCCGACAAAAAGCGGAGATTTCAATCACCATTAATTTCGCCACAACAGAACCACAA
>NZ_CAJXQY010000238.1 GCF_913058315.1 uncultured Alteromonas sp. | reverse complement strand
GGGTTTATACCCAATGATAATTCTGCACACCCTGACGGGCTTTACATTGTGAGCATCCATGGCTATAAATTAACCAGCAGACATCGTCAAAATAAGGATATTTTCGCCATGAGTAACGCCCGCAGCCTGCGTATTTTTACCCTCATTGGATTGGTTTCGTTAACCGTTTTTCTGGCATACTCGACCTATCGCAATCAACAAACCATGGAACAGGTTGAAGCGAAAGCCCTCAGTCAAAATGAAGCAAAAGCTCGTTTAATCAGCCATTAGGCCTTGCACCTAAAACTCCCGCTGGTAAGACAGGGCAATAAAATCGAGTCCGGGGTTGGGTTTTTTGAAGCCGGCATTCGAGTAATGGAAATAACGCACGGCAACATGATGCTGGTTATTGTTTCCAAACTGCATCATCAAACCAAGACGATCTTCAAACTGATAGTGAGTACTAACATCTTTACCCGCAAAGTAGGTGTCTTCAATTAGTGAAACGCCAATACCGGCTTCCAGAAACAGAGGAGCTTGTTTGATTGTTCCGATTTGCTTTACCAGAACCGGCGAGACCGCCAGCACTAAATCAGTATCGTGGTTATCTTCCGCCCCGTATTCCCAGAAATTCACGCTGGCTTCCCAGTACAGCAGGATATCGTCGCTGATATAAGAGAGTGGTCCGGCGTTGTAACGAGCGGCAAGCTTAATTCCTTCGACATCCCCCTCACCGCGGATATAGTCTACAGAGTAGCCAGGATTACCAGCCACACCCAGCGAAGGCAGCAGGGTCAGGCAAAGAATAAGTAATACGTGTTTCATCAATAAGGTTCTCCGTTACGAGAAATTAATAACGGTATTTTAAATCCTAATTTAATGAATGATTATTGCGTAATATGGCCGATAACATCTCACAAAAAAGAACGATCTTTACAGATGGATTACAAATGCCTGGCCGGATTCGGCATGCACTAAATCCCGACCACGCCAGGTAGGGTCTGACGCCACCGGTTTCATGTTGTCATTGGTACGCTAGCCGGTTTTAAAGTTGGCGACCAGCAGACGCAACTGCTCAGCCTGCTGCGACATACTGGCGGTCGACCCCGCCGCAGTCTGTGTGCGTTGCTGGGCATTGGCCGATAAATCCCTGATGGCCACTACAGCATTGTTTACACCGCGTATTACCACGGCTTGCTCTTCCACACTGAGGGCTATCTGATGATTATTGTCAGCAATCGCGGCAATAATATCCGTGACCTGGGCCAGCGAAGAGGCCGCCTCCTGGGTATGCTTAACCATTTCGTCGCTGATGGTATGGGTACTTTGCATTGCCTTCACGGCTATTTCGGTGGCGCCCTGAAGCCCGTCAATAGACACCTGAATCTGACCCAGCGACTGCTGCGTTTTAGTGGCCAGGTTGCGTACCTCGTCGGCCACAACCGAGAAGCCCCGGCCATGTTCACCGGCACGGGCCGCCTCAATGGCAGCATTCAGTGCCAGCAGGTTGGTTTGCTCGGCAATAGAGTTAATCACCTCGGCCACGCCGCCTATTTCTTCGGCCAGGCCGGCCAGTTTTTCCATTTGACGGGTGGCGTTGGCCACATCACTGGACATAGTCTGGCTGTTGGTCAGGGTTGAATTAAGCAATGCCTGGCTGTTGCGGGTTTCTGCCAGTGCGTTACTGGCCTCTTTAGCTGCTCCTCCGGCGTGCTGGGTAACCTGCTCAATAGAAGCCAGCATTTCTTCAGCAGAAGTCGCCAGGCCATCCGCTTGTTCTAACTGCGCGTCCAGATCACGGGCAATCGACTGATTGCCGGTATTCACAGAGCTGGCCATAGAAGAAGTGGTTGCAGACAGTTCTTTCACTTCGCCGACGATGCCGCGGATATGTTCAATAAAACGATTAAACTGTTGGGCCAGTCGCGCGATCTCCCTATCTCCACTCTCATCCAGACGCTTTGACAGGTCGCCGCCAGCGTCGGCAAGCTTGCCCGCCCGGTTACTGATTAAATCCAGACTCTGGGTAATACTGCGCCCCGCCGCCAGGTTAATAAGGACCACCAGCACAATACCAATGATAGTCAGTGTGGAAAGCATGATGATGGCACCACGCACATCAGAAAAGCTCCCATCAATCTGACTGGTCTGAACGTTGCCCAGGCGGGTAATAAAGTTTGAAAAGTCACTTAACAGTGCTTTTCTCAGCTCACTCAGCCGAGCAGCATGGTTGATGTATTGCTCGCTAATATCCTGGGCCTGAATATTGAGTTCAAGACCACGCCGCGCCGCGTTTTCAACCGGCGTGCCGGTGAGCGCAATGAGGTCTTTGCGGGTATTTTCGATGGCGGTACTGATATATTCCCGCACCTCCGGTACCAGGCTACTGTCGTTTATCATGCGTAAAAACAGGCGCTGGATACGATAGTTGGTGTCGGTGTTATTCGTGGCACCAATGATGGTGCGCACTTCCCCTTCGGGCACCGCTACCGGGTCTTTCAACAATTTGTTCGCAACGTACGTTAAGAACGAATTGGACTCATTAATGGAGCTATCGGTGGCGGCGAGTAACTGCGCTTCCAACTGCTGCATTTGTTTACGGTGCTCGCCAGCCTGCGTTATCCGATTAGCCATGCCGGAAAACTCACTGGCCCGAACATGAGAAGCCAGCGAGTCGGGAATATTTTTAAGTTCATTTATCGCATCAGTGAGCGCGGCAACGCTCACTTCCCCATCAAAATAATTCACCAGCATGAACTGCGTTTGCCGGGCTTTTGCCGCGTAGCGCTCAATAGCTTCCACTGAGGATTGGGCATTGCCTAACACCGAAATCACATAAAATGAGGTAATCAGGGCAATGGTGGCCACAATGGCCAGTATAGCCACCGGCACGTAGAGCTTTCTTTTTAATGACGACAACACGGTCAGACTCCT
>NZ_CAJXQY010000237.1 GCF_913058315.1 uncultured Alteromonas sp. | reverse complement strand
GGACGGATTGAGTGAAGTGCTGGGGGATATGTGTCATAACCTGATGGTTACACTGAGTGCCGAAAAAATCATTTTAGGCGGCGGTGTGATGCAAAAGCATGGTCTGGTTGAAAAAGTGATCGCTGCCACCACAGCCAGACTCAACGATTACATTGTGATGCCAGCGGGAGTTGGCCTGGACGATATCATTTGTTTACCAGGCTTAGGCACCCGCTCGGGATTATTCGGTGCCCTGGCGTTACTGGATAGCTAAACTTCGTAGAGCTCTAGTGGTAAGCCATCGGGATCGTTAAAGAAAGTGAAGCGACTTTGGGTATAGGGGTCAACCCGTACCGGCTCACACTCCACCTGATGACTATTCAGGTGCGCAATCGCTGCATCAATATCCGTGACCTTAAACGCAAGGTGCCGAAGCCCTTGCGCTTCAGGTCGACTGGGCCTGGCCGGCGCTCCGGGAAAAGAGAACAACTCAATTTGAGTGCCATCCGCTAATGCCAGATCGCATTTATAGGAATCACGCTCAGCACGGTAGTTTTCAGCAACCACGTTAAACCCCATCACCTGCGTGTAAAACGTTTTTGATGTGGGGTAGTCGTTGCAAATAATGGCAACATGATGGATGGCATTAAACATGGCTAGGGCACTTCCTGTCCACGGGCTGACTCAAACAACTGGTACCAGTGTTCGCGAGACAGCGTGAGTGATTCGGCTTCGGCACAGGCCGCGATACGAGCCGGGTTGGTGGTACCAATGACCGGCTGAATACCGGCAGGGTGGCGCATTAACCAGCCCAGTACAATTGCTTCACGACTCACCCCGTAGCTGGCAGCTAATTCGTTAACCCGTTGGCTGGTGGGGCACGCGGCATCACCGTTTCCGGAATACTTACCCTGAGCCAGCGGTGCCCAGGCCTGAAGCTGAACTCCCTGCTGCTGACAGTATTCCAATGTACCAGCGGTATAACCATTTTGGCTGTTGTGCGGGCTGTTGGTACAAATACCTTCTTCGACCCAGTCACGATAGCCCAGACTCATTTCCAACTGATTTGCAATGACCGGGAATGGCAGAAGTTTGTTGAGAGCATCAATTTGATACCAGTGCATATTGGAAACCCCCAGGTAACCAAACTTACCTTCCTGATGCAATCTAGTCAGGCACTCTGCCACGGCGGGTAAATCGGCCAGTGGATCCGGACGGTGCAGTAATAACACGTCGAGATGCTCGATATTAAGCCTGCTTAGAATCCCTTCCACCGATGCGGAGATCCACTCTGGTGAGAAGTCATACCGCTTTGGTCCTCTGTTATCTTCAAATCGGATCCCACACTTAGATTGAATAATCATATTCTCACGCCAGTCGGGCTGATTCCCAAGCACTTCTGCAAAGACCTTTTCCGCATTGCCGTGAGTGTAAATGTCGGCGTGATCGAAAACAGTTATGTTCGAGGCTAACGCTTGCTCTATGGCTTGGGTTGCAAGGTTAAGATCCGCTTTAGTATAGGGTTGATGAGACCAGTTCCCGCCCAGTCCCATACAACCGAAAATTAGTTTGGAGGCATGTGGAAATTGTGTTTTTAGCATAGTGTTTTACGATTTTTTATGTTGATCACACCCTATCTTAAACCTTTAAGTGATACAAACATAGTTGACCACCGTATTGACGGCTGACAACCGTTTTCATTACAAGGAATGACTATGCAACGTTTTTTAATTGTCCTTTCGTCAATGTGGCTCATTTGGGGCTGCACGTCGGTACCTGAAGGGGTGAAGCCTGTACAGGGATTTGAAGCCGACCGTTATCTGGGCACCTGGTATGAGATAGCCCGCTTTGATCACAGTTTCGAACGTGGGCTTTCGCAAATAACGGCGAACTACTCCATGCGTGACGATGGCGGAATTCGCGTACTGAACCGGGGGTATAATGCCGAGGAGGGGGAATGGAACGAAGCCGAGGGCAAGGCTTATTTTGTGGAGGATAAGCAAACCGGTCATTTAAAAGTCTCGTTTTTTGGCCCGTTTTATGCCAGTTATGTGGTGGCCGAACTGGATAAAGAAAATTACCATTATTCGCTGGTAACCGGGCCGGACAAGACTTATCTGTGGATACTTTCCCGGACACCCGAGTTACCGCAAACAGTGCTGGATGGACTGATCAAAAAAGCCAAATCACTGGGCTTTGACACCTCTAAACTGATCTGGGTTGAGCACAAGGATAGTCAAAGTTAAATGTAGGTATTGTTTATTATAAAATAGCGGGCCTGTGCTATACTCGCGGTTTTTTACTTTCGGGCTAAAACAATGGCAAATGAACAAACAGTATTTAAGCGCGCTAATGAGGCATGCGAGTTATGTGGTAACAGTGAGGGATTGAGCCTTTACATGGTGCCTGAATCCCCCAACGATTCTGATAACTGTGCCGTAGCAGTTTGTTCCACTTGTTTGCCGCAGTTAAACGATGCCGGCGCAATCGACGTTAATCACTGGCGTTGTTTAAATGATGCCATGTGGTCGCAGGTACCGGCAGTACAGGTGGTTTCATGGCGGATGTTAAAACAGCTTGAAAGCGAGACCTGGGCCCAGGATTTGCTCGATATGCTGTACCTGGATGACGATACGCTGGAATGGGCCAAAGCCGGCATTGACGATCGTGAACCAACACTGGACAGCAATGGTGACGTGCTTAAAGCCGGGGATTCAGTTCACCTGATTAAAGATCTCACGGTTAAAGGCGCGAACTTCACAGCTAAACGCGGCACCCCGGTACGTAACATTCGCCTGACGAATAACCCCTTGCATATCGAAGGCAAAGTAAACGGCCAAACCATAGTCATCATAGCGGCATACACCAAGAAGTAAAAACAGGCATAGCCTGTTTTTACCCCGGAAACACCGAAAGGTGTTATCCGGGGTCTCCCAGGCAAT
>NZ_CAJXQY010000236.1 GCF_913058315.1 uncultured Alteromonas sp. | reverse complement strand
AACGCAATGCGTTTCCGGGACTGCCAAAAAGCCTAAGCTTTTTGCAGAATTCCGGGGTTCTAAAACGGTAGAAAAATTAAACGTCGCCGAGAGGGGCGACCCCAGAAGGCGGACCTGACCTGGACTGACAGGTTGTATCTAAAACGCCATCCTGTTGAGGGGCTCCCGGATAACGCAATGCGTTTCCGGGACTGCCAAAAAGCCTAAGCTTTTTGCAGAATTCCGGGGTTCTAAAACGCTATGGCGATTTAGAACATTGCGTTGGCCAGGGATTTTTGTACGCCCTGAGCGGTTTCAGATTTTAATTCAAACTCAAGAGGTGCAGATTGCCCTGAAACATAGATTTTAAGTTCAGCGTCAAGATCGAAATGACCGGCGGTTTCTACCTTAAACTGAGTAATCGCTTTATACGGAATGGAATGGTAATCCACTTTGCGGCCGGTCATTCCCTGCTTATCAATAAACATAAAGCGATTACTGGTAAATACGATTAAGTCCCTGACAAGTTTGTAAGCACTTACAACCCTCTCACTATCTCCCAATATTGGCGACAACTCTTCCTGCACTTCCGCAACATCCACTTCGCTGGCATTGCCCATTAACGCGTCGAGTAAACCCATGATTGCTCCTAAGTAATGGTTACCTGATATTCACTGTAGCACAACTTAATTGACAAAAGCGCCGATTAGCCGCTTCTCATAGCACTAAAATACAACTTTCCGGTTTCCCCTGTTGAACCAACAAATCGATAAAACCCGGCTCAAACCCGATAGCCTGTTGGATTAGACGTTTTCCCTGGCGTACAACATGTTAAGCTAACCAGTAAAACAACAAGGAACGGCAAATGACGAGTAATGTGGGAAAAGTGACTTTTGAAGACGTCCACCAGGCGTCATTGCGTTTAATCGGCAAAGTAACCCGCACACCATTATTCGAGTCCAGGCGTTTAAACCAATGGCTCGGCCAACGTATTCTGTTTAAAGCCGAGTGCCTGCAAACTACCGGCGCCTTTAAACTGCGCGGTGCAACTAACTTTATCGCCAGTTTACAGGAGCAAGGCAATGTTCCCCGCCATATTGTCGCCAACAGTTCCGGTAATCATGCGCAGGCAGTCGCCTACGCGGCCTCACAGGCCGGCATACCGGTAACGATTTTCTCCACCGAAAACATCTCTGAAGTGAAAGCTGCAGCCACCGAAGACTACGGCGCGGAGCTTCGTTTATACGCTACCCGGCCTGAAGCCGACGAAGCAGTAAAACAAGCTGCGCAACAAGAAGGTGTGGTATGGATCCCGCCGTTTAATCATCCGTTAATTGTCGCCGGCCAGGGCACTGCTACCTTAGAAGCCATACAGGATGCCGATCATGTGGATGCCGTGTTTGCGCCCTGTGGCGGAGGTGGACTGCTAAGCGGCAGTTTACTGGCTACCCGCCAGCTCGCCCCTCATGCTAAGGTGATTGGCGCTGAGCCTTTACTGGCTAATGATGCCGCCCGCTCATTACAGTCTGGCGTAATTGAATCGCTCGACGGACCGGTTTCCACCCTGGCCGATGGCGCTGCAACGCCTTCGGTAGGCGATATCACCTTTCCATTACTGCAGGAACTCGACGACTTTTACGAAGTAAATGAACAGCAAATTGCGTATTGGACTCAGTGGTTACAGCATCTGCTAAAATTACACGTGGAGCCTACCAGCGCCATGAGCATGGCCGCCGTTGCCGCATGGGCAGTGAATTCGCCCAAAGGGCAGACTGCCGTGGTGATTTTATCCGGTGGAAATATCAGTAAAGCCACCATGACTAAAGTCTGGGATACCGACTATTTACTTCAGCCACCCATCATTGAATAACAGCAAATTGAATAACACTATGCATAAAAAATCATTGCTCACACTCTCTGCAACCTTACTGCTTTCTATCGGCTTCAGCGTTTCGCTTAGTGCGGCCACGCTGGTCACCAATGTGAAAGGCTATACTCTTAACGACCAAGGCAAGCTTATCCAGTTTAAGCGCATGCTGGTCGATGACGATGGCAAAGTGGTCAGCCTCGACCCAAACAATATACCGGCCGGCACCACTAAGCTTGATGGTCACGACAAAGTGCTGTTACCGGGCCTGATTGATGCTCACGGGCACTTACTGGGCCTGGGCGGTAACTTACTGGAAGTCGACCTGCGCGAAAGTAGCACCATGCAGGAGGCAGCGCAGTGGGTAGCCCAATATGCCATGGGCCACGCAGACCAGGAATGGATTATGGGACGCGGCTGGAATCAGGAACTCTGGAGTGACCGTTCATTTCCCAATGCCGCAGTCCTCGATGACGTTATCAGCAATAAGCCGGTATGGTTATCCCGGGTCGACGGTCATGCCGCCTGGGTAAACACCAAAGCGCTGGAACTGGCAGGTATCACCAACGACACGCCCGATCCTACCGGCGGTCAGATCCTACGCGATGAAAACGGCCAGGCCACGGGGGTACTGATTGATAACGCCATGGATCTGGTTGCCAAAGTTATGCCTAAACAAAGCAGCAAATTATACCAGGCTCAGCTTGATGCAGCAGGTGAGCACTTACTATCAGTAGGTATTACTGCCATGCATGATGCAGGTATTGATCATCATGTATACGACTTTTACCTGGCTCGCGCCGCTGAGCAACGCCTGCCGGTGCGTATTTACGCGATGCTAAGTGCCATCGATCCCACGCTGCCAGACATGTTAGACACGGGCATTATTCGCAGCAGCGACGACTTCCTGTTTATCCGCAGTGTTAAGGCATACGGTGACGGCGCACTGGGCAGCCGCGGCGCAGCGTTAATAAAACCCTACAGCGACGCCCCCCACCAGCACGGCTTACTGCTGACACAACCGGAAGACTTTCCAAAGATCTTCCAACAAGTGTTGGGCGCAGGCTTTCAGCTGAACTTTCACGCCATTGGCG
>NZ_CAJXQY010000235.1 GCF_913058315.1 uncultured Alteromonas sp. | reverse complement strand
TACTCTATGCCAGTACCTATGATGAACATCATCAACGGTGGTGAGCACGCTGACAACAACGTTGATATTCAGGAATTCATGGTCCAGCCTGTTGGCGCAAAAAGCTTCAAAGAAGCCCTGCGTATGGGTGCTGAAATCTTCCACAATCTGAAAAAAGTTTTAGGCGCGAAAGGCCTGAACACCGCAGTTGGCGACGAAGGTGGTTTTGCACCAGACTTAAGCTCTAACGCTGAAGCCCTGGCGGTTATCGTTGAAGCGGTAGAAAAAGCCGGTTACAAAATGAATGAAGACATCACTTTAGCACTTGATTGTGCAGCGTCTGAATTCTATAAAGAAGGCAAATATGTACTGTCTGGTGAAGACAAGTCATTTGATTCTGAAGCCTTTGGTGACTACCTGGCAGAGCTGTGTGAACAGTACCCAATCGTGTCTATCGAAGATGGTCTTGACGAAAGCGACTGGGATGGCTGGGCCAGCCTGACCAAGAAAATTGGTGACAAAGTGCAATTGGTTGGTGACGACCTGTTTGTAACCAATACCAAAATCCTTAAGCGCGGCACTGAAAACGGTATCGGTAACTCTATCCTGATCAAATTTAACCAAATCGGTTCACTTACCGAAACGTTAGAAGCAATCAAGATGGCGAAAGACGCCGGCTTCACTGCGGTTATCTCTCACCGTTCAGGTGAAACCGAAGATGCCACTATTGCCGATTTAGCAGTAGGTACCGCAGCGGGCCAAATCAAAACCGGTTCACTGTGTCGTTCAGACCGTGTAGCTAAGTACAACCAGTTACTGCGCATCGAAGAAGCGCTGGCTGGTAAAGTAGCTTACAACGGCCGTAGCGAAATTAAAGGTCAGTAATCAAAGCTGGCGGGCAGCTGCCCGCCACCTTTTTGATGCTGTCCTCACAACCTGAACGCTAATGACGCCTCCGTCGAATCCAGCGTCACCTCAATCCGACTTCTTTAACGCAGTCGAGTCAGACACATCCCAACGAACCATCGCTGAGTTGTGTAATGCACTCTATGAGCGCGAACTGACACTAATCGCCCAGCAAGGCCCCAACCAAACCAGTGTATTGCGTCGTCGTATTGCCGGCCTGAGTCATCATGTCAGACGCACTGCCCGTTTTCTGGCAGCCAGAGCCGTGCCATTGGAACTCGATGAACATAACGCCAGCTGGCAGGCCAGACAAGCGGCCAAAAATCCGGCTCGCAACCATGACGGCGAAAAAAATCAGCAGTGGTTCAGCGAACATGCCAAGGTGGGTTTAGTGGTTCCCATATGGGTACAAGAGTTTGACAATGAGCACATTGAGCTTGACTCTATCGATCGTGTCCAGACGGAAAACCAAACACTCCACGTCAACAAGTTTGGCTGGTTTGATTTTAGCGGCACGCCGGTTGAAAGCCCTGCGCGCTATGAATCCAAAGACCATATTACCCTGTCGCTGGTAAAACCATCAAAAGCAATTATGACTGCAGGCTGCTGCGGACACACCTGGAATCACAAAGGCCGAACCTCGCCCCGCACAGTCACTTTACGTGAGATCTTACTGGTCAGTACGCTTAACTGGCGTAAGTTCAGCGAACCCCAACGCTTCGATAATCAATAACACGCAGCGCTATAGGTCCTCTTCAGCAATTAATTGTTTCTCTGCGGCATCATCTTCGGACTCTTCGGCTGTCACGTCCTGCCATTCCACACTGTTTTCCAGATTACCGTTGAAGGCCTGAATAAACGCATTTTCCAAGATCCCCGCCAGGGTGGTGAGAACAGGTGTATCAACATCATTAAGTGAACCGCTGATAGAAATTCGGGTAGCAATCTGATCCTTACCCTGATTTTCAAATATCTCGGCGATGAAACCGGAAAACGCTTCGGCAAGGGCTCTGAAAAAGCCGTCATCATCGCGTTTTACATCGCCTTTCCAGCTAAATACTTCTACATTATGCAGTACTGGCTTAGCATAGCCTTTAACCTCGCCCTGCTCGCTGGCCAGTTCAAAGGCGAGATCAAGTTTTCCGGCTTCTAAATCAAAGGGCGCATAGGTATCCAGCAAGTTCCTGAAGTTAACTAAGGCAATGTCATTGGCCTGCAGATTGAGATCGAAAGTGGGTCGTTTGGTAGCCGGATTAAGCGAGCCTGACAACGTGATAGTGCCCTGATTTTCAGTGCTCGCTGAAGCATTCACAGTGGCAATCAGGTTTCGCGATAACGCTCGACTATTGACGAGATTATTAACTACCGCATTAACATGATGAAGGCGAACGTTGATTGGCGGGCGGGTGTTTGGATTTTGGAAACGGATAACGCCCTGTTCTATTTCCAGCCGATCCACTTTCAATGGCACCAGTTGATCGGCCAGATAAAGCCACTTTTCATCCTCACCAGACTGGCTCGATGCATCAGTGCTGCCATCTACGAAGTTTAATTGCGGTTGCTGCAAAAAAACCTCAGCAACCAATGCGCCATCAAAAACTGCCGACCAGAGTAAGCTGAAATCAACCTGGCTGGCCTCAAAAAAGGGCTCATTCACTTTACCGTTGCGTTTCATGATCACCACATCATTGAGCGCATAAGCGCCACGCCATAGCATAATATCCACATCCCCCACGAACCCGGTGAATGTTTCCCCTTCATCGAGTGTGTCGTTAATGTACCACTGCACCGCAAAGGGTAAACTTAAGCGAGCAATCACTAGCAGCCCCAGGCCGATAGCCAGATACTTCACTCTTTTTGCTATCTTGTTGCTGTTCACCTTGTTTTCCCTCTGCCGTGGTAACTACTTAAAAGGATCAAGTATGATGCCAGCTCTTACCGTCTGTTACGGAACGCTTAATTACAGTGCAATCTATTGAAATATTAAAAGAATATACTTACCAATACTAATCGCGAAGAAACACACCTTATGCCTGCAAGCCGCGAACAGGCAATATTTACAC
>NZ_CAJXQY010000234.1 GCF_913058315.1 uncultured Alteromonas sp. | reverse complement strand
TGCTGACACCGGTAACGATAAAGCATTTTCTTGTATGGACGCTAAGACGTTTGAAATTAATAGTACATGTATGGTTGATAAGATCAGCAACAACATGGACTTCCAGGCTGCTCAACAAACAATTGTTGAAGCTGCTGATACCAACAGCAGCAAGTACGCGATGGCAACTATGACTTTTAATGTCGAAGAAATGACTATCGATATCGTTGCTCACAGAGACGCACTGTTAGTGCGCAATGTTACAGAGCAAAAATAGCCTTCAGCATTGACTGAATAAAAAAACCGGAGTTTATCTCCGGTTTTTTTCGTTTGGAAAGCCGGTCACCGGCTTAATCAGTAAAGACCCGGTTTAAACCATTCAGTGCGGCAACCCGGTAGGCTTCTGCCATGGTGGGGTAGTTAAACGTGGTATTGATGAAATACTCAATAGTGTTGCTGGCGCCTTGTTGCTGCATAATCGCCTGGCCAATGTGAACAATTTCCGAGGCACGTTCACCAAAGCAGTGAATACCCAGCACTTCTTTGGTCTCACGGTGAAACAGAATTTTTAAACTCCCCACCTGAGTAGACGCAATTTGTGCTCTGGCAAGATGTTTAAACTGAGCGCGGCCTACTTCGTAAGGGATCTTAAGCTGTGTGAGTTCCTGCTCATTTTTGCCCACAGAGCTAATCTCAGGAATGGTGTAAATACCGGTTGGAATATCTTCAACCAACTGGGCATTAGCATTTCCGTGCAACATGGCTTCCGCAGCAAAACGCCCCTGGTTATAAGCGGCTGATGCCAGGCTGGGATAGCCAATCACATCACCGATGGCATAAATATTATCCACCTCGGTCTGATAATTGTGGTTTACCTTAAGCTGGCCACGGGAATCGGCTTTCAGGCCAATGTTTTCCAGCTTGAGCATATCGGTGTTACCGGTTCGGCCGTTAGCAAACAGTAAGCAATCGGCACGCATCCGTTTGCCGGATTCCAGGTTTAAGATAACCGAATCTTCTCTGCCTTCAACCGAACTGTAGGTTTCGGTATGGCGGATCACCACGCCGTTATTCCATAAGTGATAGCTCAGCGCATCCGATATTTCAGCATCAAGGAATGAGAGCAACCGATCACGCATATTGACCAAATCGACTTTTACGCCCAATCCTCGGAATATCGACGCGTATTCAGTACCGATAACCCCTGCACCATAAATAATGATGGATTGCGGTTCATGGTCGAGGTTTAAAATGGTATCCGAGTTATAAATTCTTGGATGGTTAAAGTCGATGTCCTTAGGGCAATAGGGCCGGGAACCAGTAGCGATAGCCGTTTTTTCGCCGGTGATAATTTCCTTGGAGCCATCGTTGCGGGTGATTTCAACCGTGTGAGCATCGATAAAGCTGGCTTCGCCATGTATTAACGTGACTCTGTTGCGGTCATAAAAGGTAGAACGAAGGCGTGTCTGACTACGTATAACGCCGCTGGCATGTTGCATAATGTCGGAAAAGGTCAGACTGCGGGACACGTGATTGTCGGCGAACAGCGGCGTATTGTTATATTCAATCAAACGACTCACGGAATGCCGTAATGCTTTCGATGGGATGGTTCCCCAGTGAGTACAACCACCCCCCACCGCGTGATATTTTTCTATAACTGCGACTCTTTTGCCTGCTTTGGCCAGCTGCATGGCAGCACCTTCACCACCAGGACCGGTACCAATAACGATCGCATCAAATTGATAGTTAGGTTTAGCTGTTTTCTTTTTGGTTGTCATAATTGTGCGCTGTTCAACTTGCGTTAACTGAATGAGTGGGAGATATCAAAATTATAGTAGCAAAAAATACTGATATGTTTAGGATTTTCTGCCGGGCTAGAGTTCTGAGTAATGAACCTGACTAAATAAAAGGGTTCTCTGGGATTTGATCTTTCACAAATTGGCCAGCGAGCTGACGTGCCGACCGAAAAGTCAGTTTAAACGCTGTGCCTTTGCCCGGCCTCGATTCAACCTGAATCGCCCCTTTAAAAGCCTGCTCAATCCATACCCGTGCCATATGCAGGCCCAAGCCCGTATGTTGCTCTTGCCGTTTTGACGTGACAAAGGGTTCAAAAATGTCGGCCAGTTCTTCAGGCGCGATGCCTTTACCGTTATCCCTGACGGTCACGACAACATCATTATTGTGGTATTTAGCACTCAATTCGATACTTGCGCCAGCCATATTATCGAAAGCATGGTCGATAGCGTTGGTAAGAATAATCTGCACAATTTGACTAAAGGCACCGGCATAACCTGTCAGCGTAATATCATTAGGCACTGTGGTGACCAGTCGAACATTGTGTTTGTGCAGTAACCCTTTCATCGATTTACAAAGGTCATCAAGGTGTTCGGCTATGCAGAAGGTGTTGAGTTCATTGTTGGCCCGCTCAAAGGTGAGGCGTTTAAAGCTCTGTATCAGTTCAATAGCCCGTTGATTATTATGCTGGGCTTGTTGCAAGGTCTTGCCTGATTGCTCAAGGTAGGCATCAAATGCAGACTTGGTCAGTCCTGCTTGTTTGTTCTGGGTTAGATTATCCAGTAATGACGCCTGACTGGATAAAGCGAGTTGAGTTGCCCCAACAGGGGTGTTGAGCTCGTGGGCAAGGCCGGCAACCATGATACTCAGAGACGACAATTTTTTTGTTTCAGCCAGTTCGTTGATCAATGCAGACTGGCGCTCAAGAGTGGTTTGCAGGTTATCTCTTTCGAGTGTCAGTGCGTGGCTAAGTTGATTAACTTCCCTGAGGTGACGGGAATACAAAGACAGTAAAATAAATCCGGCGAGGACGGTAGCAACGCCAAGCAGAGTGCTATAGAACAGAGCCTGCTCTTTAAGGGAGCTTAGTAAGTATGGGGCTGTCTGGCTGACAATCACTATATCCTGTAAACTGCTTTCGCTTTGATAAGGCGATGAAATACTCATAGCACTAAAC
>NZ_CAJXQY010000233.1 GCF_913058315.1 uncultured Alteromonas sp. | reverse complement strand
GTATGTATCCGGCACGCTACCCTTTGATAAAGAAAATAACGTGGTACATGTGGGCGATGCAGAAGCCCAGACCCGCCATGTACTGGAGACTATCAAAGGGGTAGTTGAAGAAGCCGGCGGGACGATGGACGACGTCACCTTTAATACGATTTTGATTACCGACTGGGACAATTATGCGGCAGTAAATAAAGTCTATGCCGAGTATTTTCCCGGCGAAAAGCCCGCCCGGTATTGCATTCAGGTTGGTCTGGTAAAGCCTGAAGCCCTGGTTGAAATAGCCAGCATCGCACACATAGGCTAGTCATGTATTACGAAATCCATGGCAATACCGCTGAACAGGCCCCAACACTGGTGTTTAGCGCCGGTTTAGGGGGCTCAGCCAACTTCTGGCAACCGCAGTTGGCCGCCTTAAAAGATGACTACCGGATTATCCTGTACGACCACAAAGGCACCGGGCGAAGTCCGGCCCCCCTGCCCTCACCTTATAGCATTGAGCACATGCGTGATGAAGTAGTCACCTTACTGGAAAAGCTGGCTGTAACAACCTGTCATTTTGTTGGTCATGCCTTAGGCGGACTGGTGGGGCTATCGCTGGCCAAACACGCGGAGCAACGGGTTCTGAGCCTGACCCTGATAAACGCCTGGAGTGCCCCCAACCCGCATACGCTGCGCTGTTTTGATATCCGCAAAGCCATCCTGGCTAATTGCCCGAAGGCGACTTTTCTGCAAATGCAGGCCCTGTTGCTTTATCCGCCGGACTGGATTGCCCACCATGCTGAACAGCTGAAACAGGAAGAAAGTCATCTGGCAGCGCATTTTCCTGATGAGGATAATTTACTGGCCAGAATAGGCGCACTGAGCCAGTTCGACATGCACGCGCAGCTGCCTGCGATACACACCCCCACTCTGGTGCTGGCCAACAAAGATGACATGCTGGTGCCCTGGTATTGCTCAGCGTTACTGGCCGATGCCTTACCCAACGCGAACTTATCGTTACTCGATTATGGCGGCCATGCGTCAACGGTAACGGTAGCAGACCAATGCAATACCGTACTTAAGGCCCACCTCGATAAATTCCACCACAACGATAAAGCGCCTGATAAGGAACTATCATGAATACACCACTCAACGACGCCGCTCTGGGACAGCTATTCAGCCAGGCTCATAGTCACTCAAACTGGCAGGATAAACCCATTCCCGACGAAGTAATTCAACAACTGTACGAGCTGACTAAGCTGGGTCCCACCTCAGCAAACTGCTGCCCGGCGAGGTTTGTTTTTATTACTTCCGAGGCCGCAAAGGCAAAACTTAAGCCCTGTTTATCCAGCGGGAATGTAGTGCAAACCATGAGTGCTCCCTGCACCGTTATCGTGGCGTACGATGCACAATTTTATGACCAGCTGCCCACACTGTTTCCTTATGCGGATGCCAAAAGCTGGTTTACATCGAGCCCTGAAGCGGCCTATGAAACCGCCATGCGTAACAGCTCTTTGCAAGGCGCCTACCTGTTAATTGCAGCCCGGGCACTGGGCCTGGATACCGGCGCGATGTCAGGATTTAATCCCGACAAATTAAATGAAACGTTTTTTGCCGACAGCAGCTGGAAAGTGAACTTTCTGATCAATATTGGCGTGGGTGCCCCGGACAAGGTACACCAACGCCTGCCGCGGTTAAATTTCAACGATGCCTGCAAAGTACTTTAATAAGGAAACCCTATGACTCTCAGTGCCTTAACTGAAACAAAAGAAACAAACGCCGGCACCGTTACAGCGCAACAATACTGCCAGGGTATGGCCAGTGTTGCCGCCGCAGTGAATATCGTAACCACCAGCAATCATGGCACGCCCGCAGGCTTTACCGCTACGGCCGTCTGCAGCGTGAGTGACGACCCGGCAACCTTACTGGTGTGTTTGAACCGCCAGTCGTCGGTCCATCAGGCGTTCAGCCAGAGCCGGCATCTGGCGGTGAACACCCTGGCCGCCGGGCAGGACGCCTTATCAAATCTGTTTGGCGGACGCGCGCCCATGGCAGAACGCTTTTCACAGGGCAACTGGTCAACGCTGAGCACCGGCTCCCCCGTACTTAGCAATGCCGCAGTGATCTTTGATTGCCGCATTATTGATGTCAAAAGTGTCGCTACTCACGACGTTTTTTATTGCCAGGTAGTCGCCATTCAGGAGCAACCGGATACCGGCGCACTGCTGTATTACCAGCGCGGCTACCATACGCTGACATAGCATTGATACACAGGCAGCACAGCCATTTTCACATAATGGGCTGTTAACAGGGAAAGCGCGGTCAGTCACCGCGGTACGGCAACAAATAAGGGACAAAATGAAAGTTATAGGTCATTTTATTAACGGCTCTACCTGCACGCCGCAAGGCTATATGCAGGATGTGTTTAACCCGGCTACCGGGCAGGCAGAAAAACAGGTGCTGCTGGCATCAGCGACAACCGTAAAAGAGGCCATCAGTGCTGCGCAGAAGGCCTTTTCTGCGTGGCGAAATACGCCGGTGAATAAACGGGCCCAGGTGATGTTTAAATTTAAGCAATTGCTGGAAATTCATGCCGACACTCTCATCGAACTGATTGGCCAGGAGCACGGCAAAATAGGCCATGATGCAGCCGGCGAATTGCAAAGGGGTATTGAAAACGTTGAATTTGCCTGCGCAGCACCGCAGTTGTTAAAAGGCGAGCACAGCAAAAACGTCGGCCCGGCCATTGATGCCTGGAGTGAGTTTCAGCCCTTAGGCGTTGTTGCAGGTATAACCCCTTTTAATTTTCCGGCGATGGTGCCGCTATGGATGTTCCCGTTAGCGATCGCCTGCGGCAATACCTTTGTGTTAAAACCGTCAGAGCGCGATCCGAGCTGCGCTATGTATCTGGCAGCATTACTCACGGAGGCCGGATTACCCGACGGTGTAATGAATGTTGTTAACGGCAATAAGGAAGCGGTTGATACGCTGCTGGAT
>NZ_CAJXQY010000232.1 GCF_913058315.1 uncultured Alteromonas sp. | reverse complement strand
ATTTTAATGCGTATCATCATATTGCCACTGATGAGTCAGTGGACTTTGTTTTACATCTTGGCGATTACATCTACGAGTACGGTCAGGATAGTTGGGGAGACGAACAGGGGCGCAAGCTTAATCGCCGGCATCAGCCCGCCAATGAAATCGTCTCACTCACCGACTACCGGACCCGTCACCGTCAGTATAAAACCGATAATGGCTCCCGACTGATGCATGCGTCTCATCCGCTTATTCCAACCTGGGATGACCATGAGTCGGCGAATAATCCGTACATGGACGGCGCACAGAACCACCAGCCAGAAGAAGGTGCCTGGGTTACCCGCAGAGCCGCATCCATTCAGGCCTACTATGAATGGATGCCGTTACGGGAACCTGCTGAACAGGCCAATAAAGCCCAGCTCTGGCGCCATTTTGAATTTGGTAACCTGGCAACCCTGACGACAATCGAAACCCGCCATACCGGACGCGGTAAACAAATTGACTACGCTGAGCAGTTGCCACAAATACAGTCAGAGCAGACGCTGCGCCATTTCATTGAGTCTGTACTCGGCGACCCCGGCCGTTCCATGTTAAGTGTTGCTATGGAAAATTTTCTGAATGAACACCTGGCGGCGTCTGTCAGGCAGGGTGCGCAATGGCGCCTGATAGGCAATCAAATTCCCATGGCCCGCACTCATGTACCCGCCGCAACCGAGTTAAGCTTGCCGCCGGCGCTTGCCAGTAATCCAGCCATAGCTCAACACTTTGGCTACTTTATGGCACTGGGCAAATATGATTTACCTATTTATCTGGATACCTGGGACGGTTATCCGGTTGCCCGGGAAAAGTTTTATCAGCTGTGTCAGTCGGCGAAAGCCACTGATTTAATCGTGTTAACCGGTGACAGCCATGCGTTCTGGGCCAATCAGTTATTTGCCGGTGATGGTGACGCCATGGGCGTTGAACTGGGTACCGCGGGGATTACCTCGCCGGGCGATTTTGAAACCTTTGGCCCAGTGCTGGCCGGCGAGTTTGATCAGCGGGTAGCGCAGCATAACCGGGAGATCCTGTGGACGGACTGCCAGCATCGTGGCTACGTAAAAGTTGAGCTCAGTCCACAGACGGCCATTGCCAGTTTCATTGCGGTATCAAACATTACCAGTGAGCACTACAGCGCGAAAACCCTGCGTCAGTATCAGATAAACAAAGCGGGTGCGTCACTGACCATCGAAAAGGTTTAGTCGCGGTTACAATAGCGCATTCTGACGGGGCCGCTGGATTATCCAGCGGGCTACGTCCTGGCGTAAAAACTTATAGGTTAAACCGCCTATGGCCCCGGCGAGTACCTGCCATAGCTGACCTTCAATAGAACGGGTGCCGGCGATAAGGGTAACGTTGAGAATGGGCTGCATCAGCAGTAACATAATCATCATTGCCAGGCCCGCGGCAAGGGGATGCAGCCAGTTATTGCGTAATTTGAGCATGCGCCCGGCGCGGCCACTGAGGTATAACGCAATCGACAGCGTTGCCAATACGGCTGAACCGTATTTAGGTAATAACCCCCACCAGTCGAGCACGGTATGTTCAAGCCATTGATTACCGGTAATATTAACGCCGAGTGATTCCAGGTTCGCGAGGACAAATTGTGACTGGGATACACTGGCAATGGTGTAAGTGACCAACCAGGTCACCAGCAATGCCCCGGCTTTTGTGACCGGGCTGATGTCGGACTGAACTTCGTAGACGACAACTTTTTCAGACATTACAGGCTTTCTCTTTCATAACAGGCTTGATTTGTTTGTATCTTGCATCGATGACAACACTGCTTACAATAAAGCGCAACACAAATCGTATAATTTCATGCTAAGCTGCCAAGTACAAGTTGTTGATAGTCTAATCTATATGTGCCAAGCGTTACATCAGCGAAGTCAAAAGTTGATGCCTCTTATGATGGGGATGGTATGCCTGTTGGGGGCATTCTCTGCACAGGCCGATGACCCACCGCCTTTAACTGGTAATTTCCATCAAACCCAGATTGCGGGCTACCTTGATTTGCCATGGGCGGCTGCCGAAAACCCGCTTGGTGGCTGGCTGATCACTGAACGCGGCGGCACTATCATTGAATATACCAATGCCGGCCAGCGACTGGAAATTCCACTGCAAATCGAGCAACTTTACGTGGCCGGGCAGGGCGGCTTGCTGGATATTGTGCTGGCTGATGACTTTACTGAAACCCGTCGGGTGTATTTAAGCTTTTCAGTGGGCGATGATGATGAAAACTATCTGGCGTTCGGTACTGCGCAGCTGGTGGGCGAGAAACCGCAGGTTGAGCGTTTATTTACCGTTAAAACGGCCAAAGATACACCGGTGCACTTTGGTGGGCGGTTGCAGCAATTAGCTGATGGCAGCTGGTTAATGACCAGTGGTGACGGCTTTGATTATCGCGAACAGGCACAACAGAAAAACAGTTTTCTGGGCAAAGTGCTGCGTTTTAACGACGATGGCAGTGCGCCGTTGGATAACCCGTTTTATACCACGCCTGACACCCCGCAGAGCTATATATATACCCTCGGACACCGTAATCCTCAGGGGTTGGTACAGGATCCGTTAACCGGGGCGCTGTGGCTCAATGAGCATGGCCCGGATGGCGGCGATGAAATTAATTTGCTGCAGTCCGGGAGTAACTATGGTTGGCCGGTAGTCACTTTGGGCAAGGACTACTCTGGGGCAAAAATTTCGCCGTTTACCCATTATGACGGCATGGTCGATCCGAGGTTAAACTGGACGCCTTCTATTGCCCCGTCCTCACTGGTGATCTACCAGGATTCAGCTTTTCCTGAGCTGGCCAATCATCTGTTGGTGAGCAGCCTGAAAAACAAAGCCTTATATGCGGTGGCATTAGACCAAAATCCCATGTCGACAATGCAAATCTTTGCTACTATAAATGAGCGTTTACGGGATGTGATAGTAGGTCGTGATGGATCGGTATATATAC
>NZ_CAJXQY010000231.1 GCF_913058315.1 uncultured Alteromonas sp. | reverse complement strand
AGGATATATAGAATGCAATTATCGGTATTTGGACGGGCGTTAGCCATTGTTGCACTGGGGTTATGTGCGGATATGGCAAATGCAATCGATAACGGTGTATACACCATTACCTCAAAACACAGCGGCAAGTTAATGGAAGTCGGTGCTGCGCAGGTGAATGACGGCGCTAACGTTATTCAGTGGTCAGCCAATGGCCATAACACCCAACGCTGGCTTATTGCCGAGCAGTCCGATGGTTACTATAGCGTGATCAACTTAAACTCAGGCAAAGCGCTGGAAGTGTATGACTGGCAAACCAGCAATGGGGCCAACGTAGTACAATTTGAAGACCGCGGATTAGCCTCGCAGCGCTGGCAGGTAAATGAATTGTCTGATGGCACGGTGAGTTTTATTAATAAACACTCTGGAAAAGCGCTTGATTTATATGGCTTTGATAGCTCTGATGGCGCCAATATTTCGCAGTGGGACTATTGGGGTGGTGACGCCCAACGCTGGCAACTCAATAAGCTCGCCAATGTTGAAAGCACGCCATGGGACCCTTCCTCTACCAACGGCGCGGTGAGTCACTGGCCACTCACCGGCAGTCTGGTTACCCATGATCCGAGTATGGCATATGAAGATGGCAGATGGTGGATTTTCCAGACCGGTCCCGGCATTGCCGGTAAATGGTCGGACAACGGCGTTACCTGGAATGATGCCTTAGCCGTGTTCTCAAACGGCTTATCCTGGTGGAATAATTACGTGCCGGGTCACGACGGTCAGGACGTCTGGGCCCCGGACATTAAACACTACAACGGCCGGGCATGGCTGTATTATTCTATTTCAACCTTTGGTTCGCGGGTGTCTGCCATAGGACTGGCCTCAGCCCCCAGTATTGCCAGCGGCAACTGGCGCGACGATGGTCTGGTGATCAACACCACTAACAGCAACAACTACAATGCCATCGACCCGGAGTTAGTAAAAGCCGAAGACGGTAGTCCCTGGATGACATTTGGCTCATGGAATTCGGGTATCAAAGTCACCCGAATCAACCCGGTTACCATGAAACCCTTCGGCCCGCTTTATAGTATTGCCAGCCGTTCAGGCGGGATTGAAGGCCCGGCCCTCATCTATCGCCAGGGGTATTACTATCTGTTTGTCTCCATTGGTGAATGTTGTAAAGGCACAGACAGCACTTACCGTATTGCTTATGGCCGTTCCACCGATATCCGCGGCCCTTATCTGGACAAAAATGGCCAGGATATGATGCAGGGTGGCGGCACTATTCTGGATGCCGGAAATTCTCAATGGGTTGGTCCCGGTGGCGAAGACATCATGAATACCGATGTGATTGTGCGCCATGCCTACGATGCCAGCGATAACGGCGTACCCAAACTGCTGATCAGTACCCTTAACTGGGACAGCAACGGCTGGCCTCGCTACTAGCCTCCTTTGCTGACCACTCACTGTTAAACAAAGGGCATCAACCTGCGGTTGAGGCCCTTTTTATTCATTTGACCTGAGAAAGCGGTTGCCAAATAGCTGATTAAACCAGTCGTTGGAGCCGCAAACGCTGGTTCCACAACACACAAGCAAACTCGCCCTGTGTACAGTTGTTTCAGTACGCCGCTAACTTATGATTTGTCCATGAGTATTCAAATCGTCAGCGTTAAGGAAATAAGATGGAACTGAGTCAGGCTAAAGAAGTGATTTATACCCTCTCGCAAGGGATAGATCCGGCATCGGGTGAAGTGCTTGCCGATAACAGCTGTTTTAATCAACCCGTTATTATCCGGGCGCTGTTTTTGGCCCACGAAGCGCTTGAAAAATCGGTTAAATACCAACAACGTAAGTCTTCACTGCCGCCGAATGCCGGTAAGCCATGGCCTAATGAGGAGGATGAGCAGTTAGCTGGCGCCTTTGATACAGGTACCAGCATTGCTCAGTTAGCTAAAGCGCATCAGCGTACTCCGGGTTCAATTAAAGCCCGGCTGGAAAAACTGGGTAAAATCACTGGCGCCTAAGCACTAGCTCAAAGCCCCCGTGATTGATGTTTTCCCCAGGGTGAACAAGTTTTAAAACTCGGCTTCTTCGGCCACTTTTGCTTGCCGGATCAGTTGGGTAAACTCGCCGCGGTAACCATAATAATCCTCGCCTTTATTTGCCAGCGCCAGGTTAAATGCATCATCTAATGACCACTGTCCGGTATACTTGCCGTCTTTCATTAACTGGGCAAAGCCGGCTACCGCAGTGGCAAAGTTCACTTCCTGCATGATCGCAGGCGTCGCTTTGGCGGTGCTCATTATTGGTTGCTCAAGTAACTGCGAGCTTGCTTCATCCGGCAATTTGTAACGGATTTTTAAATACCCTAACTCTGCCGAGGTATTACTCGTTATGCTGCTGTCGCCCTTACTATAACGGGATTCATCCAGGTAACTGCCCGGCTGGCCGCTCAGGGTAACCTCGTAAATTGCCGTCACCGCATGACCAGAACCAATATCACCAGCATCCACTTTATCATTGTTAAAGTCTTCCTCTTGCAGGGCCCGGGTTTCGTAGCCGAGTAAGCGGTACTCACTGACCACGGCAGGATTAAACTCCACCTGAATATTAAGATCTCTGGCAATCGGAAACAGTGATGATGTTGCTTCTTCCACAAACAGTTTTTGTGCTTCAGCCAGCGTATCGATATACGCGGCAATACCATTGCCATTTTGCGCCAGTGACTGTATCAGCGCGTCTTTATAATTGCCCTGACCAAAACCAATCACCGATAAATAAATGCCACTCTGGCGTTTACGCTCAACAAAGTCTGTTAACTGTTCAGGATCTGACAGGCCAACATTAAAGTCACCGTCGGTGGCGAGCATAATGCGGTTAACTGCCTGCTCATCAAAGTTCGACTCGGCCAGTTGATACGCCAGTTGCAGGCCTTCGCCGCCAGCAGTGGAGCCACCGGCTTTGAGCTTATCCAGCGCTTCGATGATTTTTGCCGCCTGCGCCACTTTTGTCGGCTCGAGCACGGTACCCGCAGCTCCGGCATACACTACAATAGCGATGGTATCGGTTGGTTTGAGTGTTTTAAGCAACAGCTTAATGG
>NZ_CAJXQY010000230.1 GCF_913058315.1 uncultured Alteromonas sp. | reverse complement strand
CTCTTTAACCGTACCCTGTGAATAAATAGCTTTCGACCATACCGGAAAGCCCATGTCCTCGAGGGTGGCGGTATCTCTTACGCCACCGGCAATCACCAGGCCCTGCACACCACGAGCCTTAAGGGAGGTCGCCAGCAGATCGCCAAAAAAGCCATCAATGCACGGACTGGTTGGTACCACCACCAGCACATCGCCGGCCTGACACTGCTCAACTGCCACATGAATCATCCAGTTATCGCCCGGCGCCACCTGACAGGTAACGGCAGGCCCGGCAATTTTGGCCGGTTTGTAAATGGGCGTCATGTATTCTGCCATCAGCCCTTTACGGCCCTGCGCTTCATGGACTGTCGCGGCTTCGGCACCGGCATAATTTTCAATTGTTTGCTTTGATGGGCGGGGACACCCGGTAACACATACCGCCATAACTGCCTCAGTGAGTTTCATTTTCGATTAAGCTGAGTATGCGCCTGGTCACGCTTAAATTCCGTTTAGAAAGATGTAAAAGTCCATTAGGATTTTCTATAATGACAAAAAACACTAAAGAGACATGCTGTGCAATTTAATATTCGACATCTGTTCTGCGCCCTTGAAATTCGCAAGCATGCTAACCTCTCCGAGGCAGCCAGACACGTTCATCTGACCCAGTCAGCACTGACGCAAAGTATTCGAAAACTGGAAAAGTCTATTGGTGTGGCGTTATTTACCCGCGCCACTACCGGAATGTTTGTCACCCCGGAAGGCGACTTATTTCTGCGCCGTTTCGAACGCGGGTTCGCGTTCATTGAATACTTTGCCAATACCTTATTTAATGCCGATCGCACCGCCCGGCTTATCTTCTTACGGGGCATTGGCGCGCGCCAGCTGGCAGCTTTAATTCAGGTGGTTGAACATCAAAGCTACACGGCAGCATCCCGGGTGATGGGGTTAACCCAGCCTACCCTGCACCGCACCATAAAAGAGCTGGAAACCTTGTGCGGGCAAAGTTTGTTTAACCGCTCTCCGATCGGCGTAGAGGCCACCTGGCGGGCACGTCAATTAAGCCGTCTGGCCGGCCTCTACTTTGCCGAACTGCAACAGGGGCTGGATGAACTGCAGGAACTGGCCGGTTCTGGTCACGGCTCACTTAAGATTGGCAGTTTGCCCTTAACCCGAACCCGTATTATTCCCAACGCGGTTCTCAGGCTCACCGAACTGGCGCCGCAAGCGCATATCAGTATTGTAGATGGCCCCTATGAAGAACAGTTGCACGCCCTGTTGCACGGGCAGATTGATATTCTGGTTGGCGCACTGCGTTTCCCGCCGCTGAGTGACGAAATCACGCAGCATCATCTGTTCGATGACAATTTATCCCTGGTATTTCGCCACGGCCACCCGCTGGCAACGCGAACGGCACTCAGTCATACCGATTGGTCATCACTGAAATGGATAGTGCCAAAAACCGGCACACCAGCCCGAGCCATTTTCGAAGAATTGTTCGCCACCATGAATCTACCGGTACCCGGTGACATTATTGAATGCAGTTCACTGGTTGCCACCCGGGGCTTGCTGATTAACAGTGATCGGGCGGCCTTGCTGCCAGCCCGACAGGTAGAGGTAGATGTGCAGGCCGGCCTGCTGGCCGTGAGCCCGCTTAAACTTGGCGATCCGGCCAGACAGATTGGTTACACCCTGCGTAAGGGCTGGACGCCAACGCGACTGCAGGCCAGCTTGTTGACTATTCTGGAGCAGTCTACCGGTTAAACCTGGTTGCGCTTAATGATCCGCGAGTACGCCTTAGCGCTGGGCTTTTGCTTGCGCTCGAAAGTGTTTAAATCCACGGTGTGTAAACCGAAGTGTTCGTTGTAACCACTGATCCATTCAAAATTGTCCAGCAGTGTCCAGTGAATGTAACCTTTTACCGGCACCCCATTGGCAATGGTTTGTTGCAGATGACGCAAAGACTCAGTAATAAACCACTCACGCTGCTGGTCGTTTTCGGTACCAATACCATGTTCGGTAACGATAATCGGTTTTTGCGTGGTACGGTATGTATACTCCACGCAATTAGCCAGTGACGTAGGCTCTACCCAGCGGCCGGCATGGTTGCGCTGAGCGTCCTCCGGCACCGGCAGTTTCCCCTCACTGGTCAACACTGTGCGTTCGTAATTCTGTACCCCGATAAAGTCGGTTTCATCGATTGCCAGCCAGGCACCATAGTTATAATCACGCATTTGGTCACGGGCTTTATCGGCGGCATCCGAACCATCAGAAATCTCATCGAGCATGGCCAGAGTGAACCCTACATCCAGCGCAGAACGCTCGCTCTTAATGGCTTTACGCGCCAGCTTATGGCCTTCAATGAGCAGTGGATTCATCTTATCCAGATCTTCCAGGCGGGCCGCGTTCAAACAACTCACGTACTCACTGTTGATGGCTTTCGCCGCTGCATCCAGCATTTTGCTCTGCAAATCCCACACGAAGGGCGGCAAGCCAATCACTTTCAGTAAGCGCAGCAGATTTGGCTCATTAAACGTTACCGCGTAGCCAATACCATCGGCCAGTTCAGCGGCGGCGTGTCGACAGTAATCGGCAAAGAGTTGCGGTGCCTGCGGATTCGTCCAGCCGCCCATAGCAGCAAACCACTGAGGACTCGTAAAGTGATTAAACGACACCATGGGGATCATATTCCGCTGGTGACAACCTTCAATAATGCGCTTGTAGTGGTCCAGCATTGCCTGGGAGTAAAACCCGGCTTGCGGCTGGATCCGCGCCCACTCAATGGAAAACCGGTAGCTACTGGAGCCCAGCGCTTTGCACAAATCGAGGTCGGTTTCCCATAACTCAAAGCTGTTACAGGCATCCCCTGAGGGCTCACTAAAAAGCGTGGGTTTAACATTTTCCAGTAACCAGGTATCCGAATTGACATTGTTGCCTTCTACCTGATGGCCCGCACTCGCGGCCCCCCAAATGAAATCTTCCGGAAACTTACCTGCGCCGCTGCTTTGGGCACGGGCTGTCGAAATGGGCAGGCTCATACTGGCTGTTGCAGCCGAGGCAAGCGCCATAAACTGTCGACGATTAATCATGGTTCACCTTCGAATGTATGTATTTATTCTTTAAAGGGTTGTAAAAATATAGTAAATGACGCCACAATTAAAATGATAATTTTTGTAGTACCTATAGAT
>NZ_CAJXQY010000229.1 GCF_913058315.1 uncultured Alteromonas sp. | reverse complement strand
GGGTATGGCTGGCGAACCTGAGCGTTTCGCCACAACGGACGGGACAGCCCATGAAGAGATAGCTGAGCGTAGTCAGGAACTGGCCACGGAATTTGGTATTCAGCATGATATTGTGCTCAAAAATCAAAACCGTATTGATAACTTCATGCTCAACAACTGGACCGGTGGCATTATCTTTATTGCCGTGATGTTTGTGTTGTTCCAGAGTATCTTTACGCTGGCTACACCACTAATGGACGGTGTGGAAAGCTTTATTGAAACACTGGCCGGCGGTGTGGGGGCGGTGACGGCGGAAGGCGTGGTTCACGACTTTATTAACGATGCCATCTTTGGTGGCTTCGGTTCCTTCTTAGTGTTTGTGCCACAGATAATGGTTCTTACGCTGATCATCGGTTTGCTGGAAGACTCCGGCTATCTGGCCCGGGCGGCATTGATGTGCCACCGGCCGCTGAGCTTTTTTGGGTTGTCCGGTCGTAGTTTTATTCCTTATTTATCCGGCCATGCCTGTGCCATTCCGGCCATCATGGCAGCGCGAACCATAGAGTCGCCCCACAAGCGCCTGATCACCATGCTCACCATCCCACTGATGTCATGTTCGGCAAGATTGCCGGTTTATGCTCTGTTGGTAGCCGTGTTAGTGCCCGCTAATGAAACCTTCCTGGGCATTTTTAATATGCAGGGTGCGGCATTTTTTGGCTTGTATTTCTTTGGTATTTTCATGGCGCTGGTGGTCAGTCAGATCCTCAATCGCTTCTTACCCAGGGATCTGGAAAAAACCGATATGCCGTTTATTCTGGAGTTGCCGACTTATCGTCTGCCGCACTGGAAGCCGCTATTCCAGCGAGTCGTAAACAGTGGCATCATGTTTATCAAACGTGCCGGTCCTATTATTTTCATGGTCTCTGTTGGCATCTGGATCCTCGGCTACTTTCCGCTTAATTCTACCTTGCAGGATTCCTGGTTAGGGCAGATTGGTCATGTTATCGAACCCATCTTTACGCCAATGGGACTGGACTGGCGCTATGGCGTGGCAATTTTAATGTCGTTCCTGGCCCGTGAAGTGTTTGTTGGCGCGCTGGGCACGCTGTTTGGTTTGGAAGGCGCCGATGAAGATGTGGCCGGCCTTGCTGAGCGGGTACAGGCAGATGGCATGACTACCGAAGCCGGACTGGGCCTTATGTTGTTCTACGTGGTTGCACTGCAGTGCGTGGCAACCGTTGCCATGCTAAAAGGTGAAAGCGGTAGCAGCAAGTTGTCATGGGGGCTGTATGTGGCTTACGGGCTGTTGGCTTACGTGATAGCGGTGGCCGTTAATCAAATTGGCGGTCTGCTTTAACAGACCGCTCAATACATAATACATCAGCAGTGTTACTGGCAATGCGCACTCAGGCAGCGAGTCTCTGCCAAATGCTTTATGGCTAACACTTCGCCCTGCTTCGCTGCTTTGGCAATCCACTGTATACCTGATTCCGGTTGTTCGGTTACGCCTGCGCCTTTTATCAGTGCCATGCCATAGTGATACTGGGCAATCGGGTTACCGGCCTTCGCAGCTTTAGCCAGCCATTGGGTGGACAATACGGGTTGTGGGGCTCTGATGGTGCCTTGTTCATAGAGCAGCGCTAAATAGATCATGGCCGAAGTTGAACCTCGTTGCGCGCACTGAATCAGAAACTTTTCACTATCGCTGTGTAAGCCCCCCTTGTCGAGCAGGTAAGCGTTATAGCAAATGGTGCCTATGCGGTCAGGAAAACGGTCCATTTGTTCCTGATAGTAATGCCAGGAAAAGTCTGTGGGATTTAAGGCGCCGCCATAGTCGTCTATCTCGCCATCGAGAAATTGAGCTGCGCTCTTGAGAGGCAGGAAAATCATTAGCACCGAGACATAAAGAAAGATTTTCATCATTGCGGCCCCTTATAGCTGAACAGGGTAAAACAACACATTGAGCACCAGTAACAATGCCCAGAACCCCGTTTCAATCGTTTCTGTAACAGGCTGAATACGCAGCAAAGCCCCCCAAATGTGTACGATAACCATCAAAATACAAAACAGAATAAAGAACTGATAGATAAAGGGCGTGCCAAGGTTATAAATAGCGGCTTGCATAAACATGATATTGGTGACGATGGCAAAAGCCCCCAAACACCTTCCAAAGTATATTGTCAGATGTGTGTCATCAGGAATCTTCCACAGTAAAAGCTTTGCCCACAGACAAGGCTTAAAAAACAGCGGCAGGCTAAAAGCGAAAAACGTGATGAGCGCTATGACCAACAGATAAGTTTGTGCGTGTTCTGACCAAATTCCAATCCAGGACATTATGATACCTTTTGTTGCGAGTTAATCGGCCAGGACATTGGACCTGAAACGGCAACCGGATATGCCAGAAAAGGCGAAGTAATTCGCAAGAAATTTGCAAAATGGCGCTAAAAATGCGGATAAAGACTTATGCGGGAGGGCTAAATCGGTATCCCTGACCGTGTACGGTTTCGATGATTTTGGGCCGCTTTTTTTCGGGGTCCAATTTTTTACGTAAGGTGATGATGTGTTGTTCCAGCGCCCGGCTATTTTGAATAAATTCCCGGCCCCATGCTGCATCGTACAATTCTTGTTTTGTAACGACTTCGCAAGGGTGACTGGCGAAATGCTGCAGTAACTTTACGTCCCTGTCTGTGAGGTCAATGGCTAAGTCTTGCCGTAAACCACGCAGTTGTCGCGGGTAGACAGTCAGATCGCCCAAGGTAAACCCGGTTTCCTGGGGGAGTGGTACTTTGGTGATTGCAGGGCTTTGGCGGCGCCAGAAGAAAACGCAGATGCCCGATATAACCAGGAACATCAGACCGGCAATGAGCCAGCTATGGTTTGGCGATTCTGCGCCGGTGACCAGGAGTTGCTGATTGATCTGATTAGCCGAGACAGACAGTAAAGAGGCCAGTTGCTCAACATTGAGCAGCGCGCACACGAGCTGCTGCGTTCGATAGCAGTAAAATAATTCAGCACCCGATGCATCGACTTTTTCTGCCCGCCAGGGATGAGCACGCTCTGCCAGTGCTGTTAATCGTTTTTCAGCAGCGATAACCTGCTGATCCAGTACATGGAGTACCTGTGCGTTGGTCGGATAGCGTTGTTCACCATTGCTATCCCAAATCATTGCACTGGTGATAACTGGCGAAGCAGAGATATAAAGTCTGGTGCCTGCTATATCAC
>NZ_CAJXQY010000228.1 GCF_913058315.1 uncultured Alteromonas sp. | reverse complement strand
GTACATAATTGCTCAAAGATTGATTTCGGAGCTTCGTCCTTTGCTTTCTGCATACTGTTATTAAATTCATTCCAATAAGCAACAGTATTATTTTGCGGTGCATTCAATTCTTTACATTCACGAGCATGCTGTAAATTGGTCGAATATTCTTCATACATTTGAATCAGCTTCAAGCAGACTTCCGAATATTCGTCAACAGAGCTTTTCTCTTTTAAATATCGACCAAGTTCACCAGGGTAACTCAGTAAGAGCGGATCAAATATAAGTTTAATAATTTGTGATTGGCTTGATGTTGGGAGCTTCAAATATATTGACAGTAATAAACTAGCGGCTGAGACTGGTCTAGCAAAAAGCCAACCAGCTCCTTTTTTAGCCAAAAATATAAGTTCCTGAACTTCATAATCAACTTCTTTATTAGGTAAATTGATTTCGATTTTAGCTTCATCTCCAACAACAGACTCTAGAATATCTTCTGCGGCTCTACAAAGCTTAGTATTTCTAGAAGATAGCCAAGATACTATAGTGTGATCTCTATATAGGCGGTATTTAGTTAGCAGTTCACTTGTAAAATAATCAAACGCGTTAATACTATTCGATTGGGGTTCCGACAGTAATGATGTCAACAATTGGTCGATGATTGTTACCTGATTAGCCTCTAAAAGATCGACCAAAATATAATCTATTTGGTCCAAGACAGGTTGACAATCAGGAGTGCATTGTTGCAAATGATTGATAAATAATTCAAATATTTCCTGTGAATTTGTATTCGGCTCAATCCTAGCTAGATTTGACGCTTGGAATAACACCTCAGGTTCATTATTCTTCAACAGTGTTGCAAGTAACTTGAGCGTTGCTGACGAATCAGTGAATATTTTATTACCTACTTTTAAACAGGCTCGCAGCAATCTACCTTTAACTACCTCATCATTTTCCTTATCAACTAGCGTTGATAACATATCCCAAATTGTTGATTGCCATTCCCCACTTAAGAAATTTGCTCTTTCGATAGCCATGACACATTGCGCTCTTACCGTAGATTGGCTATGAGTAGTAAGAACTATAAGGTTATCAATAAACCATTTTGGGTCTTGCTTTCCACCGGAAACCAATACATTGTTCAGAAAATTATGGCTGCACTCAGGTTCTTGAATGATTAGAAGTAATAGATCTTTTGGGTATTCCGGTCTCTGTTCACAGTATTTCTCTAATGCGCTAAACACCCCATTTAGCCCAGCATTGCTTCCTGCCTCAACCAATAAATTGTTTAGACATTCTAATAACTTCGATGGTGCAACTTGAATTTTGGGCAGCACATCTACAAAAACTTGGCAAACCGCCCAAAAGTTATACTCATTTGATTTTGCTGTGGCACCCGAAAACAATGAGAAGATATCAATGGTAGTATTAAGCTCCACGAGAACGTCTGGCAAAATATAGTTCTCTTTTCGAGCTGAGCGAACATATATATCACCAATTAATTTTAATGCAGAATCACTTTGATATGCTTCTAGAAGCTCGGTTCGTATATCCAGGTGCACAATACTCTCCTTAGTACTTCAATCATTTATTGGGTATTTTCAGATAAATGCAAGATCAACTTTTAATACCATTAAAAAAATCCCTTCAGTTAAACTTTCGGAGAGATTGAACAAAACAAGGTTGTTTGTGAATGCCAAGAAACAAAACCACCTTTATTGACCTGCTGGTAGAGTTACCATGGTGGGTATCTGTACTGGTATCCGCAACGGCCTATGTGATGATGGCCCATGTGTTGCCATCCATTCAAACCGATAACAAAATCACCGCCATGGTGTTTAAAGCCTTTTTGATCCCTGCCCCTTATATTGCGGGCATGATATTGCTTGCCGCCCCCTTTGCGTTTTTAAATGCTCGACGTAAGGCAATACAACTGGATGCCCAACGTAATATTAAAACCGTGCGTAATTTGCACTGGCGTAACTTTGAAGAGTTGGTGGCCGAAGCCTATCGCAGGAAGGGCTACCGGGTAACTGAGGGCGGTTATGGTGCCGACGGCGGAATTGATTTAGAACTTAGAAAGGACGGCCAGCTTACCTTGGTACAATGCAAACAGTGGAAAACACAAAAGGTCGGCGTAAATGTGGTGCGGGAAATGTTTGGTGTGCTGACTGCACGTCAGGCCAACCACTTTATTATCATCAGTTCTGGCACCTATACTCAGCAAGCTATCGACTTTGCGGCAGGCAAACCTATCGAGCTTATTGATGGTACAAAACTATTGGCACTTGTAAACCATGTTCAGATTTCACCTCAGGTCACTATTGAAAAAACCAAGGTATGCCCAAAATGTTCTGGTGAGTTAGTAGAAAGAACGGCGAAACGCGGCCCTAATGCCGGTAAAACGTTTTTGGGGTGTTCTAACTTTCCTAAATGCCGTTACACCGAATAAGTAAGGATAGAGATGAAAGACTTGGATGTTCATAAGAAAGTGGCCGTACTAATTGATGCGGATAATGCACAATTAGCCAAGCTATCGCCCATATTGGATGAGATATCGGCGCACGGTCATGTTCTGATAAAACGAGCTTACGGTGATTGGTCTGCCGACACCTTAAAGAACTGGAAGAAGCCGCTCAATGAATTGGCGATCCAGCCAATTCAACAGTTCGCTTATACCACCGGTAAGAACTCCACCGATGCATCGATGATTATTGATGCCATGGACTTACTGTATTCCGACCGTATTGATGCCTTTGCATTGGTTTCCAGTGATAGTGATTTTACCAAGCTTGCTTCACGGTTAAGAGAGTCTGAAAAGTTTGTGTTTGGTGTGGGAGAAAAGAAAACACCGGTATCGTTTCGCAACGCCTGTGATGATTTCATCTTCACGGAAAACTTAGGTGCTGAGCCGGTATCGAATACCGATACACCAAAGGCGGATAACGCTATTTCCACCAATGGCGCAGAAGAATTGATCCCTGCCCTCTTAAAGGCATGGGAGCTGTACCAGAATGATGATGGTTGGGTTGATGCGGGATCGGCTGGTAGTTTCCTTAAACGAGCCAAACCAGATTTTGATCCTCGTACTTATGGTTCGGCCAAGTTTACTGGCGTGGTTGCAGGATTATCTTCCATATTTGAAATGACTAAACAGAAAGGCAAAGGAACGACACAGATGATCTTATATCGTCCCAAGATTGCAACGCCTTAATCTGACGTGGTCAACCAAATTCACACAACCCAGTTA
>NZ_CAJXQY010000227.1 GCF_913058315.1 uncultured Alteromonas sp. | reverse complement strand
CCAAGTTTGGCACATTGCGATGCCGTTAGAGAGGAGGAGACCATTTCATCGTTGATCTTTGAACATTTTTCACTCAGCAGTACATCGGTAGCCACATCATCGAAAATGCCAGTGATACCATGCTGGCATAATTCCTGGCTAACTTTTCATACCTCGTTGATATTGAACGATAATGCTTTATTCGAGCAAAGGCGTTTTCAACTAGGTGGCGATATTTATAGAGGCACCAATCAACGCTGCCTTTGTCTATATCTTGGCCATAGTTCCGTTTCGGTATGACGGAGATACCTCCTTTGGCTTCAATATATTCTCTTAATGCGTCACTATCGTAGCCTTTGTCACCTACGAAAATGTTTACTTCCCTTAAATGGTCAACCAGACTTTGAGCCCGAGCTATATCATTTCTCTGGCCTTCTGATAGTTCAAAATAAATTGGAAGCCCACCACTATCCACGGCTAAATGAATTTTTGTGGAGTTACCACCTCGGCTTTTTCCAATGCACTCATTATCCTTAGTAGCTGCTCCGGCACTATGCTGATGAGCTTTGACAATCGAACCATCAGCAAAGACCCAGTCGTAATCAGATAGTTTGGCTAACTCATTGAATAACATATTCAATAAACCTTTCTTCGACCATAAATTGAATCGGCGATAAACGGCGCTCCAACCGCCGAATTCTGTTGGTAAATCACGCCAAGGAATTCCTGTTCTCAGCCGGAAGAGTATCCCTTCAAACGTCATTCTATGTTCTGGTTTATTGTAAATGCGGCCTGTACTCTTCATTACTTGAAGTAGCTTTTGCCACCGCTTATCAGTTAGCATTAGTCTCGGCATGGTAGTGAGTTGTTCTTTTACTTTTGGCGAAGCAAATTATAACTCTTTACCATGCTGCTCAAAAACCAATCACGAAAGATCAACACGCCTTAGTAACCCACGGCATTACTTATATTAGCCGCTTTCAAGTGTGGACCCAGCCAGTTTGGATTGTTTTACAGCTAATGCCACTCCTGTACGTGTTCAATCATCCCGATTCAAGTTTAAGGGAATGGACAGAGTTTACCGGTGATGCCGGTGACATGGGCAGCGGCTTTAACATTCTCTTATTTGGTTCAGCATCAGCTGTTTTGCTTTCCTTAGTCGCGCAAATTGGTGAACAAGTCGATTTTCTCCGATTTCTGCCCCCCAAGCCCACGGCCTCTAGCCCGTTAAAATGGTGGGTCGCTATGATAACGGCTGGGCCAGGATGGATAATTTTTGGTGCGGGTAAATTATTTCTGGGGTCGTTTCTAGCTTACTTAGCCCTCAAACAAGGGGTATCCCGAGAGCTAGCCAGTGACCCTGCACATATGTACCAAGTGGCTTTCGGATTTCTCTTTAACAACACTACACTGACCATTGTGATTGCCACTGTGTTTGTGATTATTTCACAACTAAAAATTAATGTAGCGAACGCTTATGCCGGGTCCTTGGCGTGGTCTAACTTTTTTAGCCGTATTACTCATAACCACCCAGGTAGAGTGGTTTGGATGATCTTCAATATCCTAATTGCTATTTTGTTGATGGAGTTGGGTATCTATCAAACCATCGAAAGCATGCTTCAGATCTATTCAGTTCTGGTACTTTCATGGTTAAGTTCTGTATCGGCTGATTTGCTTATTAATAAGCCCCTCAAACTAAGCCCGCCTATAATCGAATTTAAGCGTTCCAAACTGTACGATATTAATCCTGTTGGCACAGTGTCTATGTTTGTCTCTTCAGTTGTTGGTTTTGCTGCGCATATGGGCGCGTTTGGCGACCTTGGCGTCGCACTTGGTTCCTATTTAGCCTTTTTCTTACCCTTTATTGTGGTGCCTGCAATGGGTTGGGCAACCAAAGGAAAATTTTACTTGGTACCCAATACCACTGATGATCTAGATGGGGCTGAACACCAATGCTGCTTGTGTGAAAATACATTTGATAACGAAGATATGAGTTTTTGTCCGGCCTACAATCAGCCCATATGTTCTTTGTGCTGCAGCTTAGACGTTCGCTGTGGTGACCAATGCAGGGAAGACGCCACCTTATCTTCACAAGCATTCGCATTGTTCAACCGCTATTTTAGTTTAAAAACCTTGCGTGTACTTAGTACGCCTATTGCACAATGTTTATGGCTAACTCTGCTACTCACAGGTATTTCCGCCACCATATTGCTGCTGATTTACTGGCAAATTCCCATGGCGACCGAAGCGCTTAAAGACGTCTTTGCCGCCACGCTACTCAAAATATTTTTCTTTTTACTGATTATTATTGGTGTGGTGAGTTGGCTATTTACCCTTGCGAGGCTAAGTAATCGTTCAGCATTAGAAGAACTTCGTGAACAAACTAAAGCTTTGGCCACCGAGGTCAATGCTCATGAAAAAACGTCACGGGCGTATCAATTAGCAAAGGAAGAGGCGGAGTCAGCCAATAAAGCAAAGAGTCGATACTTGGCAGGCTTGAGTCACGAACTTCGAACACCTTTAAATGTGCTACTTGGTTATGCGCAGTTACTTTCCAGTGATAACAAAATTCCCAAACACGCGAAAGAACCTTTGCAAACCATGAAGCGCAATGGGGAATACCTAAGTGATTTAATTGAAGGGGTGTTAGAAGTTTCTAAAATTGAGGCGGGACGATTATCAGTTCACCGTGAAGATATCCAATTACGTCCGTTACTAGAACAACTTATTGACATGTTTCAGCAGCAAGCACTATCTAAAGGGTTAAAGTTTACCGCTGATTTCCCCCAGCACCTACCCCAATTTGTGTCTGGTGACAAACAGCGCCTACGGCAAATTCTAATAAACTTGATTTCTAATGCTCTTAAATTTACTGAACACGGCAGTGTGACATTTACCGTGCGATACCGTAATGAAGTAGGAAAGTTTATTGTTGAAGACACTGGCCCGGGGATAAGCAAGCAGGATCAAGAAACCGTGTTCCATCCGTTCGAGCGTGTATCTGACAGTAACACGGCGGTTTCTGGTACGGGTTTAGGCCTCACCATCTCCCGTGCGCTTGCGGAGTTAATGGGCGGTGATATTAGTTTAGTTAGTGGCCTCGGCGAAGGCAGTAGGTTTAGCCTAAGCTTAATGCTACCCAGACTTAATCATATTCACAGAGAACCTGTAGATCAAGACAAACAGGTTGTGGGCTATGAAGGTGAATCTAAAACCTGTCTCTTATACACATCTCCGAGCCCACGAGACAGGCAGAAATC
>NZ_CAJXQY010000226.1 GCF_913058315.1 uncultured Alteromonas sp. | reverse complement strand
GTAACCTCGACAATCTAATTCAACACACCCCATCCTAATTCAGAAGCCTTCTGAGATTTAATCTCGCCTAAAAATCGCTGATATTAAGCAATATCACCGAAAAGTCCGCCGCATACTCCTACAGCACCAATAAAATCTTGTCGCGAAAATTTAAAAGAGTAAATTGCCGGCTACTCTCTTATCTTGACTGTCTTATTTATTGCCGGTCTTATTTATTGCCGGTCTTATTTATTCTCCTGCCCATACTGTGACGCTTGGTTTTGTGCAATATTGAGGGAGCAAATGCACAAAACCAAACGTAGCAGTGTGGGTCTGGTGGCTACTTTGGTTATGCGTTTATAATATTTTATCTAGCGGAATACCTGCTTCTTTTTCGATAGACCGATACTCCTCCTTGAGAACTTCTAGTAGTTCGCTAAGCTGTACTATATGCTCCTCGTAATCTTCTCGATTTCGTATGGTTTCACTTTTAAGCAAGCTTTCTTGGTAGAGGATTGCATCTCTAACTGATGACAAGACCAAGGGTGCCCAAGCGGTTGGAACTCTCATTACATCGCTTCCTTCATTAATTTCATTGCCAGCGCCGAAAGTTTCGACTTAAATTGGCTTAAAGGCATATCGAAGGCAGGCGCAATAGTATAATGGGTGGCTTCGAATTTACTGTTATAATTGTCTTTGACTATTGCCAATCCTTCCGGCAGTTCAGTTCCTTTCGGTATTTTGTAGTACTCCCAGCCATTTCCTGAAGGAACTCCCGGCTTATCAAATGTACTTACTCCGCGCGGACGTTCTTTGACCAGAACCCACTTTTCTCCATTGCGTTTTTCAATGGTAATATCGGCTGGTCGAGGCCTGCCATTTGACAAAATAAATGGTTCTTCTACAAATTCAAAAATTCCTTTTCCGCTACTGCGCTTTAGAGCTCTCCACAAATTTGCAGGAACCTCACCCTCAAAGTGATTTTCTATCATTCCTTTATCAATAAGTACATCTTTCAATATAGTGATACTCATTTTTGATTCCTTTGATGTTCAATGTTTGCATAACGCCGCGCTCTGCGGAAATTTGGGAGCGCCAGCGAGTAAATTTTCCGCAGCAGCGCCTTGTTATGCATGGCTGCCATCCGGTAACTTTAACTCCAGCTGCTTGTTAAACTCAGAGGGTGTAGTGATTACAGCAATGTCGCTTAAATCGCCGACCTCTAGGAAATAGGTGCCAGGAATTGAGCGCATAGTATCTATTTTTATTCTGTACTCACGCTGATGCGCGAATAGACTGCGCTTTTGGTAGCCGAGTTGATTTTCAGGCATATTGCCATGAAAATCGTGCTCATTGAAATAATCAACCAAACCAAGATTGCCATTGAAGTTTAACTTTTCAACTGCTGATTTACAGCGCTCGATAAATTTCGATGCATTCAAAATGACTACACAAAACTTCCCTAAACCAAAACATGATTCATGCAACTCTAGAGTTCGCTTGAATTCGGAAAGCGTTTCAGCGGAAACGGTATCATGGCCACGGCTATTGAGAGAATATATGCAGAAAACATTATGATCTAGTAAGTGATTTCCATGCACGACTATTGGCGCAGCCAACTCCGATGCTGGGATCGTATGCTCACCAAACTTTATTTCTCCGATCTTATCAGGTTGGTATAGTGCGACAATCCCTTCATATTCATCTCCCCGCAACTCACCAGACTCATCTTTGTACTCTTTAAAAGAACGAATAGTATTCATGAACAGCTTCCCATTCACGAAGTCTTCTGCATGAGATCTACTTTCAAACAATTTTACAAAAGCAAATATTGTAGACATGCTCACTCCTTAAGATGCATAACGCTCAAAGCAGGGGCGGCGAAGCCGTCCCAGCCTGCCTTTGCTTGTTACTCGCTTACCATTGGATTTCAATTGGAGTACCAACATCTACTCTCTCCATGAAATCGTCCATATCACCATTCGTGAGTGCAATGCAGCCGTCAGTCCAGTTGAATTTTTGAAAGAGAAATGAAAGCCATCCTAAACCGTTCTTCTGACCATGTACCATGATAAAACCACCAGGAGATACCCCTAGCTCATCCGCCCTCGCTTTATCTTCAGCATTGGGATAGCTGATATGCATAGAACGGTAGAATGACGAATCTTCTTTCTTGTAATCAAGAGTATATCGACCTTCTGGTGTCCGCTCATCGCCTTCCTGAAACTTATGCCCCTTTGGGTTCTCTCCAAAAACCACATAATACTCAGTTATGACCTGACCATCTTCCATCAGCATCATACGGTTTTCTGACTTGTCTACTTTAACCAAGTCGACCGATGCATTCAGTAAGGCAGGATAAAGTATCAGCAGTAGGAAGATTCGTTTCATAGCGAGTAACAGCGTAATAGTATGCCGGCACACTTTGCCGGTTTTGATAAAGTTCCACCAGCCATATCGGCCTCCTCTTTAAGTACATTGTAACTTTAAAGAGTGTCTAGGAAACTAGGGGCGATTCATGCTTTAGTAAAAATATACTGTATATAAACTACAAATCTATCGATTATTTAATCGTAACTCGGACCCTATTCCGTCAACTGGGCAACATCACAATCTAACGCACGAGCCCAGGCTCTTAGAGTTTCTATATGAGGTTTATTTCCGAACTTCTCTGCCTGAGCAATGGCTCCTTGAGTAACGCCTAATTTTTCTGACATCTGCACTTGAGATAATCCTCGGTATTTGCGCCACGCAGCCATAGGACTTAGACCTTTTTCAATCATAAGACCTACAACCTCATGAGGAACAGTGACGTGAGCATCAGCTTCAACAAGTGCTTGGTATTCATCATAAGGCACTACGGCGTACAAAGGTTTACCACTACTATCTCTAATAATCTGAGCTTCGGTTTTAATCCTGGCTTCAGTATGTTCGCTCATCTCGTTTTCTCACCTATTGAATCGTTATGACTCGTACACCTTCATCTAGATCAAACAAAACGCGATATCGGCCTACCCTCAGGCGATAACCAGCCTTATGACCTTTCAGTGCTTTCACATTTGCTGCCGTTGTTGGGCATTCGCTTAGTTCGTCTACAGCCTTGAAGATCGCCGTACGTTGTTTTTCAGGCTGAATCTTCCGCAGTTCCTTTACAGCTGTTTTCGTCCACTCAATCGAGAACATCAACACCTCCATGTATTACAAACATGCTAACTCAAAATAATAGATATTAAAAATTAAAATTAGATAAAAACTTATATCTGTCTCTTATACACATCTGACGCTGCCGACGAAT
>NZ_CAJXQY010000225.1 GCF_913058315.1 uncultured Alteromonas sp. | reverse complement strand
GTGCTAGGCGAACGTTACAGGCAAATTTATTCCTAAATTTAGTGCGGAATGTAGGATGTTGCTTCATCACCTCTTTATTGACAAGAGGGCTGATAAGCGCCTGTGTGTTGTCATTGCTCGGACACACTGCGCCAAACAGATAGCCATAATCAAATTGTTGTTGCTTTACCACTCTTGGTCTGCTGCACTTAGCTGCCCATATTCTTGTCGTTTGATTTTGCTGACCGAATCGTGCTTCGTCCTGGAACCAGACATCAACGCGACCCAGCGGGAGGTGACCCGGAGTGTGAAGGATCGTTTCCAACTGGAAGTTTTTTAAAGTTTTCCTGCGTTTGTTGTGATTGCTTAGGGTGCTTCGAGCGACTGGTTATCCAACTGAAACCGAGTGCATCCATGACGCGGTAGACGTTTCGCAACTGGTAGTCAATTTGGAAGGTATCGCTAATGTATTGCCGTACATCCTGTGCAATTAAACGGCCTCCCTCCTTTTTAACCGCATTTTCTTCGATAAATTGTGCGATCTGTTCTCGCTGGGAGACGGAGAGCTGACAGGGTCTACCCGGACTCGGTTTGCTTTGCAGACCTTCTAGTCCCTCAGCCAGGTAATTGGTTACCCATGTATTAACACTGCCTCTGGCAACCCCAAGGTAATCGGCTATCTGAGTACGCGTTTCCCCTTTTTTGAAATGATATAACGCTAAATAGCGGGTACGCAGTTGCCCGTTGGAGGTATGCTTTGCTAGTTGTTTAAAGTCGTCGGCTGTATGCATGTGAAAATCACTCAAATATGAATAGCGTCATTAGATCAAATTTTTAAGTCAATTGGTATAATTTTTGAATACTAAATTTTCAATTTCGGTCAATATACTCGCCTTTTAGGCTGAATTTCAGCCTTAATTCGGGCTATTCCCGGAGTTCAGACAGATCTCGGCTATCGCCTTAACATCTGGTCGACTTTAAACAGGTTCGCTAAGGTAAATAGCATGGCTAACTGTGAGTCATTTTTCATCAGTCCTTTGTACCGTGCTTTGAAGAAGCCAAACTGACGTTTGATAATGCGAAACAGATGTTCTACTTTTGCCCGGATGCTGCTTTTACGTATTCGATGTTAATAGCCGTCTTTTTCTTTCGTGTATGCTTTTTCAGTGCCCTGACTTTACCGGGGCGTTCTGCAATCAACCACTCTGCAATCGTATCCTGAAGCTCTTCGCATTTTTCTGCGCCTTGATATCCGGCATCGCCAGAAACGAATTCCTCATCTTCGTGCAACAGTTTTTTAAACTGATTCAGGTCATGTTCGTTGGGGCTTACTTCCACAAAAAAAGCACACTCTTCCCAAAAGGGCAAATGACCAACAGCAAAAAACGGTATAATTTATTAATAATCATGCCATTACTGTACTAGAAACTAAGATGTAGGTGGGAAGTTTAATTAACCTATACTGGCTTAATACTTGCGCCTGGACACCAGCTCCTGTAACTCACTGGCCATTTCACTCAGGTTACTGGTGGTTTGGGCGATATGCTCGGAACTTTCCTCTACTTCCTTAGCACTGTCCTGATTATTTACCGCAATGCGGGTAAGTTGATGAACCGAAGCCGATATCGCCGTGATATCTTTATCACTCTTGTCAATAAGCTCACGAACTTCACCGAACTGTTCATAGATGTCTTCAACCGCCTGCAGGATTAGCCCAAGCTGAGCACCGGTATCTTCTACAATGGCGGCGCCTTCCTCAATACTGGTAGTGGCCAGTATCAGACTGTTTTGAATTTCCACCGCAGTACTGTTGCTTTGCGCAGCAAGAGTACGGACTTCATCAGCAACTACTGCAAATCCACGCCCATGCACACTGGCTCGGGCAGCTTCTATGGCCGCGTTGAGAGCCAGCAAATTGGTTTGGTCTGCGATGCCGGAAATCATCGCCGCTGCCCGGTTTATTTCTTCGTTATTGCTTTTAATTTTGCTCATCGACACCATCGTCCGAGTAATCGCTTGCTGGCCGTCGGCGGCATTTTCTTTGGTTGACTGAACCAGTGAATTGACCGCATTAACCTTGGCAAAGCTGCTCTTCATATTTTCGGAGATGATTTCCAGTGTTTTACTGGTACTTTCCGATGCCTGCACCTGTTCCAGTGCCCGGCCAAGCAGGCCACGAGTATTTTCTAAAATGGTCTGAGAGGTAATTGCCAGTTGTTCGGTGGAAGCAGCCAGTAGATGGGAATTTTTCTCAGCCGAGCCAACTATCTCAGTCATCAATTTGCCGTTATCCTCAGCCTCTGACTTGGATTTCTCTAAATCTAACAATGCATGGCGAGCGTACTCGTTACTTGTTACCCGTTGCTTCTCTATAATACTTAACATAATCAAATTCGCCAGTATTGCACCGCAAACTAAGATAACCCTTGTGCCAGATAATTCAGCAATACCTAGTTCTGGCTCAGGGATTCCGCTAGACATCTGGATAAAATAGATAACGCTAACCGCTAAAATCGTCAGTACGCCCCAGAAAATCCCTTCTATAAACCCACACAACAATATCGCAATGGCAGGTACAACTACAAACCAGACGACCGAGCCAGTGTAAACACCACCGTTAAGGTACATGAGGTAAACCTGGCCCCACAATAGTCCCAGGGATACAGAGTTGGCAGCCAGATTTATTAAGCCTGCCCTCAAAATGAATAGTGTAGCGATGAAATGAAAACAATCCAATATGATAACAAAGACGGAATCATGTGCCTCATGCAAGTAATAGACAGTAGCGTATAGTACCGATGCCGGCACCAATATAAGACAAGACACCATGGTAAGAAACGCTTTGTGATGGTCTTCTTCCGATAAGTTACCAGCAGGCATAAGTATTTGTTTTATAGTATTCATTATATTTAGTCACTCTTTTCGCTTCTAGCAACTGTTCCCTTCCTAAGATTTTATATGGTATCCCCATTATTGCAAGAGTAATCAGGCTATTCTGACTAAAATGGTTTGCGTCCGTATATCTGGCTTCTCGTTGAAGTATTTTCACTTCGAGCCTCGATGAACTTCGCCCATATCGTCCTTATCGTTGACACGGATTAATAATCCACAGCCCCCATCAGGTTTTCGATATGTCGGTTTAACCGTATTGTCATCACGTTATATTTATTCAGCAATCCTTGGAAGTGAACAGGTACATTATTAACTTAAGCGGTTGTCAATTCAGGTTGATAATCGCCACCTTGTGCTAGAGTCTGTATATGGTCTCCTCCAATATTGCAAGAATAAACTGGCTGTTTTGAAAGTCAG
>NZ_CAJXQY010000224.1 GCF_913058315.1 uncultured Alteromonas sp. | reverse complement strand
GGACATAAACAGGTCGTCTTCCTGATTGTGCCGGTACTCCTTAAAAATGCCCATAGCCAGCTCGTAGGTCGCCAGGGCAATAAATAAATCATTCACGGCCTTAATCACCGCCGACACAAAATCCTTGTCCGGAGCAAAGCCCTGATAAAAATGCAGCCCCGCCATCACAATCATCGTAGCCGATACGCACATAAAAAGGCCGGCAAAAAATCGCGCTGAGATATCTTTCAGCCATCCATTACGCAATACATCAGACATTTGCTTTATCTCCTTGTGGTTCAGCAGGATCAGATTGGCTAGCCACCAGCTTATTTAGTAGTGCCGGCAATAACGTGAGGTCAGCCACCAGCGCCATAATCATGGCAAGCGCCGTCAGCAGTCCGAAATACACACTGGGCAGAAAATCGGAAAAACCGAACAGTGAAAACCCTACCGCGATGACCGTAGTCGTCATTAAAATGGCCAGTCCACTGTGTTTAAAGGCTTCTTCTGCAGCAGGCACCGCCTGCCCACTCCCGGCCTTTAACCCGGCCATGTAGCTGTGCACAAAATGTAAGGTGTCGTCCACTGCGATCCCCATGGCAATGGCTGCAATGGTAATGGTCATAATATCCAGCGGAATACCGGCCCAGCCAATCACGCCAAGAATTGCCAGGGTGGTTAATACGTTTGGCAGCAAGGCAATAAGCGCCACTTTAACAGAGCGGAAAATCAACAAAAACACCAGCCCCAGAGCCACATATACCATCCCCAGCGTAGTAATTTGCGAGTCAAATAAGCGACTCAGAATATCCTGATATAACACGAATAAACTGGTTAACTGATACTGTTCACTGTGGATACCCGCCGTAGCCAGATCCTGTTTTAAATTATTCAGAAACTGTTCGCGATCAAGACCTTCGGTGGTGTCCTGTACGCGAATAGCCACTCTCAGACGCTGGTCCTGTTCAGAGAAATACGCACCGACCAGCTGATTAACCACCTTCTCGTTAAGCAAATAGTAAATGCTGGTCAGTTCGTATTCGGTAAGCGGGCGGCCGTTATTGAGCTGGGTGGCCAGTTCGGTAAAATTCGCCAGCGACGTTACGCTACCAGTGGCTTCAAAAGCCGTCACGGCTTGCTGCACTAATTGCAGTTGATTCACACTGTCGGCACTGATGATTAATGACGGATCGTCTGGTTTATCGGTAACATCCAGAATGATATCCAATGCCGTAGTACCGCCAAATTCCTGATCAATATACGCCAGCTCACGGTGCACCTGGGTATCGTCAGCGAAATAATCAATAAATGAGTTTTCCACGTTAAGCCGGGTGATCCCTACACTCAGGGCAACAAATACCAGACCCGTACCAACAATGGTTACACCCGGTTTATTAAGCGTTAGCTGACGGCTGCGATGTAAAATGGTACGGATAAAGGCATAATCATCAGCTTCGCTGCCGGCGGGTAATAAGGCTAATAATGCCGGAAACAGAATAAGACTCACCAGTTGTGAAATCACCATGGCTATTAGCATCATCAGGCCAAAGGAAATCACCGGCTCCAGGCCGCTGAATAGCAAAGCGGCAAAGCCTACACTGGTAGTAAGCGAGGCAAAAAAACACGGGCTGAGCTTGTCTTTAAGCATCAGCTCAACGCGATTATGCTGGTCGGTTTGCGGTTTTTCACGGGCGATGTAGCGATAGCTGCCAAGCATATGGATCATAACTGCCAGGGTCAGAATAATCTGGAGCGCCACAAAGTTAGCCGAGATCACTGTCGCCCTCAAATCTGCCCAGCCCAGTGCGCCAATTGTCAGGGTCACACTCAGGCCACAACTTAATAAGGGGAACACCACCCATTTCACCCGGCGGAACAATACAGCCAGAAGTAACGCCACCACCAGTGCAATAGCGAGACCAAAGATCACCAGATCGGATTTGATAATGTCAATCAGATGCTGTCCGACCACGTAGGAGCCGCCCAGGTAGGTATTTGCCCGTTGATTGATGGGCTGAGTGATTTCGTTAAGCTGTTTGATTTCCTCCTTGCGGGTTTGGGTTAACTGCTCCCGCAAGGGTTCCGCCTGCGCTTTCAGGGCTTCGAGCTGTTCCTGCTCCTCTGCACTGAGTTCGCGGCTTAGCAAATGTGCCTGGATACCGGTAATTTGCTGCTCAATGTCGACCAGCTCAGGGTTCGGCTTAAACACTATCTGAATAGAGGTTGCCGTATTGTCGCGGTTAATCAGCAGGTCGGTAAAAATAGGATGGCCACTCACCAGAGCTTTCATCTTTTTGGCGGAATAGTGCTGCTGCTGCCAGGTTAACTCACTGACTTCGGTCTGACCGGTCAGCGCCTCAGCACTGTCAATAAGGGGAACTGTCAGGATTGAAGTAACACTTTCAACCCGTGGGATCTGTTTGATTTCCTGCTGCAACTGGCTCAGATCGCTGAACGTTTGCTCACTGAACACATCGTGCTCGCGAGGTTCATAAGCCAACAGGATAAACTCGTCGGGACTAAAAGTTTGCTGCGCGACCTGAGTCTGGATGTAGAGTTTATTGTCTTTTACCAGCAAAGTGTCGGCCGATGCGGCAATTTTAAATTTACCAACGCCGGTTAAGGCTCCTGCCAGTAACACGGTAAATGCAATTACCACCGCCCAGCGCCATTTTACAATGCCTGTAGCAAGCGTACTAATCAGTCGATTCTTCATACAACGAGTCCCTGGCCTGGCCCTGCAAATACTGATTACGGAAGTACAAATAGGGATCGTCGGCGTTTTGATACAAATTTTGGTAGGTTTCTGACTGCTCGGAAAAATCGTCGACACCATCAAAGGCTCTGAGTTGATAGTTTTGCGGCGAATCTGCCACGTGATTAACCGGGTGAATAAACCCTTCCGTCATCACCGAAAAGCCGCCTCTGACATCACTTTGTCCGAGCAAGGGCAATACCAGATAGGGGCCCGAACCAACACCGTAACTTGCCAGCGTATCCCCCACTGAGCGTCGTTTTGGATCGATTTCAAACCAGCTCGTGGCCGGGTCAAATAAGCCGAGCAGCCCGACCGTTGAATTAATTAAAAACCGCCCCAGGTTTGAACCCGCATCAGACACTTCGCCGGAAAACAGGTTATTTAAAAGATTCAGAGGCTCACGCAAATTAGCGAAGAAATTACCTACAGAAGAACGCACGGGACCTGGTACCACCGTTTTATAGCCGTCGCTAACCGGAATTAAGACATATTCGTAGGCCGCATGATTGAAGGCAAATACCGAGCGATTAAAACCTTCCCATGGGTCATTGTATAC
>NZ_CAJXQY010000223.1 GCF_913058315.1 uncultured Alteromonas sp. | reverse complement strand
ATTTCTGCCTGTCTCGTGGGCTCGGAGATGTGTATAAGAGACAGCCCATGGGCTGGTCGATACATGGCCAGAAGATATCGCAACCTTCGCCTTGTACAGCGGTAGCCAGCCAGGGCGCGCCGTCTGGAGTTTTATCCCACATTACACCGCCGTCCCAGGGCGCGTTGGGCGGCGTGCGGGGATGGCCATGATATTTCACCTGAACCGACACCGGAAAACTCACTTCGTTAGCCGGGGTAATAACCAGTTCGCCCTGTTCATTGGTGTAGCGTTGCGGGCTGATTTTTTCGCCATTAAGCCACACACCGTCGATAGTGAACACGCTGTCCAGGTCGACTGATACCGCTTTAGCTGGTTGTGCCGCTTGCAGGGTCAGAATGGTGTTACCAAAGAGCCGCTCTTTATCGAAATCAAAAGCGAAATGCAGCTCTGCATGTTCAACACTGACGCCTTGCTGATAGCGCGGGATTTGCCCGCCACTTTTCAGGGTATAGGCAGTTGATAAGTTCTGCGGTGTTGCCGATTGAGAAGTACTGGATGGCGGTGGGGCACTGCAGGCACTAAGGATAACTGCAGTTGAAAGTAAAAGGCCTTGTAAGGCACGGATACAATCCATGTGTGAGCTCCGGATGATCTGTCGTTGTTATTGTTACTGCGATTATAGCGCTAAACGACATGAAATCCTGATGCGGCGCTTATATTGAACGTGTTTTTACGGCGTTAAACGAAAAGAGTGGCAATGCCACTCTTTTTATCTGTACCTGAACGGCTTATTCGAATAACTCACCGCGTAAATCTTCTAATGTGCTATGAGTATGTTCTTTAAGTAACTTTTTCACCAGTTTAGGTTCTTTGTTCATCCACGCAGCATAAATTTCTTCATGTTCGCGGTAGGCGTCGGCCTCACGATCGGGTGGCTCAAGGTGCTTACGAACGTAACGTTCAGACAGCAGGTGGATCTTGAACAGCAGTTCCTGCGTGATTTTGCGGCCGGCGGGGGCCGACAGCGCCAAATGAAACTCCCGGTTGACGGTAACCGCTTCGGGCGATATTTCATTAGCCATGCTTTGCAGACGTTTAAAAATCTCGGAAACCTTGGCTTTATCTTCCTCGGTGGCTTTTTTACAGCCCTGGGCAGCCGCTTCAGGTTCCAGCGTGGTCCGCAGATGAAACACATCTTCGGCTTCGGCCAGGCTGAGTGGGCGAACAATAAATCCGCGGTTTGGGTGAGAAACTAATAAACCGTCTTGTTCCAGCCGGGTGAGTGCTTCACGCAGCGGGATCTTACTTACTCCCAGATCCTGGGAGAGGGCGTCCTGACGAATGGGTTTTGCCGGGAACATATCGTTGGCAAGGATACGCTCACGAATAATCTCGTAAGCTTGTTCCGACAAAGTTTTAACCACAATTGACATGTATAAATGACTCCTTAACAGAAGTTTGGTATTTCGTTATTTTGATATTTTTTTATTATTGTAGCGATAGTCTGACCGATTCTAGCGGTAGACTTCATGTCATACAGTATACTATCTGAGCTATGGCGGATAGCTACGGGTGGTTTGAATGCTTTCTTTTTGCACAGTTGTGAACGTTAAAGTTTGTTTTGAACGGGTTTTAAAATCAAAAAAACTATTTTTAATATCGGCAGGCGATTAATTTGCGCAGCAATAAGGTAGGCTGAGAGAACTCAGAGCGCCCGAACCTGCCGTTAGAAATTGAATTTAAGGTGGTAAATTAGCCAGTTAGCCTCTTTCCATTGGGCTGTTAACAATCTTATCAAACAGGTCCTGACTGATATATTGAGGGCGATAGGTGCCATTGTTATTCAGGATTTGACTGTAAAAAGCGCGTAAATGATTGCGTGAACCTTTGAGCAGGTTGCTGTAAACCAGGTCGATGTCGGGATTCTCCATCACATCGTTGCCTAAGCGCATGAGATCGTAAATATCCAGCTCCTCTACCTGCGCCCCCACATACAGCGCTTCCAGAATAGAAACAGAACCACTTTCTGTTAATACAGTATAAAGGTAACTAAACTCGGTGTTGCTGAATGCGCCGGTGGCGTTGTTGGTGACCGGATCGGTTAACTGGTATCGTTCAAGCAATGCCAGGACCGCCTCGGTATGGGTGAGTTCGCTGTTGGCAATGTTACTGAATATCAGCAGGGCGTGTTGGTTATATAAGGTGGTGTACACGTCATGAGCGAGTTTTTCTTCTTCTCGCATCATTAACAGGCCTTCTTCCTCCAGTGCGGTCAGGGTACCTAACGGGTATGTATTCAGCTGGGTACGAAGCTGACTAAGGTTAAATGTGGACAGGCCATCATTATTGACTGTAAACGTGTTTGGCCCCTGATTGTTGCCATCGCCACAGCCAGCTGTGAATAAAGCCATACCCATTAGCATAAAAAGTAAAAAACGGTACATAGTCTCTGCTCCTGAACCATGAGGCTCCTACAGCGCCTCTTCAATAAGCAGATAGCAAGCTTGGTGCCTACTTTTTAGTATATTTTACTATTTGAAATATAAGCTTTTTATTCTAAGCGAGGGCGGCTTTGGTCAGCGTTGACAGTAATTGCCTGAGGCACTGACAACTGTGACACAACCTGACTCATCAGCCGTCGCTGATAAACTGGTCGCCGAGTAAGTTTGCGCCCATATAACCCACTTTTACGAAGATCAGCGCGCCTTCCTCACCCGTAAAAGGGGTATGCTGACTGTATCTTGGATTGCGGACCCAACTGCCTGCCGGATAACTGCCATGTTCGTCGTTGAAGACCCCGTTAAGGACCAGTATTTCCTCGCCGCCCGGATGAACGTGCCCGCCAAACCGGGTGTCAGGCGCCCATTTAACCAGCGCAGTGCTGACGCCGTTGTGCTCGTGCAACGGCATTACACTAAGCCCTTCAACCTGGCCGGGAAGCCATGCTGCCTGATGTGTATTGATGGTGAGATGTTCGGAGTCGTCTTGTGCAAACTGCCAGAGCTTAACCAGAATGGTACATCCGGCTGCTGAGAATGGCGTGTGTGCACTGCCTGGGGGATTGCGCAGATAGGTACCGGCAGGGTAATCGCCGTGCTCATCACTGAAAGTGCCGCTTAAAACATAGATCTCCTCACCGCCATCGTGGGTGTGGCCACTGTAACCGGCGCCCGCTTCGTAACGGACTATGCTGGTGGCTCGGGCTACCTCACCACCGGCGCGGTCCAGCATCATGCGGCTAACGCCGTTAAGCGGAGAAGGGATAAATTCGTACTCTTCGGGTTGAATAACCACTCGCTGACTAAAATCACTGTTTATTTGCATGGTTGATATTGCTCGGTCCAGGGG
>NZ_CAJXQY010000222.1 GCF_913058315.1 uncultured Alteromonas sp. | reverse complement strand
TACTAATCGTAGGTGCGACGGCAAGGGATATCATTTTAGTTCATGGTTATAACGCTGCGATTGAACGTGGTACGCGGGATGTGGATTTCGGCCTGGAAGTGCCGAGTTGGGAACATTACCAAAAAATGCGAGATGCCCTGATTGAATCAGGGTTTACAGCACACCCAAAGAAAACACATCAACTCAGTACCACTGACAGTGACGGCCTGTCTTGGGAAATCGACCTCATTCCATTTGGGGGAGTCAGTGACGCCGAGGGCCAGATCACCTGGCCGCCAGAACATGATTTTCAAATGAGTGTGTTAGGCTTTGATGAAGCATACAAACATGCCTGGGACGTACTCCTAAACAAAGAGCCTGCACTTCGTGTAAAAGTAGCCTCTCCGGCTGGCATCCTGTTACTCAAACTCATCGCCTGGACAGAACGAGGTCGTGAGTACCAGGGAAAGGACGCTATCGATATCTATTACGTCATAAAACACTACAGTAAAATTCCCGACGTATTTGAAGCCCTTTATGAGCGCGATTACATGGAATTACAGGACTATGACGATATGAAAGCCAGTGCAATGATGCTCGCTGATGAGGTCGCTGCTATGGCACACGGCGATACCTTAAACTATATCAGGCAGACTCTGCTAAACAATGAACGAGTATTAGAACGCCTCAAGACAGATATCACTAAGTTCACCCGCGCAGACTTCGATGAAGCAGAGACTCTGATTGAAATAATAAAAGCGCAATTAAATGTAGCAAAAAACTGACGTAGGTTTCTGGTTTTTTCCGTCGATTTCATTACACTCAGGAATACAACGAAAACCACTTTTTTAGAAAATCTTTCTATAAATCAAGGCACTTTAAAGTTAGTCCTGACTATCGAGCATAGGCGCGACGGACAGTGTACGGTTTAAGGGGGTGATAGACACAACCATTACCTCTGCGATTTATATTAAAAAACTAACTTCTGACGTAACCATCAAGCAGATCCATGGCGATGGGGTGCATAGTTTACTTACGAAAAACTGAAAAACAAAGAGGATATGGCTTTAAAGCGTGGCAAAATTGCGGTTTATGGGGCATAGGGCGTTTATCGCCCTCTTTCCCCTGGCATTGGATTTTAAACCTGTGCAGGAGCCGCGGCAAAGTAACGGCGGATAAACGCCTCGTGGGAGGGCATGGATTCAGCGGTTTTCGCTACTGACATGCGCAGCATTTGCATGTTTTTAAGTAACGCCTGAGCGGGTACACGGTCCACCAGCACATCGTAATTTTCCGGGTAGATGCCTTGCCCCAACATAACAGCCAGCCAGCTGTGGGGCGTAAAAAGATCTTCCGGCGACGGAATTACCCGGCCATTACTACGAAATATTTCCAGCTTGGCGGCCAGCGTATCCGGAATATCCATATGTTTTACGTAGCGCCAGAATTCAGTATCCTCGCGCTCGGTAGCGTTATAGTGAAGCACGATAAAGTCGCGCAGGCGTTCATAATCGGCGGTCATTAATGCATTGTACTGAGCTATCTCTGAGCGGTTACAGCCACGCCCCGGCCATAAATTTACTAATCGCTGAATCCCCATTTGGGTGAGATGAATACTGGTAGATTCCAGCGGCTCGATAAACCCGCCGGCCAGGCCGATAGCCACGCAATTCTTTTCCCAGAATGCTTTGCGATGCCCGGTACGAAACTTAAGTGGCAGCGGTTGAGTAACCGGTTCTCCCTCAACGCCCGCAAGTAACTTTTGCAGCGCCTCATCCTGAGTCATCAAGTCACTGCTGTACACATGACCATTTCCTAACCGGGTTTGTAGGGGGATGCGCCAGCGCCAGCCCGCATCATCAGCGGTGGATCTCGTAAACGGGTCGGGTGCGCCGGGTAGTTCTGTTTGCATTGCAATGGCCCGGTCGCAGGGTAAATAGTGATGCCAGTCAACAAATTCACTTTGCATCGCACCATCAATCAACAGCGCTTTAAAACCACTGCAATCAACAAACAGGTCGCCTTCCAGAACCTGCCCGCTGTTTAGCGTTACTGATCGTAGCAGGCCCGAATTGTGCTCCTGTTCAACACTGTTAACGATACCTTCAATGCGTTCTACATTGCGTTGCTCGGCATAGCGGCGCAGCATTTTTCCATAACGGGCAGAATCAAAATGATAGGCGTAGCGCATGGTCGATAAGATGGTATCGGCACCCCCCTGAGGCGGCGCAAATCGCCCTTGCCTGGCCGCTACGGTACACAAATTATAATCACTGATAACACCCGGGGCTTCGGCAGGAATTTCGCCCTTTGCTGCCATTGCATTTAAGCGCAGCCACAGTTGATGAAAAGAGAACTCGGGTGTGTCGCGCCCGTAAAAACCGAACGGATGAAAATAGCTCTGGCCTTTTTGATACCAGTCGACAAAGTCGATCCCCAGCTTATAGGTGCCCTGGCATTCACGCAGTAAATCGTGCTCTTTTATGCCAAGGAAATCATTAAATTCCATCAGCGTAGGGATGGTGGCTTCGCCAACCCCGATAACACCAATATCTTCAGATTCCACCAGGGTAATACGGGTATCTGGCGGAGCAATGCGGGCTATAGCGGCGGCGCACATCCAGCCTGAAGTGCCGCCCCCCACAATCACTACACGTTTAACTGCCGGCGTGTTAATGGTGTCAGAAGTCTGCGTCATCGACGGGCCCTCCGCGGCTGAGGTTTAAAACCACTCTGACAAACCTCGTTCACCAGTTCCCGATGGCTGGGAACCGCTCGTTTGGCATTCTCGCTTTGCTGGCGAATGCTGGCAAATTCGTTATGTGCATCATCAAAGAAACGTAACGCGCCTTCACGGGCTGAGATATCGGTTTTGAAGCCCATGCCATAGAGAATATATTGCCAGCTGTTTTCATCAAAAATATCGTGGCTGGCATCAATATCCAGAAACGAAGGGGGCCGGTGACGCCACTGTTCCAGCTTCCCTTTAAGGTACTCAGAGGCCGTGGCCGGATCCTGGTTATCGCGCCAGAACGGAGTATCGTCTCGGTCGGTCAGGTAATAGTGGAGTTTGATAAAGTCTTTTACATGCTCAAAGCGCTTGCTCATAGCCGTATTAAACTGCGTGGCTGAGCGTTCATAATCGCCGGACCACGGGAATAAATTGCACAGCATTAATGCAGCCACCTCAGCAAAACTTATCCCGGTCGCTTCCAGCGGCTCAATAAAGCCTACCGATAAACCGATGCCCACACAGTTTTTATGCCACTGGGTTTTACGGTAACCCGGCTCAAATTTAAGCAAACGATGTTGCAGGTTATCGGCCGCGGGCCCGATATGCGCTTTAAGGGTAGCTACAGCCGTGTCTTCATCGCAATATTTTGAAGAATACACATAACCCA
>NZ_CAJXQY010000221.1 GCF_913058315.1 uncultured Alteromonas sp. | reverse complement strand
AGATTTCTGCCTGTCTCGTGGGCTCGGAGATGTGTATAAGAGACAGCCTGATGATTGTTGATTTATTGCGTAACGACATCAGCAAGCACAGTGTTCCTGGCAGTTTACAGGTACCGGAACTGTTCAAACTGGAAAGTTACCCGGCGGTGCACCATATGGTTACTAAGATCACCAGTAAATTAGCGCCCGGAAGTCATCCCCTCGATTTATTAGCCGGTTGCTTTCCCGGCGGGTCTATTACCGGCGCCCCTAAAATTCGCGCAATGGAAATTATTGAAGAACTGGAGCCCAACCGACGCAGTATTTATTGTGGCAGTTTTCTCTATTTAGGGTTAAAAAACGACCTGGACTCAAGCATTTGTATTCGCACCCTGCTGGGTGAACAAAACCAGCTTTACTGCTGGGCGGGTGGCGGTATTGTGCTCGACTCCAATGCGGCTGAAGAATATCAGGAAACCCTCGATAAAGTCGCCCGTATCCTGCCGGTGCTGGAGGCCTGCGGTGAATAAACTCGATTTTCTGCACCGCTTTCATTCCTCGCCGCCACTGGCGGTCAGCGACGATTACCCGTTGCCCCATGCCGGGCGTGCCGCAGGAGTGTTGGTGCCGCTTATGGACCGCCCGGACGGCCTTACAGTGCTACTTACTCAACGGGCGTTACACCTTGTCCATCATCCCGGACAAATTAGTTTCCCCGGTGGGAAACAGGAAGCACAGGATACCGATCTGATAGACACCGCCCTACGAGAAGCCTGGGAAGAAATAGGCCTGCCACGGCAAAAATGTCAGGTAATAGGCGTTATGCCAGAGCACCGCACTATCACCGGCTTTTGTATTACCGCCGTGGTCGCCATAGTTGATCCGGATTTTGACGTAATCATCGACAGCAATGAGGTGAGCGATACCTTTGAGGTGCCGCTGGCGTTTTTGCTCGATACCAACAACTACATCACGGAACACTTTCATCGTGGACCATTAACCAATCCTGTGCATTTTATTCCCTGGCATAACCGCATGATTTGGGGCGCTACAGCTGCCCTGTTGCGTAACCTGGCGTCAATTTATACTGACAACCCTTAATCACAGCCCGCTAAAACACGCCTTATCAATAGAAATTCTCATGCTACCATTAGCTTAACTGGTTTGTTCTGGCCTCGCTACAGCGGCAGAATGGAATGATAATGACAATAATGGTAAACGCATCTGATGATAAGTGTATTTGATATGTTCAGTGTGGGCATAGGCCCATCGAGCTCGCATACTGTTGGGCCAATGAACGCCGCGGCAGAATTTGTTGATGAACTCAGAAGCCAGCAGCTCATTACCACAGTAACCCATGTCACCACAGAGCTATTTGGCTCGCTGGGACAAACCGGTAAAGGTCACGGCAGTGGCAAAGCAGTAATTCTGGGACTACTTGGCGAACGCCCTGATACCATAGACGTCGACAATATCGACCGCTGGCTGGCCGATATCGACGCCAACGAAACGCTTACTCTTGGTGGCGAGAAGTCTATTCGCTTTCCGCGCTCCAAAGCCATAGTTTTTCATCGTCGTAAAACCTTGCCCCGCCATGCTAATGCGATGACCTTGCACGCTTATCAAGGCGAAACCCTGCTGCTTTCACAAACCTATTATTCCATTGGCGGCGGTTTCATTGTGCGTGATGACCAATGGGATGAGGCCAAACAGGAAGCCAAAGAAATTAGCAATACCGTGCCCTTTAGTTTTCGCACCGCGGCTCAATTGTTAAGTCTGTGCAAAGAACAAGGCTTTAGTATCAGTGCCCTGATGCTTAAAAATGAACAGGCGCTGCACCCGGGTAAAGACATAAAAACGCGCTTGCAGGGACTGTGGATGACCATGGATGCCTGTATTGAGCGAGGCATTGAAAGCGAAGGCATTTTACCCGGCGGGTTAAAGGTAATACGTCGGGCGCCCTCGCTATATCACCGCCTGATGACCGAATACAGCGGCGATCCAATGCAACCTCTGGACTGGGTAAACCTGTTTGCACTGGCCGTTAACGAAGAAAACGCCGCCGGTGGCCGGGTGGTTACAGCGCCAACCAACGGTGCGGCCGGCATTATTCCCGCGGTGCTGAAATACGTCGATAAATTCGTCCGCCCGGTAGACAAAGACATCGCCAGTCGCTTTTTACTGACCGCCGGAGCCATTGGTATTCTGTACAAAGAAAATGCCTCTATTTCCGGCGCCGAAGTGGGCTGTCAGGGGGAAGTAGGCGTTGCCTGCTCTATGGCTGCGGGTGCCTTAACTGAAGTACTGGGCGGCAACATTGCCGCGGTAGAATGTGCAGCCGAAATTGGTATGGAGCATAATCTGGGCTTAACCTGCGATCCGGTTGGCGGATTGGTTCAGGTTCCCTGTATTGAACGTAACGCCATGGGGGCGATTAAAGCCATTAATGCATCGCGTCTCGCACTGCGTGGCACCGGCGAGCAAAAGGTCTCGCTCGATAAGGTGATCAAAACCATGCGGGATACCGGCGCCGATATGAAAACCAAATACAAAGAAACCGCCAGAGGCGGTCTCGCAGTGAATATAATTGAGTGTTAACGTGTGTGGGGCGCCGCTATTTCACCGGTAGCGTGTGCCCTTTAAACATTCGCTCTACTTCATCATTATTTTTCAGCATCATGGCCTTTTCGACTTTGTCTTTGGTCAGATGCGGCGCGAAGCGCTCAATGAAGTCAAACATGTAACTGCGCAGGAACGACCCCTTGCGAAAGCCGATTTTGGTAGTGCTGTATTCAAACATATGGCTGGCGTCTATTTTCACCAGGTCGGCATCCAGCTCTTCGCTCACAGCCATTGAGGCGATAACACCAATCCCAACCCCTAGCCTTACATAGGTTTTAATGACATCAGCGTCGGTGGCGGTAAAGACTATCTTAGGCGTTAGCCCGGCTTTCTCGAAGGCATGGTCGAGCTCGGAGCGGCCGGTAAATCCAAACACATAAGTTACCAGTGGGTACTGCGCTACATCTTCAATCGTAATGGAGGTTTTCTTAGCCAGTGGATGGTCTTTATTGACTATAACGCTGCGATTCCAGTGATAGCACGGCAGCATTACCAGATCGTTGTACAGATGCAACGACTCGGTAGCTATTGCAAAGTCTGCTTCGCCTTTGGCGGCCAAATCACTGATTTGCGACGGCGTGCCCTGGTGCATATGCAATGAAACCTTGGGATATTTGTTCATAAACCCTTTGATCACATCCGGTAAGGCATATCTGGCCTGCGTGTGGGTGGTGGCAATATTTAATTTACCCTGATCAGGCAGATTGTGTTCGCGGGCCACCGCTTTAATGCTCTCGACTTTGTTGAGGATCTCGCGGGCAATATTAATCACTTCATTGCCCGCCGGTGTCACATGGGTTAAGTGCTTACCACTACGACCAAAAATCTGCACGCCCAGCTCATCTTCGAGCATTCGGACTTGTTTACTGATCCCGGGTTGTGAGGTAAATAAGCTTTCAGCAGTGGCTGATACGTTAAGGTTATTGTTCTGTACTTCGACAATGTATCTTAATTGTTGTAATTTCATTGTATAT
>NZ_CAJXQY010000220.1 GCF_913058315.1 uncultured Alteromonas sp. | reverse complement strand
TGCTTTTGGGCGGGGATCTGCTGAAAAGGCTGTTTAAGCTAAGTAAGACTTTCTGGGAGATCCCGGCTCGGAGGCCGGGATGACGAAGTATTAATGTGCGCATAAAACAACCTCGTCATCCCCGCGTGCTTTTGGGCGGGGATCTGCTGAAAAGGCTGTTTAAGCTAAGTAAGACTTTTTGGGAGATCCCGGCTCGGAGGCCGGGAAGATTTTAGGGCGTTAGCCTGGTTGAATTAGTCAGTCTGTTTTGGAGATCCCGGATAAGCCTTTTTGCCTTTCCGGGATAAGAAAAAACTTTGGTTTTTTCTTACTTCACCCGCATGCCGGGTTGGGCGCCTTCGTGGGGCTCCAGAATGTATAGGTCTTTACCACCGGGGCCGGCGGCCAGTACCATGCCTTCTGACATGCCAAAACGCATCTTACGCGGTGCCAGGTTTGCCACCATCACGGTGTGCTTACCGATAAGGTCTTCTGGGGCATAGGCAGACTTAATACCGGCAAACACCTGACGGGTTTCGCCGCCCAGATCGAGTTCCAAACGTAACAGCTTATCGGCCTTTTCCACATGCTCAGCATTGGCAATGCGGGCAATACGAAAATCGACTTTGGCAAAATCATCAAAGGTGATTTCTTCGCTGATGGGGTCTTTGGCCAGCGGGCTGTTTGGATCGAGTTTAGGCTCAGCGGCGGCAAGGCTTTCTTTTGAATCTTCAACCATGGCGTTAATTTTATCCATCTCTACACGTTGCATCATTGGCTTAAACTTATTAATTGCGTGGTTAGTGAGCACGGTTTGCGCACTGTTCCAGGTTAATTCGTCGTTTAAGAAGGCTTCGGTTTTTTCGGCCAGTACCGGTAATACCGGCTTTAAGTAAGTCACCAGAATACGGAACAGGTTTATTCCCAGCGAGCATACGTCGTGGGTAAACTGCTGCTTGTCTTCCTGTTTAATAGTGACCCATGGCGCGTTGGTGTCAATGAACTGGTTGGCTTTGTCTGCCAGCATCATAATTTCACGCACGGCCTGATGGTATTTACGTTTCTCAAACAGGTTAGCAATGGTTTCAGAAGCATCCTGAAACTGTTTAACCAGCTCAGGCTCCAGCACGTTACCTGATAACTTGCCATCAAAGCGTTTGGTAATAAAGCTGGCACAGCGGCTGGCAATGTTAACTACTTTACCAACTAAGTCGGAATTCACTTTTTGCGCGAAATCTTCAAAGTTCAGGTCGATATCGGTGACTCCATCGCCCAGCTTAGACGCAAAGTAATAGCGCAGGTATTCCGGGTTCAGGTGATCAAGGTAGGTGCGGCCTTTAATAAAGGTGCCACGAGACTTAGACATTTTCGCGCCGTTAACGGTAACGAAGCCATGAATGTTCACGCCGGTTGGTTTGCGGTATCCCGCACCTTCCAGCATGGCAGGCCAAAACAGGCAGTGGAAATACGTAATGTCTTTACCAATGAAGTGATAAAGCTCGGCATCTGAATCAAGGTTCCAGAAGCAATCGAAATCCACGTCATTTTTGTCGCAGAAATTCTTAAAGCTGGCCATATAGCCAACCGGGGCATCTACCCACACATAAAAGAATTTATTTGGTGCGCCGGGAATTTCAAAGCCAAAATACGGTGCATCACGGCTGATGTCCCATTGCTGCAGACCGTCTTCAAACCACTCCTGCAGTTTGTTGGCCATTTCTTCCTGAATGGCACCCGAGCGGATCCACTCTTTTAACATGCCCTCAAACTGCGGCAGGTCAAAGAAGAAATGTTCCGATTCCTTAAGGACGGGTGTCGCCCCGGATACCACGCTGCGCGGGTTCTTTACTTCGGTAGGGCTGTAAGTGGCACCACACACGTCGCAGCTATCACCGTTTTGGTCTTCGGCACCACAGCTTGGGCAGGTACCTTTAACAAAGCGATCCGGCAGGAACATGTTTTTTTCCGGATCGAAAAGCTGGTTAATAGTGCGCTTGGAAATGTAACCAGCCTTATCCAGACGATTGTAAATTTCTTCACAGAACGCTTGGTTTTCCGGTGAATGGGTCACATAGTAATTGTTGTAATCAACAAAAAAGTCAGTAAGGTCCTGATGATGTTCGGCGCGGGTCTTCGCCACCATTTCTTCCGGGGTAATGCCAAGCTCCTGGGCTTTCAGCATAACAGGAGTGCCGTGTGCATCATCGGCACAGACGCTGTAACATTCATGACCGCGTAAACGCTGGAAACGGGTCCAGATATCGGTTTGAATATGTTCAAGCAAGTGACCTAAGTGAATAGATCCGTTGGCATAGGGTAACGCACTGGTTACCAGAATTCGGCGCTTGCCGGTAGTCGGCTGACTGAGTTCAGACATAGAATAATTCGTTCGGCTAATTGCTAATGGAAATGGCGCAAATACTAGCGGAAAAGCGCTTTTTTTGCATTGTTTTTGTATGAGTTAATCTCAACTAACCGATAAATTTGCAGGTATTGTATGTTTTTTTCGCGAAAGTCCTCCAAACCCTCGGCGCTACTTCAATGCGCTGCCGATTATTTGAGCAATTATTGCGTGTTGGAAAAAGAAGAGGTACTCATCTGGTGCTGTGAAGAAAACGGCACGCTTACGGTTACCTTCCCATTTGCGAACCAAACCCAATGGCCGTTTATAGAAGCCGGGCTTAGCGAAGCCCTGAGTAATAAAAAACTGGCCGCTGAATTGAGCTTTAAAACTAAAATTCTAGCCGGGCAAACCGCTAAACCTGCAGTAACCAATATTCGTAATATTATCGCCGTGGCATCGGGTAAGGGCGGGGTAGGAAAATCAACTACCAGTATCAATCTGGCCTTTGCGCTGATGCAGGAAGGGGCCAGAGTTGGCATTCTTGATGCCGACATCTATGGCCCATCGGTGCCTATCATGCTGGGAAATTCCGGTGAACGTCCTGCAACAGCCGATAATAAGCACATGCAGCCTTTGCAGGCTCACGGCATGGTGGCAAATTCTATTGGTTATCTGGTACCCGCCGAAGACGCGGCCATCTGGCGTGGTCCCATGGCCAGTAAAGCCCTGTCGCAAATCATTAATGAAACGCTGTGGCCAGTGCTGGATTACCTCATTGTAGACATGCCACCGGGCACCGGTGATATTCAGCTTACTATGGCACAACAAGTGCCTTTAACCGCGGCGGTAGTGGTAACTACGCCGCAGGACCTGGCCATCGCTGATGCTCAGAAAGGCATTGCCATGTTCAATAAAGTGAATATTCCGGTGCTGGGCCTGGTGGAAAATATGAGTTTTTATCAGTGCACGGCTTGTGGGCATAAAGATTATATTTTCGCTAAAGATGGCGGCAATTTATTAGCAGAACGCTACGGTTTGCCGCTGTTAGGCGCATTACCTCTGGATATTCGCATTCGTGAACATGCCGGCGCTGGGAAACCGTTATTGGTTAGCGAGCCGGATAACCCGTTATCGGAAGCCTACCGTGACATGGCACGGGCAGTGTCGTTTGAACTAGCTAACACAGTGCCGGTTGCGGCAGAGCAGGGGAAGAATATTAAAGGCTGTCTCTTATACACATCTCCGAGCCCACGAGACAGGCAGAAATC
>NZ_CAJXQY010000219.1 GCF_913058315.1 uncultured Alteromonas sp. | reverse complement strand
TTGGTGATGAGTGCTGATTTTAGGCTAAACTGAACTCCGAAACTTGAGTAATAATCGCCGAACGGTGATGATTGTCTGATTTATTGTGATGAATTATCAAAAATGGCCTATGGCTCGACGGCACTTTGCGCTAGAATGCGCCGCAACCATTAAGGTAATTGTATAAAAATTCAACCAAACCAAGATGCTTAAAAATTTTTTATTGCCAGCGCTGAGTAAACCGACAGAATTTACTCAGACAACAGAAACTCAGTTTCCTGCACTTTTCGTGGCATACAGCTAGGCACAACCGGAGCGACTGTCTGTGGAAATCCTACAAAGTTATGGCATGATCCTGATTATCCTCGCTGCCGTTGTTGGTTTTGTAATGGCGTGGGGGATTGGTGCTAACGACGTGGCCAATGCCATGGGAACCTCCGTAGGTTCTAAAGCGTTAACTATCAAGCAAGCCATTGTGATCGCGATGATCTTCGAATTTGCCGGCGCCTATCTGGCCGGTGGTGAGGTCACCTCGACAATCCGTAAAGGTATTATCGATACCGCTTATTTCATTGATATTCCTGAATATCTGGTGCTGGGGATGATTTCCGCGCTGTTTGCTGCGGGGATTTGGTTGGGCGTAGCGTCTTACCTTGGCTGGCCGGTATCAACAACCCATTCCATCATTGGTGCCATCATTGGCTTTACCGCTGTGGGCGTTAGTGTAGATGCAGTAGCCTGGAGTAAAGTGGGTGGTATTGTGGGCAGTTGGGTAGTTACCCCGGCTATCTCCGGCATTATTGCTTTTCTTATTTATCAAAGCGCCAGCAAACTGATATTCCAAACCGATAAGCCGTTTGAGAACGCACAAAAGTATGTGCCGCTGTATATGGGCTTTGCCGGTTTTGTTATGTCTTTGGTAACCATCAAAAAAGGCCTGAAGCATGTGGGTTTAAACATGTCTGATACCTCGGGTTACCTGCTTGCTATCGGCTTGTCGGTGATTATTGCGTTTATCGGTAAGTGGCTAATCAGCCGCCAGACCTACAGCCATTCTGAAGACACCGAATTACAGCGCGCTAACGTAGAGAAAGTGTTTGCGTTATTAATGGTGGTAACCGCCTGTTGTATGGCTTTTGCTCACGGTTCGAATGACGTAGCAAACGCCATTGGTCCTCTGGCGGCAGTGGTTAGCGTGGTGTCTACCGGCGAAATTACGGCCAGTAGTACATTGGCTCCCTGGATCCTGCCGTTGGGTGGGTTAGGCATTGTGGCCGGTTTGGCATTGTTTGGTCACCGGGTTATCGCGACCATCGGCGAGGGTATTACCCACTTAACGCCGAGTCGCGGCTTTGCGGCAGAAATGGCGGCAGCCTGTACCGTAGTAATTGCCTCGGGCACCGGGTTACCGATTTCCACCACACAAACCCTGGTAGGGGCCGTGTTGGGCGTTGGTCTTGCACGGGGTGTATCGGCCCTTAATTTAGGCATTATCCGCAATATCGTCATTTCCTGGATTGTAACGCTGCCAGCCGGAGCGATTCTATCCATCGGGTGTTTCTTTACCCTTAAAGCCGTGTTTGGAGTGTAGTCGCCAGCTTACTGAGTGACTAACAGAATGCAGAAACAAAAAAATCCGATGGTTTTGCCATCGGATTTTCTTTATGCGGTATGCACTTTGGTAACGCATCTGCTGCCTACGAATTAAAAAACATCAACCGGTTTGGCGGTGTTATTTTTAATTAATCGTGTGCCAGAAGTTTAGACTTCTTTTCGATTTTGCAATCGAGAATACGTTGGGTGTTTTTGCGACCCAGGTATGCTGCAATGGCGTACGGGTGCTTGCGTTTAAAAAATTTTGTGAATGCCTTTAGCATGATAAGCCCCCCTTATTTCATTTGGTTTTTCACTCTTTAAAAGTACATTATTACAGTTTTGTGATCAAGCGGATTTTACGGCTAAGGCAACTAAGGAACCGCAATACTCCACCCTGTAAAAATTTAACTACATGATATTTAGATACTAATTTTTACGATAAATGTATCAAAAATAATTAAAATAAGTCGCCGTTATGGCTGGAAAAGCCGTCATGGCAGCATCATATTTAATCTATAGTATGTAATGCGGGCTAAATATAATTGCGAGGTAACGGTCATGATTGGGCATTTCAACAATATTCTGTGTGTTATCACCAGCGTTACCGATCAGCAGGCACTGGTTGAACAAGCATTACATGTGGCAGAAAGTCACCAGGCCTCGCTTACCCTTCATCTTGCTCTGGAAAGCTTGCCGCCTAACGCCAGCCTGGTGATGGCTTCGTTTGCTTACATTGATTCACAGCAATCGCTGAAAGAAGAAGCGCAAGAGCGTTTGAGCGCCATGGTGGCAACGTTAAAGGCTACCGAGAAGCCCGCAACAGTCGTTACGGTAGGTAAACCTTATCTCGATACCATTCAGCAGGTCATGACTGCCAGACACGATTTGGTGATAGGTCAGGCCAGAAGCGGTATATCCGGGTTTTTGTTTGGGGCCGATGCCATGCACCTGCTGCGCAAATGCCCGTGCCCGGTATGGTTGATTCACCAGGAAACAGCCCGAAATTATAAAGCGGTAATGGCAGCAGTAGATGTTAATTATCATTTCACCAGAGAAGAAAATCAGGTTCGCAGGCAGTTAAACGAAGCGGTAATGGCCAGTGCTGCCGAGGTGGCGCTGCTGGAAAACGCCCGCTTGCATATAGTGCACGTTTACGACGCCGCGCCCCGGCATATGATGCGCGACGGCCTCATGCGCAGCCATCAGCAACAAATGGACAACGCCCTGGCAGAGCTTAAAAAAGAACGTAGTGAAGAACTAGCTACATTGGTTAGCAGTTTAAAGCAGAAATTCGACGAAAAGAGCTTAGGGTATTTGCAACCCGAAGTGCACCTTGCCGACGGTCATCCGGCAGAAGGGTTGTGCCGGATGGCTGAGTCGCTGCAGGCCGATGTGGTGGTAATGGGAACAGTTGCCCGGGTGGGTGTGCCTGGGCTGTTAATGGGCAATACCGCAGAAGATGTACTGAGTAATCTTGACTGCGCAGTACTGGCGCTTAAGCCAGAAGGCTTCGAATCAATTGTGCCAAAGGAAAACAACTAACCCACAGTGCAGTTGTTTTCCCTCTGGTATTTCACGTGAAATAGCCTCTTTGGAGGCGCATCATGATCGAAAAATATCCGGCAGTTTATATACTCACTAATTCGCATAAAACCGTGTTTTACACCGGCGTTACCAGCAACTTATTGCAAAGGATCTACCAACACAAAATGCACCTGGCCGACGGCTTCAGCAATAAATACGGTTTAAAGCTACTGGTGTATTTTGAAATGCACGAAGAGATGGAATCCGCCATAGAACGCGAAAAACGCCTCAAACGCTGGCGCCGCGACTGGAAAATCAAGTTAATCGAAAAGCAAAACCCCGACTGGAATGATTTATACCCGCTAATACAGGGCTGATTTTCCCTTAATGTCATATGGCATTTTGTTCTCGTTAGCGTGGCAAAAAAACCACCGTCACCCCGGCCAAAAAACATCGTCATCCCGACCAAATAACATCGTCATCCCGGCCAAAAAAACATCGTCATCCCGGCCAAAAAAACATCGTCATCCCGGCCAAAAAAAAATCGTCATCCCGGCCACCGAGCCGGGATCTCCCAATAAGTCTGACTCAGCTCAAATAGCCCTGTCTCTTATAC
>NZ_CAJXQY010000218.1 GCF_913058315.1 uncultured Alteromonas sp. | reverse complement strand
GGTTATTCACTGTTGTATAACCATCGTCAACACCCTACTCTGCATCATAGCGCCCTGTTGCAATACATTGGCTATGTTCGCCCACTGCGGCGTTTTTTAAGCCCCATCATAGCCAACCAGCATTCGTTATTCTATGCAGCGAACCACCAGGCAAGCCAGCTAGCCGTATAAGTGAAAAAGTTACTTAAGTAAACGGGGTTAATCGTTACGCTTAAAAATAAGCTCTGCTAGTGGGACTTCCCATTGCAACAACAACCATGTAAACGCTTTCAAATTTGCACTCTACAGCTTAATACATCTGCAGATAAGAACATAAAAGGCAGGCATAAACGCGTATTATTCGCTACTCAACGGGGCTTAATACAACGGTTACCGCCATCCGCTGACTTTTTCATGCAATTCCCACCCTCATAAATGTAAGCGCTTGCATTTTCAAAATTTCCCCATATACTCTCACAACAAATTATTAACATTCGCTCATTGGTTTCGCAGTGCTTTGGCATTCGCAGGGGTAATAATCCGGAGAATAATAATGAAATCATTTACATTGTCAGTCGCTGCAGCAGCCATCGGGGTTGCAGCCTTAACCGCTTGCAGCACATCAGAGACTGACAGTCAGTCTGCTAATACAGTGTCTGTTCCGGATTACTGGCCACAAATACAATCGCCTATTGCGAATAAAGCAGCGGTTGAAGAGAAAGTTGAAGCCTTACTTGCCGGCATGACCATAGAACAAAAAGTCGCGCAGCTTATTCAACCCGAAATCCGCGACGTTACCGTTGAAGACATGCGCCGTTATGGTTTTGGCTCTTATCTCAACGGCGGCGGCTCATTTCCAGGGGCTAACAAACAGGCGACCCCGCAGGAATGGATAGATCTGGCCGAAGCCATGTATCAGGCATCAATAGACGACTCACTGGACGGTAGCACCATTCCAACCATTTGGGGCACCGATGCCGTGCACGGTCACAATAACGTTATTGGTGCCACGCTGTTTCCTCACAATATCGGTCTGGGCGCCATGCGTGACCCGGGCTTAATTGAAAAAATTGCTACCGCAACGGCCAAAGAAGTTCGGGCCACGGGGATAGACTGGATATTTGCACCTACCGTAGCCGTTGTGCGTGACGATCGCTGGGGGCGGACATATGAGAGTTACTCAGAAGATCCCGCCATCGTAGGTGACTATGCGCGCGCAATCGTTACGGGCCTGCAAGGGGATATCAGTGATGGCAATATCGATGACCAGCATGTCATTTCCACAGTTAAACATTTTGTTGGCGATGGTGGCACCGACAAAGGCGACGATCAGGGCAACAACCTGGCCAGCGAAAGAGACCTTTTCGACATTCATGCCCAGGGTTATGTTCAAGGTTTAAACGCCGGCTCTCAGTCGGTCATGGCCTCCTTCAACAGCTGGCATGGCGAAAAATTACACGGTAGCAAATACTTACTTACCGATGTATTAAAGAACAAAATGGGCTTCGATGGTTTCGTGGTTGGTGACTGGAACGGTCATGGCCAGATCCCGGGTTGCAGTAACGATAATTGTCCACAAGCACTGTTAGCTGGCCTGGATGTTTATATGGCCCCCACTCCAACCTGGAAACCTTTACTGGAAAACCTGGTTGCTCAGGTGAATAGTGGTGAGATCCCCATGACACGCCTTGACGATGCCGTAAGCCGGGTACTGCGGGTTAAATTGCGTGTAGGTTTATTTGACCTGCCCTCTCCGGCCAACCGCAGTCTGTCCGGTGACATGTCGGTCATCGGGGCCGATGCGCATCGTCAAATAGCCCGTGAAGCGGTTCGGAAGTCATTAGTAATGCTTAAAAACAACCAGCAACTCTTACCGCTTGCCCCAGCAAGTCGCGTTTTGGTTGCTGGTGATGGCGCACATAATATTGGTAAGCAATCCGGCGGCTGGACTATTACCTGGCAAGGTACCGGTAATGAAAATAGTGACTTCCCGGGAGCAACTTCTATTTTTACAGGCATTGAACAAACCGTTGAGGCTGCGGGCGGCGAGGCCGAATTAAGCGTTGACGGCAGCTACTCAGAGAAGCCGGATGTTGCCATAGTCGTGTTTGGTGAAACGCCCTACGCCGAAGGTAACGGTGATATTGCCAATGTGGAGTATCAGCGCGGTGACAAGCAGGATCTGGCGTTACTTAAATCGTTAAAAGCACAAGGCATTCCGGTTGTAGCCGTATTCATTACCGGGCGTCCCTTGTGGATCACGCCAGAGCTGAACGCATCTGATGCGTTTGTGGTTGCCTGGTTGCCCGGCTCCGAGGGGGGCGGTGTCGCCGATGTGCTATTCAGCAAGCCCGACGGCACGGTGAATTACCCTATGCGCGGTAAGCTATCGTTCTCATGGCCCGCCGATCCATTCCAGAATCCCGTTAACAAGGGCGACGGTAAGCAGCCACTGTTTGCCTACGATTACGGCCTTACCTATGAGGATAGCGGCAACCTTGGGGCACTTGATGAGTCGGTAAACAGTGCCGCCAATGCGGCCGGTGATGCGGTAATTTTCCAGCAGAGCGTTCAACAACCATGGTCACTCATCGCCTCCAGCGATGGTCAGCAAGGTACAATGAATAGCAATGTACTTAGTGTCAATTCGCTTAATATTCGCACCGCTGACCGCCGTGTTCAGGAAGATACCCTGCAGGTTGAGTTTGGTAGCAGTGAAGACAGCATTCGTTTTTTCTCTCCCTTTCCAGAGGACTTGCTCGATTACGCTATTCCTACCGGCGTGCTCGCCTTCGATATCCAGCGCTCATCGGCAACAGGTATAACCGTTTCCATGTCATGTGGTGAGGGCTGTGAAGCTGAGCTGGCACTGGATGACTTTACTTCCTCTGACAACGACTGGCAGCGTGTGGCCATCCCACTTACTTGCTTTGTCGATAAGGGCGTTAACTTACGCGAGACATATGTGCCTATGGCATTGTCTGCAGACGCGGCAACCAGCTTTAAACTGTCAGATATTCGCTTTACCCGGGTAGAAACGCCTGTCGCCTGCCCTGGCTCCTGAGTGTGTGTGCCCTGTGGCCGGGACCATACTGTATGGCCCGGCCACCCTCCGGGGGGGCTTTATCGCCCCTGTTAAAGTTTGTCCCGACAATTTTCGCCAGGCATTTCCAGTTCAATAGTAGTGTGATCCAGATTAAACGGTGCCAGCACCTCGGCAATTTGTTGTTTTAACTTTCCCACCGAGGCAACATCAAAGTGAGTTTCAACCACCACATGCGCAGTAAGCACATGACTGGCGCCGTCCAGCGACCAAAAATGCACATGGTGAAGCTCTTTTACCTGTTCAAGCCCGGTAAGTGCAGCTTGAATGGCCAGTTGCTTATCGGTATCGGGATTCGCCTGCAGAAACAGCTTTACGGTATGAATAACGTGCTTGACCACATTAAACAAAATAAACAGTGTAAAAATCACAGACAGCAGCGGATCCAGCACCGGCCAGTTCACAAACTGTAAAATAATGGCGACAATCAGCACCGCCACCCACCCGAGTAAGTCTTCGAGCAGGTGCCAGTTGAGGACCTTTTCATTGAGCGTTTCACCGCCATGCAGCTTGTAAGCGGCAAAGCCATTGGCTGCGATCCCAAGGACGGCTAACAGAATCATGCCTTCTGTAACCGGCATTTCAGGTGACCATAAGCGCGGGATCGCTTCAGTTAAAACCCATACCGAGCCCAC
>NZ_CAJXQY010000217.1 GCF_913058315.1 uncultured Alteromonas sp. | reverse complement strand
GTGCTGGGTTATGACGACGAAGGTAAAGACAAAGGCAATAATGATAAATGGCAAAAGCCGTTAACCCATTACGATTCAGACCTTGAAGCGATTATTGAGCACTGTAAAACTGCGTCCTACTGTACTAAAACGGTTGGGGCCATGGGCGTTTGCCTGGGTGGGCACCTGGCTTACCGGGCCGCCATTAACCCCGCAGTGGCCAGCGCCTTTTGTCTGTATGCGACCGACATTCACAGCGACACTTTGCCGGCCAGCGCCGAAGATCAAAGCTTTAACCGCATGGCGAATATTCAGGGCGAAGTGTATTTTGTGTGGGGCAAACAAGACCCCCACGTGCCCGTGGAAGGCCGCCAGAAAATTTATCAGCAATGCCTGACCAGCGGGTTAAATTATCAGTGGCAGGAAGTAAACGCCGTGCACGCCTTTATGCGCGATGAGGGCGAACGCTACGATGGCGCGCTGGCGTTACAGATGTACCAACAAGCTGTACAGTTTTTCCAGCGTACCTTAATGAGTTAAGCCATTGCTCAGTTATAACCGGTGCCCATCCTGGCACCGCTTTATTGAGTTCTACGGGTTCATCAGATCAAATACTTTTTTTGTCTGGCTACACGACAGGTAAAGGGAATACAGCAATAAAAACAACGCAATCAGAGCCTGCACCGACGTTGGCAGTGAATTTAACAGCGTTGCCCTGCGACCACTGAACTCTATACGACTATGACTTTCCCAGGCGCTATAAAACAGCCTAAATCCCCAGCCTGACAACAGCGTAAATAACCAACACAGCAACGCAAAAATCATCGCCACCTCGATGTCGCCACGATACCGGCTCATAAAGTTTCTCCGGTCTTTTCCCCATGAGTGAGCTTTTGAAACAACCAGCCAATCCCCACCAGGCTTAAACCCAACCCGATAAACGAGACCGCGCGGTAAAGCCCTTCAAGGTGGGCCATATCAACCAGAAATGCTTTGAGGATCACCAGAGCCAGTACACCAAAGCCTATATTACGAAGTCGAAGCTGCGCCTTATACTGGCTAAAAAATATCATAGCTGTGGCCAGTAACAACCAGACAATTGAATAGGTGTATAGCTCAGCTTGCTCGAGGGCCCCATTTAACTTGAGTGCCCCCCCATTATAGGCGCCGCGGATAACACCATTAATATAAAAGCAACTCAGTATTCCACTTAGTGCATAAAGAAAAGGTTGCGACCTGGCTGGTGTTAACCCCAGCCGCGCAACGGTTAGCAGGATGACGGCCGGGATAGCCCACAATATCAATAACCAGTTAATCAGCAGACCGCTCCCCGTGTCGACGGTCTGAATAAACGGATTACTGAGCACAGAAATATCAACATGAAGTAACCCGGCCCCCACAGCCAGTAACAAACCAAACCCCTGATAAAGTCGAGTGGCTTTCAGGGCTAAACTGGCACGCCACCAGTAAACAGCCGACAGGATAAACCAGTTTAAAGCCAACAGGGCGGCTTCTCTGAAGCTCAGATTGGTAAAGTCGGGATAGTGCCCTACCAGCCAGAAAGTGGTTTCTGTGGTCACAAAGAGGGCTAGCACATGTAAAAAAGCGCCTTCTAGCCAGCGCTTAAGCTCGTGGGACTCGTTGTAGGCGCGACTAAACCACAAAATGCCCAGCACCAGTGGATAGATTACCAGCGTCCAGTGCACGCCCACTATTTGCTGCCCGGCATAAGCATCCAGCCACGGTGCACAGGTGAGTCGCACTGCCACTACCATAAGAGCCATCTTAAACAGCCAGTCCGGCAGTTGCACCCTGAGCTTCCAACTCAGGTAGCTCATAACACCAATTTGAATTGCAATAGCCAGGGTAAGAGTGGCGGCATCAAGCAACATGGTCATGCACAGGGTAATAGATGTATTAGCCAGAATACTTAAGGTTACCTGCACTAAATTGTTGGTCACCCGGCTGGCGATAGCTGAACCGCCAATAGCAATCAGCGCCAGTTGAATCGCCCAAACCGGATAAAGAAACTCACTGGCCTCAGCAGTTGCCAAGGCGTAACTCAATGCAAACATACTCATTGGCCCGAGCACTAACAGTAATAAGTACGCCGGTCGTTGCCATATCCGGTACATCAGACCACTGTATGCCAGCGTTGCCCAGGCTGCGACCTGAGCAAACAAATAGTTATCCCGAAATGGGAACAGGTTATCAGAGTAATCCTGTGGCCCAGGCATTCGGATAAACACAAACAGCAGAAATCCAAGTCCCAGGAAGGCCCAGCTATCCAGCGCGCTATATCTGGCTGGAACCAGCCAGAACAGGGCACTTAGCACCATCGCACTGATTACCAGGTGATGTGGTACACCCTGTGCGGCGAGGAACCCGGCCAGCGCCAACACTGGCAACATAACACCAAGGTGTTCTTTGCGAGGCATCAGCAACGTTCTGACTGGCAGGCTTTCGGTCATGGTAACGCGCAAGCTCCACCCCATCAGATCGGATAAAACGAATAAATAAACACTGACCAGGGTAAACAATAACAAGGTATAGAAGTGACTTTGACCGGCCATGAATGTGGCCATGACCAACCAGCCAAAATTGGCGAGAAAGCTCAGCCACCATAAACGTGTTTGGCGAACGCTTTGCGCAATCCATATGGCTGAGGCCGACACCAAAGCTGTATAAAGTAATAATGCTGCCACATTACCCGAACCAGTATTAACCAATGCAGGCACCGCATAAGCACCGCAAACACCTATCCAGGCCAACAACGGGCCAAACCGCAATGCCAGCGTCGCCGACACAAGTGATACAACGGCCAACAAGCCAAAAGCCAGTTGTGCACCAATAAAGTCGTAGAAGTCGTAAGCCACCAGCACCATCGCAAAGCAGGTAATTACGCCACCACTGGCAAGTGCTGCACAAACATAGGGAGAATGGATATGAAAACGCTCCCGATGACGGAAGAGGTAGTCTGCCGCGCCCACCAAACTCACACCAAACACAGTGCCCACTATCACTCTGAGCTGTGGAGATAACAACCCGGCTTCAATGGAATAGCGGGCCAGAAATATGCCCCCCATTGCCAGTACCAGGCCGCCAAGCCACAGCAAGCCATTGCCTCTGATAAACTGGTCTAAGTTAAACGAACTGCCTTGTGTGGTAGCAGGTGGCGCTTTTGCTTTTTTGGACGCGCTTATGGAATCCGCTGCAGAGCTCGGTTTTACAGGACTCTCTGGCGCCGTTTTAGGGCTTGAGACTGTCTCGGGAAGGCTTTCGTCCTGGCTGGTTTGGTATTGTGACGGCTCAATAGCACCAGGGGCAGCCCGGTCACTGGATATCAAACTGTTTAAGCGACCAATCTGACGCGCCTGCAAGTTGATATGCTCTTGCAGGACCTTGATCTCTCGCCTGAGCTCGTTAATGGTAGAGCGGTTACTAAAAGAGAGTATCGCGCCAGTAATCAGAAACAATCCAATGAACACCACCAGTATCAACCAGTCCATGTTAGCTCCCTTTCGTCACTTCTTATTGTGTTGGGTTTATCCTTTATGAGCTAAACATGCTTGATTTGATGTAGTGAGTCAAACCTAAATCACTGATGTCAAAGTCGCACGCAGGGGGAATCAGATCTGGACTTACAGGTTATATCTAAAACGCCAACCTGTTGAGGGGCTCCCGGAAAACGCAATGCGTTTCCGGGACTGCCAAAAAGCCTAAGCTTTTTGCAGAATTCCGG
>NZ_CAJXQY010000216.1 GCF_913058315.1 uncultured Alteromonas sp. | reverse complement strand
TACACCTCTCTATTCGTCGGCAGCGTCAGATGTGTATAAGAGACAGGGTTCACACACTGTTAAAGCCTTATTTTTAGACCGTGATGGCATTGTAAATGTCGACCATGGTTATGTGGGCCGGTACGAAGATTTTGAATATGTAGACGGCATATTCTCGCTAATAACGCGTTTTGAAAATGCGGGCTATAAAATTATCATCGTTACCAATCAGTCGGGCATTGCACGAGGCTTGTATTCTGAAGATGATTTTAAGGCATTGATGAGCGCGGTTCAGCAAGACTTTTACCAAGCCGGAATTGGTGAAGTGTCTGTGTATTTTTGTCCTCATCATCCAGAACACGGCATTGGGACATACAAAAAGCAGTGTGTGTGCCGCAAACCTAATCCAGGCATGTTAATACAGGCCGCAGAAGACCATTCTATTTCACTACCTTTAAGTATCATGATTGGTGACAGTTGGCGAGATATACAAGCAGGGCAAGAAGTCAATTTGTCTCACTGTTATTATGTTTCCAGCAAAGCCCCACCGCCCAATGCTGAATTAGAAAATGTCACACAAGTCACCTCTTTGAACGATATAGGGGTTCTAGGGATTTTCCCCTCTAAAAAGACATAATCCTCTGTAGACCACACCAATAAATGGCTGCGGAGGTGGGTTACTACTTATAAGTGTGGCAAATTAGGTAAATATCGTACATTTAATACGGAACAGCCCTGATATGGCCATCAAAAACGAAATTACTATTCTCACGAGAGCAGAACAGGCAGATCTTTATTCCCCACCCATTTTTTCAATCGAAGAACAACGTCTGTACTTTTCTCTGAACGATGCGGAATTGGCAGTTTTTCGGTCAATTCGTCTCAGAGCTCATAGATGTTACTTTGTCGCGATTTTGGGATACTTCAAATCAAAGCCCGTCATCCTAGATATCGCTTACTCGCAGGTTTCTAAGGATTTAATGTTCATCAGTAAAGAGCTGCTTGGCGGCAAGGGGCTCAGACCATTCACTCCCTCACAAAAACAAAAAGATCGACTCTACGCAAAAGTATTAGACCTTGCTGGTTATCACAAATGGGACGAAAGTCAGCACTTCAATTCTCTTTTCGACCACCTTGTTCAGGTGGGCAATGCCTGGCTGGAGCCGCGTTACCTCTTTGATACTGCTATTGAATTCCTAACCAGTCACAGCATTGCTATCCCTAGGTACACCGTACTCCAGAGACTGATAAGCAGAGCGATGCAGCAGGTCAGAAAAGACCTGGCGCACCAACTTAATCAACTCACCAGTCCTGAACTTCACGTCTTTCTGGACAGCATAACAGCCATTGATGACGGACTAAGCCTGAACCAGCTCAGAGGCGGTGCAAAAAGTCTGACCGTACCTGAACTTAAAAAAGAGCTTGCCCTTTATCATCAGTTAGCGCCATGGCGCACGCAAATCAATGGCGTTATCGATGGGCTTAATCTGTCTCTTAAAAATCGACAACACTTCGGTGAGCTCATCAACTATTACGGTAGTAAACTCAAACGATTCAAACGCGCACAGCAGCATCTATGGTTGCTATGTCACCTGACAGAGCGGATACAACTGGCACTGGAACGGTTAACTGATGGGTTCATTTACCATATCCGCAAGCAACAAGAAGCTGCCAACACCTTTGCACAACAAGCAGTGTTCCTGTCCTGGCAGTCAGCCGCGGACAATGTCACGAAAGCGGCAGAGTTACTGCATCTGTTTGTGGATGAGAACATTGATGATAATCAACCCTTCTCAGTAGTCAGACAACAGGCATTGAAGGTCATGAATGACAGGGATATCCAGACCCTCTGCCTTTACCTGAAAAAACAGAAACGGACCGTGGAAGAGTACCAGTGGCAACATTACGATGAACAATGCAATCTCCTGGAGCAACTGTTAAGGCAGGTGTTCTTGTGCCTTGAATGTGAGGCCGGTAAAGGCTCAGAAGCCGTCGTCGCCCAACTTCAACAGATGCAGACGGAAATCGCATTCGGTGGACCACTGAAGACGATGGATACGTCGCTCATCCCGAAAAAGCACCTCCCATGGTTGGTTAAACAGGATAACGTTAACCCGCAACGTTACGAATGGCTGCTCTACCGGCAGTTAACCTCACGACTGAATGGACGCATTTATTTGCCAAATGTTACCAAATACCGCGCACTGGAAGACGACCTGATCCCCCAGACATCGCAGGATACCTTGCTGGCCTCATCAACACTGGACAGACTAAAACAGCCCGCAGAGTTATTGTTACAGGAGAAACAACACCGGCTGGAAAGTGCACTCAAAGACGTTGCTCTCCATATTGATGAGGGAGACAATCGAAATGTGATCATGAAAAATCGTACCGGTACCCGCTGGCGTCTGCCGACCAAAAGCGCTACATCTCTGGTCAACAATCCCTTTTTTAAGCGAATGCAACCGGTCGGTATCGCGGATGTACTGCGGTATGTAGAGCGCGAAACCGGGTTCATGAAATGTCTGACTCATGTACTTCCGATACAAAAACAAGGGTTCACTCATCAGGATGATTTACTGGCCATTCTGATTGCCAACGCCACTCACCGTGGTGTGTATGGCATGGCGCAGATCTCCGATCGAAGCTATGAACACCTGAGTACGGTGCAGGCCAACTATATCCGGCCTGAAACGCTGCATGACGCCAGCGACGTGATCAATAATGCGGTTGCAGCGCTACCCATCTTCCGCCACTACCATATTCAGGAGGACCAGCTGCATGCCAGTGCGGATGGTCAGAAATTCGAAACCCATCTGGAAACCTTTAAAACCCGGTACTCCTCTAAGTATTTCGGCACCAACAAAGGGATCACGGCCATGACACTGGTGGCCAACCACAGCGCCCTCAATGCTCGGATCATCGGTTCCAACGAGCACGAATCACACTATATTTATGACCTGTTACAATCCAACAGCAGTGAAATCAAACCTGACGTACTCTCGACAGATACACACGGTGTCAATCATGTTAACTTCGCCTTACTGGATCTATGCGGTTACAGTTTTGCACCGCGATACGCGCAGTTCAGTAGTGTCATCAATGATCTGTTTGACGTAACTGAAAATGAACACGGCGGCACCAACCTTGCCCTGAAAAAGCCCATCAGGACGAATGTCATCGAAACGGGATGGCAGGATATTAGGCGCATTGTTCTGTCACTTCAGACAAAGCGAACGACACAGGCAATGCTGGTAAGAAAGTTGTCTGGTTATCCTTCGGGGCACCCGACATTACAGGCGCTGACGGAGTATAATCGACTGGTCAAAGCGCAATATTTACTGGATTACATAGACAATGCCAGTTTGCGGCAGTACGTTCAGCGTGCCCTTAACCGGGGAGAAGCGTGGCACTTCCTGAGACGGGCTATTGCGTCGGTGAATGGCGATCAGTTCCGAGGCAAAAACGAGAGTGAAATCGCTATCTGGAATGAATGTGCAAGATTGCTTGCCAACGCGATCATCTACTTCAACTCCGCGATACTGAGTCATCTGCTGGGACACTTTGAAGCGAGAGGAGATGAAGAGAAAGCGGGTATCACTCGTGCTGTTTCGCCCGTTGCGTGGCAAAATATCAACTTAAGCGGAACGTATAACTTCACTAATACTGGGAAATTGCCCAATATTGGCGAAATAACAAGGCCGATAGTGGATGATTAGGCTCCAAGCTGAAAGTAAACCACCTCCGCAGCCATTTATTGGTGTGGTCTACAGAGGATTATGTCTTTTTAGAG
>NZ_CAJXQY010000215.1 GCF_913058315.1 uncultured Alteromonas sp. | reverse complement strand
CTCTTTAACCATGTGGTAGAAGCATTATTTCCCAGCGGCCACCCTTATAATCATACCGTTATTGGTTCGATGGACGATCTGAACTCAGCCTCACTGGACGACGTGAAAGGCTGGTTCAATCAGTATTACGGGCCCAACAACGCTATTTTAGTACTCAGTGGCGATATTAACGCCGAGGAAGCCAAGCCTTTGGTTGATAAGTATTTTGCTGATATCGAACCGGGTCCGGCTCTGGCTAAGTGGCAATCATGGGTACCTGAGCGTAAGGCAAATACCCGCCAGGTAGTGCAGGATAAAGTGCCACAAACCCGCATTTATCGCTTGTGGGTGTCACCTGAAAATACCAGCCCAACCGCCACAGATCTGTTTATTGCAGCCAGTGTATTAGGCGATGGCAAGAACTCACGGATGTACAAAGAGCTAGTTTACGATCAACAAATTGCGACCAATGCCTCCGTGTTTAACTATGAGCTTCAAATGGCGTCTATTTTTGGTGTCAGCGTTGACGTGAAAGCCGGTGAGGATGCCGCCAAAGTTGAACGCGAAATGGATAAAATCATCGCTGAGTTTTTACGTAAAGGGCCCAGCCGCGATGAGGTAGAACTGGTCTCCACAAAGCGTCGCGCCTCCATTATTCGTGGCCTGGAGGAAGTTGGTGGTTTTGGCGGTAAGGCCGATACACTGGCTACCGGTGAGTACATCGCCGGCGATCCGAATTATTTTAAAACTGAGCTTGAAGAGCTGGCCAGCTCAACGCCTAAAAAAGTCAAAGCCGCCGCCCAGCAATGGCTGGGGGATGGCTGGCATCAAATTACCTTTGTGCCATTTGAAGAGCATACCGCTAAAGCTGACGGCGTTGACCGTAGCACCGGCCTGCCATCAATTGACGCAGAAACCCAGCTAAGCTTCCCACAAGTCACCGAAACCGAGCTGTCTAACGGTATTAAAGTGGTTTACGCTCAGCGCGCTACGGTGCCACTGGTGAATGTGGCGGTACAATTTGACGCTGGTTACGCGGCAGATGCGGGCGGTAAGCTTGGCCTTGCCAGCTTTACTACGCGGATGCTGGATGAAGGCGCCGGCGATTATGATGCGCTTGAACTGGCCGCAGAACTGGAGCAACTGGGCACCAATTTAAGCAGTGGCTCTAACCTGGATACGACTACCGTTAGCATGTCGATGCTAAAAGAAAACATGAAGCCGTCACTGGCGTTACTCGGTGATATCCTTAAGGAGCCCGCGTTCGCAGAGGAAGAAATCGAGCGCCAGCGAGCACTCATCTTAAGTAACATTGCCCAGCAGAAAACCCGTCCGGTGAGTATCGCTCTTACTCTGCTACCCCCGCTTATTTATGGCGACGACCACGCCTATGGCATTCCCTTTACCGGCACTGGTACCGCTGAAGATGTGCAAGCCGTTACCCGTAGTGATTTGGTTAACTTCAAAAATACCTGGTTACGCCCGGATAATGCCACTATCTTCGTGGTTGGTGACACCACCCTGAATGAAATTAAACCGGCGCTGGAAAAAGAGTTTGGTAAGTGGAAAGTATCTGGTAGCAAAGGCAGCAAACAAATCGCCAAAGCTGAACTCCCCGCTCAGGGCCAGGCGATTATTATTGACCGCCCGGGCTCGCAGCAATCACTGATTCTGGCTGCCCATTTAGCCCCCCCTACAGGCATCGACAACAATATTGCCATTGAAGCGATGAACCTGACTTTAGGCGGCGCCTTCACTGCCCGGGTCAATATGAACCTGCGTGAAGATAAAGGCTGGTCCTACGGCGCTTATACCTTCTTACAGGACGCTCGTGGTCAGCGGCCGTTTATGGTCTATGCACCGGTTCAGACCGACCAGACCGGCCCGTCTTTACTGGAGCTGAAAAAAGAACTGAATGGTTACTTAGGTGATAAACCACCGATGGCCATGGAGCTTGAACGCGCGCGCCTGGACGAAGTACGTTCTCTGCCAGGGCAGTTTGAGACCGCCGGCTCAGTGCTTGGCAGCCTGCTGTCCAGCAGTCGTTTTAACCGTCAGTTTAACTACCCGGAAACCCTGGTAGAAAAATACAACGGCCTGACGTTAGACGACCTGAATAAAGCTGCAGCTCAGGTGATTCACCCCGATAAGCTTACCTGGCTTATTATTGGTGATGCCGAGAAAATAAAAGCTGAAGTGGAAGCTGCAGGCCTTGGCCCTGTCTCTGTGCAGAGCATGAACAGTCTGTAATCCCATCCGCCAGCGGCAGCAGCCGCTGGCACCATTTTCTGTCAGCAAAAGAATCCCCTACGTCTGCCACCACGCAGCATCGGTCTGAAGACTCACAATCTGTAACCATTTACTCCTGCACAACCGCCTTTGTCTCTGCTAATCTGAAAACAGGTTATCTGAATAAGGACATGTTGATGACTAAGACAAAACTCATTTTCCTGGCGGTGGCGATATTACTGCTATCTGGTTGCGCCGACCAAATGACCTTCGAACAGGCACAACAAGCCGATAAAGTAGGTTTCCTGCATGGCTTGTGGCATGGCCTGATTATTATATTTTCCTGGCTCGCCTCATTGCTATTCGATGACGTGGCTGTCTATGCCATTTATAACAATGGCGGCTGGTACGATTTTGGGTTTGTGCTCGGTGTGGGCGGCCTGAGCTTCAGCTCCGGTTTATTTAACAGTTCGGAATCCTGATCAGCGACTTAACGGCTTAAAAGCACTGCCAGATAATACTTTTTAAGCGGTTTGCCGTAGTAATTAATCAGCAGCACCGGGATTTCATCGTGAGCATGGTTTGCCGTTGCGTATTTTGTAGTAGGATGCGTATAACTCATTAGATAAAGGGAAGCGTAATGAAAAAAGTTGTTATTATTTTATTGGTGCTGGTTGCCGCCATTGTGGGTGGTGTCGTGTATCTTGCCAGTGGTGCCAATGAATTTATCCGTGCACAAATAGAAACTCAGGGAACGAAATACTTAGCCACGCCCGTTAGTGTTGCCTCGGTGGATTTGTCTTTCAGTGAGGGGCGACTGACCATAGCCGATATCGATGTGGAAAACCCCGAAGGTTTCAGTGACGAAGACGCCATGAGCCTTACTGGCATCACGTTGGACCTGGCCGGTTCTACCGAGGAACCCTATCGCATTCAGGAAGTCACGGTTGACGGTCCGGAGATCCTCTACGAGTTAGATAGCAGTGGTCAGGGTAATCTGATTGTACTTAAAAACAACCTCGACGCTAACCTCCCTGAGGGTGGCAACGAACAGCCTGCCGATCCTTCATCTCCCAGCCCGAAGCTGATTGTTGACCAGGTGACGGTGAGTAACGCCAGATTAGTGCTGAACTTTGAAAACCTGGATACCGGTGAGTTTGAAATTGACAAGAAAACGTATGAAGTAACACTGCCTACCTTCAATGCCGGCTCTATAGGTCAGCCGGATGGCCTGCCTGCCGATCAGGTAGGTGCTGCCATTGTTAAACAGATGCTGGATAACGCCATTAAGCAGGCGAAAGCAGAAGCGAAGAAAGTGGTGGCAGACAAAGCCAGGGAAAAAATCGAAGAAGAGAAAGATAAGCTGTTAGAAAAAGGCAAAGACAAGCTCAAAGACCTCTTCAACTAGGTAACAGATTGTACCTGTAACAACTGGCGAGTTAGCAGACTCCAACCACGTCGCTTACTCGCCTTTTTAGCACTGTTCCAGCGTTAAATTACAAGTGCTGCTCGATGACCACTTCTAGACTTTCCGCTGCCTCCGGGCCCTCAATGGTTAACCATATTTGCCCATCCTGAATGGTGACCTGTATTTGCAT
>NZ_CAJXQY010000214.1 GCF_913058315.1 uncultured Alteromonas sp. | reverse complement strand
GGTTAACGTGACTTCAGTAAAGACCGTTGCCGTTTCACCTAATTTATCCAGTGCAATTTTTGCGTTATAGCTTGTGATATAGCCGGCTTTTTCCAAGCGTTTAACTCTGGCCAGGCAAGGGCTTGGCGACAGAGCAACTGCATCCGCCAGGTCGGTATTGGTGATCCGCCCGTTTTTTTGCAGTTCTGCCAGTATATTAATGTCGATGCGGTCTAATTTAGTGCCAGCCACAGTATTATCCTCTTAGTACTTCTTGGTCTTCATCACATTACCGCCATCATGGAAAACAGTCACCTGATTTACATGCTGCACAGGGTAACTATCGAAGTGTCCGGACCAGCCGGAATCTCCGGCCGGTCTGGTTAAGCAGTGTTAAAAGGCGTATTTCACGCTGACTTTCGCCTGACGCGGTGCACCTGGCATGGTCCACATAGCCGAGTAAGAACTGGCGTAGTACTCTTTATCGAACAGGTTTTCGATATCGGCGTTTATGCTAAGTGAATCTGTCAGGCTAATTGAACCAAACAGTCTCACCGTGGTGTAGCTTGGTAAGATGTAATTCGGATCAATCAGCTCCCCCGGGCGTTCGTCTACATAAGTTACGCTCGCGCCCACTTTAGACTCTTTACCGGCAATATCCATGTAGTGAATTCCCGTTACGTTTAATTTATGTTCCGGAATATTCAGTAACTGCGTACCCGCCGGAATATTCACCAGCCAGTCAGCATTTATAATGTCGTTGGAAGTGGTGGCATCAACAAACGCGTAGGCAACAGTGACCATAGTATCCTCACCGAGCATGGCGGTTAGATCCACTTCGATACCCTGACTCTCAGCTTCACCAATAGTGTCTGAGAAACCAGCATTATCAGGAATTGGATCGGCGGCCAGAACGTTGGTCTTTTCTGCTCGGAATAAGGCAACAGTACCGGTCAGGCTCTCGTCTTCATTATTAAACTTAACCCCGGCTTCGTAAGATTTACTTTCTTCCGGCTCAAAGGTTTCTCCCGCCGCGTTTGACCCTGAGTTAGGACGAAAGCCTTCTGAATAGCTGGCATAAAGGGTATAGAGCGATGACGCCTCATACACCAGGCCAAATCTTGGGCTGGTGGTGGTTTGAGACTGCGATGAGACGGTTACCGGTTCTGTGCGGTAATTCTCAAATTCCTGATCATAGTTATCCACCCGGATGCCCACCTGCATTTTGATCTTTTCGGTGATATCAATCTGATCCTGGAAGTAAACCCCTACTGACGTTTGGTTCTCAGAATCGAAACGATTTGGCGATAAGTCTGGCAGTGGCTGACCATATTCTGGGTTATATTTGTTTACTGCATAAGTGGTATCATTTACGCCCCAGGCAACGCGCCAGCGATTCTGCAGGATATCGAGGGTGTAGTCGTAGGCATCCGCACCAATCAAAATATGGTGGTCCATGCCCGCCAGTTCCACAGTACCACTTAATTCAATGCGGCCAGCTAAATCTTCGGCGTCATAATCACGATACAAACGGCGACGATTAACGGTTTCTTCAAAGCCTTCTTCGGTGACTAACTGGCGTCCGCCGAGTTCCACTTCAGAAGCATAGCCTTCGAATGAAGATTCACGATAACTTAGACCGGCCAGTAAGCTCCAGTCGCTGTTTAACTGATGCTGCAGTGTTAACTGATGGCCGGTGGCTTCGATTTGCACCGGACCATCGTTCGGTTCACCATAAAAGACATCAAGCGGTACATCAAAAAAGTCGTAGTTAGTGACTAATACACCACGGTCGAAAATTAATTCCTGATCGAGGTATTCTAGTTCATATACTAGGCTGGTATCGCTTGAGATGTTGTAGTGGAAAGACGGGCTGATAGAGAGCTTCTCGGAATACACTTCGTCGCGGAAGCTGCCAGCATCTTCATAGGCGCCGTTTACACGGAACGCGAGATCGTCAGTGATGGCATTGGTATAATCACCTTCAAGGCGGTACAGGTCGTAGCTGCCAGCTGTTGCCTGAATATAGCCTTCTTCATAAAACTGTGGCTTTTTAGTGATGATATTAATGGTACCACCGGGTTCACTGCGGCCAAACAGTGCTGAGCCAGGCCCTTTTATGACTTCGATAGCCTGGATGTTTGACGTTTCACGGCGACCGCTGTAGCCACGGCCGGCGCTAAAACCATTTACCAGGTAGCCGCCCGGTAGGTTTTCGTCACCAGCAAAACCGCGGATGGCAAAACTGTCCCACATACCGCCAAAGCTGTTTTGGCGGGCTATACCGCTACTAAAATCCAGCGCATTCTGGAAGTCATTAACGCCGAGATCGTCCAGCAATTCAGCACTGACGACATCTATGTTTTGCGGCATTGATTTTAATGGTACATCGCCGCGGTAAGCCTGGCGCTGTTTCACAACTTCAATCTGTTCAATCTCATCGTTCTCTGAGCTGGTTTGGGCGTTGACGGTGGATGACAGTGCGACTGATACAGCAGCTGCAAGCACTGACTTCACGATAATTCTGTTGGTGTTCATCTTGTGTTGTTCTCCAATTAGTTCTCTGGTCAACGGCAAAAGGAGATATCCGACAGCCTGTGATTGTTATTGTGCTATCTGAGATTCTTTTTTTAAGTGGATAATCCTTCCACAATCAGTATAAGTGTAACGCCGCGCTCAAATTGCGTTGAAAAATCCCCTCTGTGCAGTGAAAAATACCAAGCCTTTGGTTGATGCAGCAGAAAATGCTATTTGGATAAAAAAAGCCGGAAATGGCGAAGATTGGCGAGCTTTGAAACAGGAAATCGTATACGAAAAAGGGTTTTCAGGTGGTAGGCCCACGATTAGCACCAGAAAACGACGCTAATCTGCAGTATATTGAGGTGAACGACATTTTAACTGGTGCGTGTTTCGGTCCGCCAAAACCACCATGAAAGCACAGCGGGCAGTAAAATGCCTGGCAGAAGCAGGCTTAGCACTAAAATGCCGGCAAAATCTGCGGGCAGTATCCACACCAGAATGGCGCTGATGAGTCCAGCCGTGATGGCCAGCATAGGAACAAGGCTTAATTTCGGCAATTGCCAAAATTAAGCCACAAGGATAACGGTAAATTAAAAGCGGTAACTAATACTGGCGCGCAGTGTGCGTGGTTCAATAGGATGGTAGTGGAGGTCTTCAACACCCTCTTCAGGTTCACCAGGCAGGCGGCTGGCATACCAGTAATCGATATCATGATCGTTGCTGTCCAGCAGGTTAAGTACCGACAGGCTGCCCTGCCACTGTTCAACTTCATATACCAGGCTGGCGTTTACTACAGTAAAGGTGTCGGACTGGCGGTCTTTAAAGCTATCCAGCGTACGTTTACCAAAGTACCGCACACGCAAATCGCTGCGCCAGTAATCGTTCATTTGCCAGTTCAGGCCAACACTGGCCACTACCGGTAATGAACCTTCTATGTAGTTACCTTCGCCGGGGTCATTCTCGCGGTATTTCGAATCGGTCCAGGCAAATTCCAGATCAGTGGTCAGGTTAGATGTAAACCAGTAATAGGCGGAAAATTCCACGCCCCAGCGACGGGATGCGCGGCTGGCTTCAGTATTACCCGCGTCACCAACAAACAACAGCTCAGAGTCGTTTTCCAGGTACCATAAGGACAGTGACGCGTTGTAGTAGCGATAGCGCGCTACCCTTAAGCCAACTTCGCCACCTTCGCCTCTAACCAGCAGGTCAACCGGTTCAGCCGCCTCGCCGGTGGCAGGGTCGATACTGATAACCGCGCCCCGGGCATCGTTGGAATGAAAAGACTGGCCTACATTCACATAGGCCTGCCAGGCATCATTAATAATATAGCTCAGACCGCCTTTCAGACTGGTGATGTTATCGCTCTGATCACCAC
>NZ_CAJXQY010000213.1 GCF_913058315.1 uncultured Alteromonas sp. | reverse complement strand
GGTACGTAATATTGTGGGGTCACTGGTAGAGATAGGCAGTGGCCATCAGCCGCTCGACTGGATTGCTACCCTGCTGGCCGGGAAAGACCGCACGCTGGCAGCCGCCACGGCTAAGCCTAACGGGTTATATCTGGTGGATGTGGATTATCCTGCTGCCTTTGGTTTACCGCACGCGGTGCTCGGCCCATTGTTTCTGCCTGATAATTAACCGGGTACCCGATGCCGGGGGCAGGTTGTTGAAATTAACACCAAAACCTATCAGGCATTGGCAATAAAAGCCTTTATACGTATAAATATTCGTACTTCTTAGACCAGTTTTATTTTTCGCTATTGCGTTGAATATGCTCTAATATGTCGCCATATGCGGATATAATCCATCGTTTATTATTTCATCATCCTGTACCGGGCACGAACAAGTATAAAAAGCCGGGCGTAACAGGTTAGCTAAAAGGACATCTCTGGCATGAGCTGGATACAAAAAATACTTCCGAAGACACAAACTTCCACTAAAGGTAACGTACCTGAAGGTATTTGGACTAAATGTAATGGTTGTCAGGCCGTGCTGTACAAGCAGGATCTTGAGAAGCAACTGGAAGTTTGTCCGAAGTGCGATAATCACATGCGCATTGGCGCCCGTCGTCGCCTGGATGCCTTCCTTGATGCCGGTGACCGACAGGAATTAGCCGGTGATCTTGAGCCTCAGGACGTGCTGAGATTTAAAGATTCCAAGCGTTATAAAGACCGCATTACCGCGGCCCAAAAATCGACCAATGAAAAAGATGCCTTAATTGTTATGCAAGGCAAGCTGAAAGGCATGCCAATTGTTGTGGCCAGCTTTGAATTTGCTTTCATGGGCGGATCGATGGCCTCTGTAGTAGGCGCCCGTTTTGTGGCGGCCGTGAATGCTGCGATAGCGGCCAATTGCCCGTTAGTTTGTTTCTCTGCCAGTGGCGGTGCGCGGATGCAGGAAGCGCTGCTGTCGTTAATGCAAATGGCCAAAACGTCTGCGGCCCTGGCCAAGCTGAGTGAAAAAGGCTTACCGTACATTTCAGTGATGACAGACCCTACTATGGGCGGTGTTTCAGCCAGCTTAGCCATGTTAGGTGATATTAATGTGGCCGAACCGAAAGCGCTAATTGGTTTTGCCGGCCCCCGGGTTATTGAGCAGACTGTACGTGAAAAGTTACCTGAAGGTTTTCAGCGTAGTGAATTCCTGCTCGAAAAAGGCGCTATCGATATGATTGTTGATCGCCGCGAGATGCGAGACAAAATGCATAGCGTACTGACTAAATTGCATCGCCCTGATTAATTCAGGGCTTTTTATTTCTTATGAGAAAAACACTTCCGCAATGGCTCGAGTACCTTGAGTCCATTCACCCCAGTGCCATTGATATGGGGCTGGAACGGGTTAATGATGTTGCGCAACGACTCAACATTAGCTTTAACTCCCGGGTTATTACCGTTGGTGGCACCAATGGTAAGGGCACAACTTCTGCACTCATCGAAAACACCTTACTGCTTGATGGCCAGTCAGTGGGGGTTTACAGTTCACCACATTTACTCGACTACCGTGAACGGGTTCGTATTAACGGTGCGTTACCGTCAGAATCCGCTTTTTGCGCAGCCTTCGAACAGGTTGAGCAAGCGCGTGGTGAAATTAGTTTAACTTATTTTGAGTTTGGTACTCTGGCTGCAATGCTTATGCTGATGGCCGCAGAACTGGATGTTGTGATACTTGAAGTAGGCTTAGGCGGTCGCCTTGATGCGACGAATATAATTGCTCCGGATTGTGCAGTGATCACCAGCATTGGTTTGGACCATCAGGACTGGCTGGGCGATACACGAGAAAAAATTGCTCTGGAAAAAGCCGGCATCATTCGCGCTGGCGGCAAAGTCGTTATCGGCGAACCTGAACCACCGCAAACGTTACTTGAAGCTGTACATCGTTTGCAAGCCGATGCCTGGTGGCGTGATGATGATTTTACCATTACGCGCCGCGCTGACGGCTCTGTTAAGTTTACTGCGGGCGAGCAGGCATTGACGCTGGCGGATACCGCTATTCCTCTGAACAACGTCGCCACCGCGCTGGCAGTACTTAAACACGCAGGCTTCACGCCAGGCGATGATAAAGTACAGCAGGCTGTAGCCAGTACAGAGTTGCCCGGACGACGTCAGTTAATAGCGCGGCAGCCAGCTACTTATCTGGATGTGGGGCATAACCCGCAGGCCACAGAATCGTTGGCAGAATGGCTCGACGGCAAAGACTTTGCGCAATTACATATTGTGGTGGCAATGCTCAATGATAAAGCGCCGGCAGCTTCTCTGGCGCCTTTTAAGCGTTTTACGCCGCACTGGTATCTGGCTGCCACACACGGCCCTCGTGGTCTGTCTTCCGAAAAGCTGGCAGATGCCGTGGAACATTCTCAGCGCTATTTGTTTGTGGAAGTGACCGAAGCCTATGAGCAAGCCCGCAAGAATGCTCAGACGCAAGACCTGATATTGGTCGTTGGTTCCTTTCATACAGTTGCAGATATTCTGGCGTTACCGCACAATACACAAAACTCATAACAGGATCACAGGTAGTGGCGGCAGCGTTAAAGAACAGGTTGGTAGGCACTGTTATTTTGGTAGCAATAGCAGTAATCATATTACCAGACATGCTGGACGGCAAAAAATCCAGCAATGGGGACGTGTTTGTTAATGTTCCGGCGGCACCAGCAAAAAAGCCGATTGTTAATCCCGAGCCGTTTCCCGATGAAAGGGTTGTTGCATCAGCACAGCGACCGGTTGAAATTGTTAATGAAAGGGCGCTTGATGAACCCGAAGCCGCCTCTGAACCAGCAACCGATACCAACAGTGATGCCACGGCACAGGTGAATAACTCGCCCAATGATGACCTGGCGCGCCAAACCGTAGTAGAAGCACCGCAAGAATCAGAGCAAAATAACAGCTGGGTGATCCAACTGGGCAGCTTCAGGCATCAGAAAAACGTAAAGCAATTATTGGATAAACTGGAAAACGCCGGATACAGAGCGTTTAGCCGGCCCATAGAAACCAGTTCCGGTTCGTTAACCAAAGTGTTTGTCGGACCAAATTTGAACAAGCGCGAACTGGATGGTGCCTTATCTCACCTTCAGGAGCTGACCGGCTTACGAGGTAAAGTAACCCGCTTCAGTGTAAACAACTAAACCAACAGGCGTACGCAGGACAGAATTGTTGACAGCCGGTGACTGGATAAAATTTCGGCACTGGTAATCAGGCAGACTTCTGGTAGAATGCGCGCGAATTTGACGCGATGGTGTTGTGTAAAACTCTATAGTAAACATAGGGGCTAGCCCAACACATCGTTAACAGGACGGGTAAGAATCTTCAAATGAATTGGCTGGATTACACGATTATAGGTGTGATAGCGCTCTCCACGCTAATTAGTCTGGTGCGTGGCTTTGTTAAAGAAGCTATTTCACTGGCAGTGTGGTTTACCGCCATGTTCGTTGCCAGCCAGTTTTACGCCGATCTGGCCGTCTACTTCACGCGCATCAGTGACGAACTTATCCGTAACGGCGCTGCCATCGCCGCTCTCTTTGTGGCAACTCTTTTGTTAGGGGCTTTGTTAAACTACACCATTAGCCAACTGGTTCAGGCCACCGGCTTATCGGGTACAGACAGAGCGCTCGGCGCTGTTTTCGGCGCATTGCGCGGCATTCTTATTGTAAGTGCGCTATTATTTTTCCTGGATACGTTTACTCCTTCAGCCTCATCCGAGTGGTGGGATGAATCGGTACTGGTGCCGGAATTTGCAATGATCATTGAGTGGTTTTTTAGTTACGTAAAAGACAGCTCCAGTTTTTTAACTCCCGCTTAAATAGGTAACCTACATGTGTGGTATTGTCGGAATAGTTGGTAAAACACCAGTTGCTCAGTCACTCTATGAC
>NZ_CAJXQY010000212.1 GCF_913058315.1 uncultured Alteromonas sp. | reverse complement strand
GTACCTGCGGAAAAGCTGTATAGAATGTGCCAGCTCCGGTTCCGGTAAGCCATTCGTCCTGTATTAGTGGGATAGATAGGGCTACTACATCATCGCGCGTTTCACTTTGGAAAGACGTAGAGTCAACACGTTCTTTTACTTTCTCTATGCCGAACAGCGCACCCACTATTGCAATATCAAGCACAATAAAACTTAGCACCAACCACTTTAATACTCTTGGAGGGTGCTTCATTAACCACAAGGCTAAAAGTGAAGTGGCTACCAGGCTAACAAAGAAAGCTGCATTACCCATACGTGAGCGCGTTAATATTAACGCAACAACTATACAAATAATGCTGACACGAATCAGCCATTTGCTGCTAAGAAGCGCATCAAAAACAGACATTAACTGGCGCTTTAAGTTGGCTGACTTGTTCTTACGAGTAAGTTGGCTGATCAAAAAGCCTATTGTTAAAGAAACACCAATAAGCAAATAATTAGCTAGGTGATTTTGGTACACAAAACTACCAGTCGCTCTGTTTAATAATTGCATACCGAATACCGGAGAGTGGGACTCTCCCGAGTATTGTAAATAGGTAGCGTATAGCGCCTGGAATACCGCAGCGCTTATTAATGTATAACAAAAAGTAGTTACTTTATTTTTATCGGTTAAATGCCATGCACAGCAAGCAATAAACAAAAGATAGCTAAGCCCCTTTAGCAGTGATATTTCAGATTGATTAATATCATTACTAATCGAACCACCATTCAGATGTAAAATTTGAGCAATTGTCCAAACCTGCAACAGGAGTATAGGCACCAATATTGGGAGAATGTGCTTAAATGGTGCGTACAGTGTTTTAGGAGAAGTAGATATTACTGTAAGCAAAGATGTTACTGCGATGAGTATCTCAAATATGCTCCACGCCCAGGGCCTGTTAGAACCAATGGGTAACGGAAGAATAAAAAGAGTGAATAACAATAAATAAAAACTTAGCTTAAAAACACTATTCGCAGTCATATCAGGATGTTCTTGCAAGTAAAACAAAACAGGCCCTCAACGGGCCTGAATTTTAGTTATTAGAGATTGAAACACCGCCGCCGCCTGAACCGCCGCCGGTCGGTGGAACCGGTGGTGGTGGTGGTGGTGGTGGGTTACTCGTAATGGGAGGCAGAGTAAATCCAAACGCTGTTGGTTCAAGCATTTGGGTAGGATCGATACCTAAACCCAGCGCACTTGCTACCAATGAATCTTCCGATAATCCCGCACTTACAGCGGCCTGATAAACGACGTTAGCTTGTTCTGGATTATTTTCAAACAAGCTAGCAACAAATGCTTGCTGATCATCAGAATTTTCAATTGCCTCAACTAATGACTTTGCATAAACCGCTACGTCATTTTTGTCTAACGCACTCAAAGAAACTAATGTGCTGTTAGATTGTAATTGCTCTTTTGCCGAGTCCAGCGTTAACGAAAACGCTGAGCTGCAGAGTAGAGAGCCTACAACTACTGCTAATATTTTTTTCATAATTCGTTTCCTTGAATCTGTAAAATTACTTACGAAGCTTGCGACCGCCTACTAATCCTAGCATACCTAGTGCCAAGATGCCTAAGCTAGCTGGAGCTGGAACACCTGGAGGTGGTGGTTCAACTGGAGCAACTTCTAAATCGATCGCATAAATCTGTGCGTCGCCAACGTAAGCCTGGCCTTCTAACACAGCAAATGCATAGTAGTCGCCGGCATCATTTTCAAGAGAGAAACTTGTCTCGTATGGGCCGCTTACGAAGCCCTGAAAGAAGCTTGAAAATACTAGCTCCTGTGTTGCAGTAGCAACTGCCTGAGCGGCAACGATATCGTTCCAGGTTACAGAGTAACCAAGCGGATCGTAACCTAAAAATCCACCAACAGAATTCAGATAACCAAATTGAACAGTCAATAAACCATCGTTATTCCAGTCGTCGGTTGCTTCATCAAGCGCAATCAACTGAAATTGAACGGTTGCAAATACATCGTCATCAACACTAAAGCCATAATCGACCGCAGTACCCTGAATTTCAACCGATAAATCAGTTGATGGGGTCACTCCATCAGGAAGTGTTACAAATGCTGCATTAGAACTTAATGAAAACAACAGAGTAGATAATGCTATTAAATACTTTTTCATGAGTGGAGTCCCTTAACTCTTGTGTGCGTTTCAAACAGTAAAGACGTATTTCTTTATTGCCTGGTATAGTTACAAGGCTAATTTGCTAACTGCCATTGCCTTTAATGAGCACGCTGCAAATAAGATACCAAAAAATAAAACCTATTTTATTACAGTTACTTATAGTAGTTGTAATGGATGAAGCAGGTCAGTTGAAATCGAATATGTAAAATAATCAGACACATACATTTTTTTAACATTCGACATTTTCAAGTAACCGTTCACCAGGTAACCGTTCACCAGGGCCCTATTGACAGGCAGCTTTAAAGTCGTTGAGCAGAGGATAGGTGGTTTTATTCAGCGTCGCAGCAAGTATTGCCCGGATCCATTTCAGAGGATTCAACTTTTGTTTTCGGCAGGTTTCTACGATGGTGAGTATACGTTGTCTGAACAGTTCGCCCCGATGTGACCACACGCCATAGCTGCCTTTTCGCCACAGCACATAGCTTCGTAATGAACGCTCGGCTTCATTGTTAGTGAGGGGGACGCCATCGTGACTGAGGAATACCCAGCACATGTCATCGTGTTTTAGCAGCAGCTTACACCGGTTCTGATAGCGGGGAGTCACACAGCGTCTTGATGCCAGTTCAAGTTGCTCTCGCCAGGCGATGCGGAGTTTTTCCATCCGGTCCCGGTATCGCTGTTCACTTAGCTTGTTACTTTCATACCGGTGTTGCAGCCGGAACAACAGGCGGATGAGCCTGACCAATACTGTACCGTAGATTTTATTCGTGCCCCAGCTTTCCGCCAGCGCATTCATATTTCTTAAGATATGCGCCCAACATAATTGACGATGGTCAGCATCAATATAGTGATAACCGGCATACTGGTCAGTCACAACAATGTTTTCTGGATTATCGCCCAGTAATTTCTTCGCTGCCCAGGCTCCGCGAGAGAAGTGTGTCATAAAGCAAGACAATTCAGCTGTGCATACTTGCCACATCCAGCGGTTTTCATTGCCCCGCTGATGACGGGTTTCATCACAATGAACCACTGCCTCATTATGCATAGTCTCTTTAATATCCTGATAGGCAGGCGTCAGTACTGAACTAACCCGGCCCTGCGCTTCAGAGATAGCACCGCGACTGAACGATAAACCGAAGTTCTGTTCGAGCTGCTGCTGGATTTTACTGATACTCTGGTGAAACTGCCCCGACTGCATTGCCACATAGGCTAGCAGGTTATTTCCCATCTGGCCCTGATGCAACTGATGTTCGACTACAGAGAATGCCTGGCTGGGAATATCAAATACCTGATGCCGACGATAAGGGGAATCATTGATAGCAATGTCACCACCGCAAGCACAAGTATCGTCGGGATAGTACGTCAGGGTTTCATCAACGCTCTCGGCTAACATCCGCTTGCTACCTTTATGACCAGATTGTGCACCGCGCTTACGGCCTGTCGGCTTTTTAGCTGGCGCAGAAGAGGACGCCCCCGGCCCATTAGACGATGGCGGGCGCGACGAGTTACGACTGTTTTGATTCAGTCGGTCTTCGAGGTCATTTAGCCTGTCCCAGAGTTTACTAATGAGCTCATTAGCGTCATCAAGATTCGTTGCAACGGGTGGCTTTGGGGATTGCTTTTTACGTGGCATAAGAACGACTTTGACAGACTGGCGGGATCAATCAATAGGATCCAAGAGATCACTGAAAATAAATATTTTTAGCTGTCAATAGGGCCCTGGTGAACGGTTACGTAAAAGTGAACAGTCTCATACGCCAGTAAGGCTCATCCATAGATTTATTTTTAGCTATTCCTTTGTTGCCAAACGCAGTTGTTCATTTACTGTGGTAACTCAACGGCAACGATAAAACGGAAGATAAAAGATGCGGATACTGACAATAGAGGTGTCGAGAAGGTGTATTGGATTAGACTTGCAAATACTTACCGCATT
>NZ_CAJXQY010000211.1 GCF_913058315.1 uncultured Alteromonas sp. | reverse complement strand
GGTATATCGTTTGGCCGGTGGTTAATTAGCACGGCGAGAATGAGCTTTTCTTTGTGGGTAACTACAACACTTAACTGTTCAGGGCCTTGCTTGGTAGCCCACTGCGCATCTCGCGGTAAGCACGGCAGGATTTCGCTGAGCATTTCCTGTGGTGTACGCGGATCAGCCACATCTATGCTTTGTGCCACCGGCGTTGGCATCTTCAGAAAATAATAAGCCGCCGTTTGTAAACGCTGTACCAGTATCTCATCACCAAAGATTACGCCATAGCTCTGCATCTCCACCGGGCTTAATTTAATGGCGCCGTGTTTTAATTCTGGCTGACCAGATAGTGCATCGTTTGCACCGTTCAGCAGCGCGCCAACCCGGGCATGAGAACCCCAGGTAGCAGACCAGTGAAACGGCGCGAACACCTCGCCACGACGCTGTTTATCATCAATTTTCACCGGCAAAATGACGTCTATATCACCAGCACAGGCGGCTTGAGCTTTGATCAGATCACCGTCTTTAACGTCAAGGGCTTGTGCATCCACAGGATGAATACTTAACCAGGGCCGGTCGATATGTTTAAGTAAGCGCGGCGCATTACCAGTACGAGTCATGGTGTGCCACTGGTCACGCACCCGACCGGTGTTTAATACGAAAGGATATTCGGCGCTGGTTTGCTGCTCAGGTAAACGTGGCGTGATGGCCACAAAATTAGCTTTGCCGTTAGGCGTGTAAAAAGACCCGTCAGCAAACAGCCGCGCTGTCCCAATACGGTGGGTGTTACTCAGGGGCCATTGCTGCGGGCGCAGACTATCGTATTGTGCGATGCTTAAGTCGGCCAACGGGCCTAAATCCAGCGCACGAGTGCCGTTGTTGTTCGCTGCGGTCAGCGCACAATGCTCGGCAAAAATCTCGGCCGGATGCTGATAGGCAAAAGCCTCTTCAAAGCCCATTGCCCGGCCTACCATCGACACTATTTCCCAGTCGTGTTTGGCTTCCCCCATGGGTTCAACCAATCCGCGCTGACGGGAGATTCGACGCTCAGAATTAGTCACGGTACCGTTTTTCTCTGACCAACCCGTTGCTGGTAAAGCGATGTGAGCATAATTGAGGGTGTCAGTTTGTGCAGCCGTGTCTGACACGATGACCAGCTCACAGTTTTTTAGCGCGGCTTCCACTAAGGCCCGGTTTGGCATACTGGCTACCGGGTTGGTCGCCATGATCCAGAGGCATTTCACTTTGCCATCGGCCGCCGCCTGAAACATATCCACCGCCCGTAAACCGGGCTTAGTGATGAGATTCGGCGCCTGCCAGAATTCTTTGACCGTTGCATGGTGCTGAGGGTTATCGATATCCATATGCGCGGCCAGCATATTGGATAAACCACCCACCTCACGCCCTCCCATAGCATTGGGCTGACCGGTAATCGAAAACGGCCCACTGCCCTCTTTGCCGATTTTGCCCGAGGCTAAGTGGCAGTTGATAATGGCATTGCCTTTATCCACACCACTGGTTGACTGATTAATGCCCATAGAGAAAAACGTAATAACCCGGGGCAAGCTCGCAAACCAATTAAACAACAGCTCTATTTCAGCAACCGGTACATCACAGGTTTCAGCAACCTTCGCCACCGTCCACGCTGACGCTTCAGCCAACGCCTCGGCAAAGCCATTGGTTGAATTCTGGATAAACGTATCGTCCAGGGAATTGTGATGGGCAAGATAATTCAGCAAGCCACAAAACAATACGGCATCGGTGCCTGGCTTAAGCGCCACATGTAAATCGGCCAGTGAACAGCTGTCGGTTTGTCTGGGATCCACTACCACTACTTTCATGTCCGGATTACGCAGTTTAGCCCGTTCGATGCGCTGGAATAATACCGGGTGCGTCCAGGCCGCGTTGCTGCCGGTCAGGATCAGTAGATCGGTATGCTCAAGGTCTTCGTAATTACACGGTACAATGTCTTCGCCAAAGGCCCGTTTGTGGGCCACCACCGCAGAAGACATACATAGCCGCGAGTTAGTATCGATATTCGCAGTACCAAGAAAGCCTTTCATCAGCTTATTGGCCACGTAGTAATCTTCGGTAAGCAACTGACCTGAGCCATAAATCGCTACGGCATCCGGGCCATGTTGCTCAACAATACTTTTCATTCTGGCCGCAATGATCGACGTCGCTTCATCCCAGCTGGCCGGCTGGCCAAACACCACCGGTTTGAGTAAACGCTTATTGCCGTCCAGGGTTTCCAGCAGATGGGTGCCCTTGATACACAGGCGCCCAAAGTTGGCCGGATGTTCAGCGGACCCTTTCAGCTCGCTGAGACTGCCTGTCATGCCGCCGCTTTGCACCACATCCACACCACAACCCACACCGCAGTATGGACAAGTGGTTTGAACCAGTTTATTGGCTGGTTGGTGTTTAGTGGTTGTTTGCGGCAGCATGGCATTCATCTCATCACCCGTCATTAAAGTTCGATTAACACGCGCTCGTGTTCAACGCGCACCGGATAGGTGTTAACGCTGATATCATCGCGTTCCAGGCACGTTCCCGTAGCCAGATCGTAGTGCTCTTTATAAAGCGGTGACGCCACAACAATTTTATCGGTCAGCGTGCCGACGATACCGCGAGACAGCACATTGGCCTCACCAATGGGATCCCAGTTGCTGATAGCATAGAGGTTCTCCTCGCCGTCGAGCTGTACACTGAAAATCGCTACCTGCACATCGCCGATAAGCGCACACACACCACTGTTAGTGACCAGGTCATCCACATGACACACATCATGCCATTGAGCAATAATATTAGCCTGAGCCTGCATGATAATTCTCCTAAACGAGTTCTACGGGAATGGCTTTACCAGCCGAAAATTTTTCGGCCTTGGTGGCCGGACGAATCTGCTCGCGCTCAGTCACAAACTGGATATTGGTATCCGACTCATCACTGTTAACGAACTGACGAAAACGTTTTAATGCTTCAGGTGATTCAACGGTGGTTTTCCACTCGCACTGATAGGTATCGGCGATATGCTGCATCTGCGCTTCAAGCTCGTCACAAATGCCCAGCGAATCGTCAATCACCACGGATTTAAGATACTCCAGTCCACCCTCGAGGTTTTCCATCCACACCGATGTGCGTTGTAAACGGTCTGCCGTTTTTGTATAGAACATCAGCACACGGTCGATGTATTTGACCAGCGTGGCATCATCCAGATCGGTAGCGAATAAATCGGCGTGGCGCGGTTTCATCCCGCCGTTTCCGCATACGTAGAGGTTCCAGCCGTTTTCGGTGGCGATAATACCTATGTCCTTACCCTGCGCTTCAGCGCATTCACGGGTACAACCGGAGACAGCAAATTTGATTTTGTGCGGGGCGCGCAGGCCTTTGTAGCGATTTTCTAAATCAATGGCCTGACCAACGGAGTCCTGCACGCCATAACGACACCAGGTACTGCCTACACAGGACTTAACGGTACGCAGTGCCTTGGCATAGGCATGCCCGGTTTCAAACCCGCCGGCCACCAGCTCTTCCCAGATAGCCGGAAGCTGGTCTACGCGGGCACCAAACAGGTCGATACGCTGGCCACCGGTAATTTTAGTGTAAAGATTGTACCGTTTAGCCACATCGCCAAGCAGAATGAGTTTGTCGGGGGTAATTTCACCGCCGGCCACCCGTGGCACAATGGAATAGGTACCGTCTTTCTGCATATTACCCAGATAGGTATCATTGGTGTCCTGCAGCGGCTGATGTGCTTTTGCCAGAATGTAATCGTTCCATACCGAGGCAAAAATCGATCCGGCAGCCGGTTTACAAATATCACACCCTAAGCCCTTGCCGTGTTTTTCCAACAGCTCTTCGAAGCTTTGGATCTTACCGACCTGGATGAGATGATAGAGCTCCTGACGAGAGTAGTTAAAGTGCTCACAAAGGGCTTTGGACACTTCTACGCCGCGTTTTTCCAGTTCGCTGTCGACGACGTTTTTCAGTAATGCTGCACAACCACCACAACCGGTAGCGGCTCTGGTATTCGATTTCACATCGCCCACAGAGCAGCAACCGCTGTCTATAGCTCCTACAATGTCACCTTTAGAAACGTTGTGGCACGAACAAATGGTAGCCGTGTCGCCCAGTGCATCGGCACCCAGCAATGGCTTTTCGCCTGCCGACGGCAGGATCAACGATTCAGGACTGTCCGGTAAAGCAATACTGTTAAGCGCATACTGCAACAATGTGTCGTAATCGCTGGTATCACCGATGAGCACCGCACCCAGCACCAGGGATTTGTTGGCATCCACCACTAACTTTTTATACACGCCTTCCGGTTGATTATGATAGGTATAGGAC
>NZ_CAJXQY010000210.1 GCF_913058315.1 uncultured Alteromonas sp. | reverse complement strand
GGTGTAGGCCAGCGCCTCATCCTGCGACAAGTGCAAGAAGAGCTCGCGCTGCAGCAGTGGGTAAAGCGCTGCAACTAGCTGCAGAATGTTGGTTTTCTCCAGCTTGCCATGGGCAAAAATGGCCGTCATGACAATGCCCGGCAGGGCGAACAGGTGAATAATATTATTGCGGTAGTAGGTTAAAAACACCGCGTTATCCGCCATCGGACTGATCAGCGTGCCGTAGTTGTCTTCGGTTACCTGTAATCGTTTTAACGATAAGGTGTGATCGAGTAGCGCGTTGGCATCTTCTTTAGGCAGGGTGGCATTAGCACTGTACGGAGCCAGCTCAAACAGGGCAAGGTAGTCGCGCATCGCCTGGGCCAGTTCCGTTTTACTCATGGTCTGGGTTTTCGACGCCAGCAGACACAGTGCGGTGAGGGCCATGCCGTTAATCGCAGCCGCACTGTTAACCCGGGTCATTAACTCGTTGGCCAGGCCGTTAACCGTAGGCGTTAACCAGGCAGGCTTTTTCTCTGGATTCAGACTCTGGCTCTCGCGCCAGTTAGGGGCTTTGTTGTCGAGAAACTGATTAAGCGGTAGCGGTTCGCCAAAATTTACAAAGCCGTGGCCGTAGTTCTTGAGCTTTTTAATGGCCGAGAAAACCTGCCAGTTAGACTCTTTCTTCTTAGCACCACCTTTAAGCTCGCTTAAATAGCTTTTCACTTCCATGACATTTTCGTAGCCGATATAAACCGGTACCAGGCTGATTGGACGGTTTACCCCTTTTATTGCGGCCTGAATAGTCATGGCCAGCATGCCGGTTTTCGGCGGGATCAAGCGCCCTGTGCGGCTGCGCCCCCCTTCGGGGTAATACTTCACGGCATAGCCTTTTTTAAATAACAGCTCCAGGTACTCACGGAACACGGCGGTGTAGAGTTTGTTTCCGGCAAAACTGCGGCGCAGGAAAAACGCCCCGCCACGGCGGAAAATGCCGCCTACCGGCCAGAAATTGAGGTTAATACCGGCTGCGATATGCGGTGTCACCAGGCCTTCATGGTAGATCACGTAGGTGAGCAGCAGGTAATCCATGTGGCTGCGGTGGCAGGGCACGTAGATGATCTCGTGGCCGTTATTGGCTAGTTCACGAATGCGGTTAGCATGACCGACGCTGATGCCGTTATAAATTTTATTCCAGATTCGGGTTAGCAGGCGATCGCCAAAGCGGATCAGACCTTCGCGGTAGTCAGCGGCAATTTCAGTCAGGTAGCCTGCGGCCACCTGGCGTGCTTCATCGGCACTGAGCTTTTTCGCACGCATTTCTTCGCCTATGGCATTGCGCACCATTTCTGAGCCGAGCACGGCATTGTTCAGTGCCTGGCGTTCCAGCAGTGTCGGGCCGGTCATGGCCTGGCGTCTACGATGAAAATGGGTACTGGCTACCCGGGACAGCTTATGGGCGAGCTTTTCATCGGTGCTGTGCTGGTCGGTCATTGCCCGCGACGATACCGCCTGACTGTAGCTAATAAAGGTATCGCGACCCAGAAACAACACGATAAAGAATTTTCGCAGCCAGCTTGGTGCCGCAGACAGGGTGAGCAGGTCCGCCAGCCCCGGCTTGCCTTTGCCCGGAGCCCTGCCCCAGGTAATAAATACCGGCACCACCTGTACATCCAGCTCGGTATGTTCGCGATGCAGATGAAACAGATCAGTAAAAACGGGTTCGATATCGGTGTCCTGATTACGTTTACGCAGCAGTGCCTCGGTGCGGCGTAAAAACAGGCTGCCCGGATAGGTTTTATTTGCCAGCGTCACCGATTCAACGGGGCTTGGCAGACCCAAGCGCTGCGCCGACATTTGCAGCGCAAGTTGATCGGTAACCGAATCAGACGGCAGCAGGTAAATAATAGGGCGCGATTTATCGATGCCGAGTTCACTCTCAACATCAGATGGAATACTGTTGGTTTTAACCAGCCACTTAACCGGAAGACGAAACACGTTAAGCAAAGCCCGACGCATCCAAGTCATGAATAGGGTGTCCTGTTTAATGAAATACCCACATAGTGTATCACGAATTCAGGTAGTTATAGCCTGTCTGACCGCGCCGGGCCTAATCCTTAAGTTTTAGTGCCAGTGTCCCGCTGGCACTGACCAAAGCGGTGGCGACGGTGCCCCAGGTCCAGTCGATCAGCGTAATAGCTAACGGCCAGTCAGCCACAATGGAATAATTGGTAAGGTTATAGGCACCGTAGGCCGTTGCACCTACCACAGCGCCGTTCAGAAAGGCCTTTGCCACGCTTTGGCGGGCCGGCAGTACTGCCAGATAAAGGCTGGCTGCACAGTAGCCAATATAAAATACCAGCCATGGCCAGGTAATAAAGCCATCGCGTAACAGGCCAGACAGACTGCCGAAGTACCACTGATTCGCCACAACACCAAGCCAGACACCATCCAGAATACCGAAAGTCAGCAGCATAGTGACATAAGCCAGTAACAGCTGAGTAACCCTGATCTTAGAAGCGTGAGTGGATGTCATGGTATTTCCTTGTATGGCGGCGTTCCCTTACTGACTGATATGACAGTAAGCAACAAACAGATCGCTTTAGGTCGATTGATCTTTTTGCAAATGTAAATTATTCTTATTTGCGTTTTGGTGTGGGATCAGCCTGACAGTCGCAAACAGTGTGGTTATGGATCACACAACACTTGGGAGCTGACCGCTTCGCGCGGTCAAAATAATAAGTAAAGTTTATGATTTTTGGAAGTTTTCTAGCGTTGATTGTATCAACCGTGGCCGCTTGTGGCGTGTATCTTGGCTGGCGCCACCGTTCGTTACTGTATGCAGTATTAGGCTGGCTAGTTATGGCAGCCAGTATTTATGCCTGGTATTTCGCCCTGGGCCTTGAGTACGGCCTGACAATTGGATTGTGTCTGCCTGCGCTGACCGTGTGGGTGGCAATCGTGGCTGAAGCCAATCCGCAACGTGAGGTGAGGGCGCGCGTTAAGCCGCCGCATCAATGGCGGGTGGCCCCTCGTCAAATAGCCCGTCACACCGGGCATATTCTTTACGTTTTACCCGGGCAGATGTTTATTTGTGCGCTGATTATGATTGCGCTGGTTTATCAGCTTCCGGTGTCGGAACCCAAGCAAATGGCCACGGGCGTGCTGTTGATGCCGGTGTTATGGGGCCTGCTGGCTTACTGGTATGCGCTGTCAGCACGTAAGTGGCTGCACATTGTTTTATCTGTAGGCGCGGCAGCACTGGCGGGCGTGTGGTTATTAGGAGGCGCTCATGGCTAAATCGGTTTCTGCGGGCAGCTTTGCCAAACGGTCGCTGCAATCACATACCTGGCTGGGACTTGTGGTTAGCGCGGTGATGTTCCTGATTTGCCTATCCGGCACTATCGCGGTATTGCACAAAGAGTTTGAGCGTTGGGAGCAACCCAACATTGCGGAGACAACTCACTACACTATCGAGCAGGTTGAACGCGCTTATACCCGCTTCACCGAGCAATACAGTGATGACACCCATCACTACTATTTTGTGTTTCCCGGAACAGGGATTCCGCGGCTGGTGATGGAAGATGACCATCGCGCTCATTTTGTGGATGACAGCGGGGCGCTGATTGAGCAGGAAAATGTCACCTGGTCGCGAATGCTGGTGGATTTGCATTTGTATCTGCACTTGCCTCATTCCTTTGGAATGATCCTGGTCAGTGCCTGCGGCGCTTTATTATGTGCACTTATCGTTTCGGGGCTGATGGCCCATCCGCGAATTATTAAGGATGCTTTCAAGTTTCGTTATGGTGGTGACCGCCTCAAAGAAAATATCGACCTGCATAATCGTTTGAGTGTGTGGGGCACGCCTTTCCATTTAATGATTGCGATTACCGGTGCGTATTTTGGGCTGGCCGGTGTGTTTGTCACACTGATTGCCCAGGCTTTCTATGACGGTGATACCCAGGCCGTCTACGATCGCGCGTTTACACCGGAGCCTGAATTGGTGCAGGAGATAGCCCCGCCTGACATCGGTGCTGCTATGCGAGATTTGAACACCCGGGTAGATACCGAGGGCAACTTGCTGTTCTTTACCGTACATGAACCGCACACGCCACAGCAGTTTCTCGAGTTTTTCGTTAAAACCCCTGAGCGACTGATTTACTCAGAGAACTACCGCTATGACTCGGCGGGTAATTATCTGGGGAAAGCGGGGTACTCCGATGGCGACGGTGGCATGCAAACCCTGTATTCGGTATTTCGAATTCATTTTGGTGACTTTATCGGTATGCCGGTAAAAGTACTCTATATTGTATTGGGTATGATGCTCACTGTGGTCTCCGCAACCGGCATGAATATCTGGT
>NZ_CAJXQY010000209.1 GCF_913058315.1 uncultured Alteromonas sp. | reverse complement strand
AGCGGTGTGGGTATGGCAACGCTGGTACAAAAGCAGTTTTTTCCAGGTTCAGACCGTCCAGAGGTATTGATCGATATTAACCTGCCGCAGGGCAGTGCAATCGGCACGACAGAAGCCACGGTAAAACGCCTCGAAGCCATATTGGAAACGCTGCCCGAAGTGAAAAGCCTGTCATCCTATATCGGTGCGGGTGCGCCTCGATTCTTTATTTCGGCTAACCCTGAACAGCCTGATCCGGCCTTTGCCAAGATCATTGCCATAGGCCATGATGCCGGTGCTCGTGATCGTATTATGGCGGAGATGAATCGTCACCTGGAGGCAGGTGAGTTTCCTGAAGCACGGGTACGCGTTACCCGTTTGCTATTTGGACCGCCGGTTATCTGGCCTGTCAGCTTTCGCGTGCTGGGCCCGGATACTGAAGTCTTGCGTTCCATCGCTCACGAGGTGCGTAATCTGATGGCGGCGCATCCCAATACCGTGATGCCGCACCTGGAATGGGATGAGCGTACACCCGCCTACTATCTGGATATGGACCCTGACCGTCTGCGGTTAATGGGACTGACGCCGACCGAGGTTGCGCAGCAACTGGCGTTTCAACTCAATGGTTTTAATGTCACCGATGTGCGTCAGGATGTTCGCAGCGTACAGGTGATCGCGCGCAGTGCACGCGAAGGGGGGCTGTTACCCGAGGCGCTAGAGCTTAAGACAGCGGATGGGCGCAAGGTGGCGCTCAGTCAGTTGGGCGAGTTGAGTATCCGCTATGAAGATCCGGTGATAAAACGCTATAACCGTGAACCCTTTCTGGCTGTACATGCCGATGTACAAGGAGCCCAGCCACCTGACGTGACCCATGCGATCTGGGCTGACATGCAGTCGCTGCTTGCTGAATTACCACCGGGCTATCGTATCGATATAGGTGGATCGGTTGAACAGTCTGGCAAAGCGGATAGCTCCATCCAGAAGCTGCAACCGCTTATGCTGGCGCTTATGCTGATTTTCATCATGCTGCAGATGCGCTCATTTACCGGCACGTTTGTGGTGATTGCGACGGCTCCACTCGGGTTGGTAGGAGCGGTGGCAGCACTGCTGTTGTTTAACCAGCCGTTTGGTTTTACCGCGCTGCTGGGGTTGATCGGTTTAAGTGGTATTTTAATGCGCAACACCATGATACTGGCGCAACAGGTGCAGGATAACTTCGATTCTGGTATGCAGGCGGGTGCCGCTGTGGTTGAGGCGGCGGTGCAGCGTTCCCGTCCGGTGGTACTAACCGCTCTGGCGGCGGTGCTGGCTTTTATTCCGCTGGCTCTGGATCTGTTCTGGGGACCCTTGGCCTATGTGCTGATTGGCGGTGTCGCTGTGGGTACGCTGATTACCTTGCTATTTGTGCCAGCGCTCTATGCATGGTTGTTCAAAGTGAAAGTCAGTGACTATTGAGTCGTTCACTATCTGCAGAGTTGATAGCCTGTAAAGAGTGGATTGCCAGCCTGGCGGGTACAGCAGTTCGGCTGCTGTACTTGCTCACTCCTTCCGAAATACCACCGATAGATTGTTAGCTGGCATGGGAACTACCGCTTGTCGTATCAGCCCTTGCTCTTTTGCCAGATGAGTGACCTCATCCAGATGGCGGATACCCCAGAGCGGGTTACGTTGGCGGAGTGATGCATCAAATGCCAGGTTGCTCTCGGCAGGGCTGACATCGGCCTGCCAGAAAGGGCCATAGAGGAAGAGGACGCCATCGTTACTGAGCAGATTTTGGGCTAATTTCATAAGCCCCTCGGCGGCTTGCCAGGGCGCAATATGGATCATGTTGATCGCCAGCAGGGTGTTGTAGTCACCCTGAGGCATTTCTGTGGGAGCGGTTACATCCAGGAGTCGGGCTGGAAACAGCTTTGGATGGTGGTCACTCTGTCGCCTGGCTTCGATGCTGCTTAAGGCTGTCGGATCTATATCGGTGGGTTGCCAGTGAACGACCTGTGAGAGATTTGAGGACAGATACACCGCGTGCTCGCCCGTTCCTGAAGCTATTTCCAGTACCCTGGCCGGATCGGGAAGGTATGTCTGCAAGACATTGAAGATCGGCTCTCTGTTGCGCCGTGTAGCGGGTGCATGGGCAAGCGAGTTTGATGGTTTCATCGCAGATAGGTCTCCCTGCAAAGCAAAAGGCTCTGTATCAGGGACATTAATCTACCGGAAGAAAAGGCCAGGGTCACGTTTCATTAACCTGTGGTGTTAATTCCCATAGCAAAAATTTACTGTATTTATCCCTTATGGATATATGGGAATAGGTGGCTGGTATACAATGTCTTTTTAAAGGTTTGAATTCGGCTATAAGGCTATTTTACACATGACATCACTTTCAGATGATGCAAACAACACGTTTGAAATCTTTCCCTGGAACCCGCAACTTGAGACGGGTATTGCGATTATTGATGATCAGCATCGTAATTTGGTGATCCTGCTGAACAAGCTGGGTCAGCAGTATGTGCAGGGTGTTTCCAAACAGGCTATTGAGCAAATTCTGAAAGAGTTGTCCGATTACGCTGACTACCATTTCCAAACTGAGGAAGCTATCTCCTGAATCAGTGACGAGTATTGCTTAAGATTACAGATCGGAGCAGTCACTGTTTTATCGCTCTTTAACAATCGATTTTATTCGTACTGATGTGCGCTTGCATTGCAGGCTACTGATTTTTGCCTATTAAAGGATTTTTCTCTGGTTAAAATTCAAACAATTTTGACCGATTTGGCATGCTGAGGCCTGGCTACTAGCCATGCAAGGAATGTTTGGTATATCGAGTATGTCAGGTAATGTGATACACGCGATTGAATGCGCTAAAGCCTGGACAATGAGAGCCAAACTTAAGTGTCAGCTGTCTACCGCTCTTCACGAGTCGGCAGGCCAGATACATCAACTCTTGCATAACGGTTTTCAATCGGCGACGTTTCGCTGAGTGCCGCACAGGTGAGTCAGATTGCATTAAGCCGCGTAAACCGATCCAGCGTAAGATGTTATAAGCCATGACGGCAAAGCCCATGACCAGATCGTTGGTCGCGAACTTCCCAGATGGCAGGCGCTCTAGATCCAAGTCAGTCTTGAACTCGCTATGGAACTGTTCACACAGCGCATGCCCTTTGTAGAGTTTAATCACCGTGGCGTCATCTGCCACATCTGAAGACAATGAGGTCAACCAGCCATCTAAGCTGATTTCAGGCTCCAAGAACAACTGACCTTTGGCATCAGAGTGTCTCACCGTAACTTTGACCACTCGACGCGTATTGGCCGCATCATCCAGCTGTTGAGAGAACACGGCTTCCATTTTACCGGGTCGTGGATGATGCCACTTCGCATGTGCACAGGCTTCATCGTACCATTGCCAGACATCCTGCTTTCGTGGGTTCCATTTAATCAGGAAGTCGACGTTTTGGTTGTTCAGAAAAACACGGTTTTCAAGCGCATCATGTGCACTATCCAGTCGGATCAGTAATGACTGATCGGTCAGCTGACGTGCTCTTGGAATCACGCGTTGAAGTACATTGATAAACTCAGCATTAGCATGCTGGCTGCCAGGGCGTAACTCACAACCTAAGCACCACCCTTGCTGACCCAAATAGGCAGCAATCGGCGCATAGCCATCATGCCCTTTGTAAGTGTAGGAAACACCTTCCTTTTTAGTGTCACTGTTATCCATGGGGAACACGTCCATATCCAAGGGAATATGCCCTGTTGAGAGCTCTGTTAGTGGAATGGATGCATTCTGTAAAAACTCAACACTGGCCGAACTTAACAGTGGTAGTAAATTAACGACATCTTCATCAAAGCGCTGACGTAATCGCGCGGATGAGGGTGATTGTTTGATACCCATGGCGGCCTTGAAGTAGGGATCATGTCTGGCTTGTTCGACGGCTTCAAAGTCACTTTTGCCCAAGCAAACGAGTCCTACATACGTACGAATAAGATCGATATTAGCGATACCATGGCGTTTAGCGACATCACGAGAAGTCTTATGAAGTGATGTCATTTGGTTGATGCAATGACCAATGAGAGCAAGACCACCATGAGGTGTGATCACTTCGGTTTTAGACTGAACAAGCTTGAACTTACGCATGGTAGTAACATCACTGATTGGGTGAATGGACAGTGATGACTATTTTAACGTTGGAAGCCTTGCTATTGCAGGGTTTTGAACACATTTATTGAATCTGAAGTCACGGATTCAGGTACAAGTTAAGATAAACTAATGCCTGAGTCAGTGTGTTAATGGTAATAAAAAAAATAAATATATGAATTTAATACTCAAGTTTCGGGGTTCAAAAACAGCAGAAATTATAGCTTAAGTTACTGAATAG
>NZ_CAJXQY010000208.1 GCF_913058315.1 uncultured Alteromonas sp. | reverse complement strand
ATACTGGTGGGTCTTTGTGCTTGAACGTCTTTTAGGGAAATTCGTTAATTAATAAGAATAGTGCTTGAGCCCGGAGGCGGGCTTGTAAGGATGCTAGGTAAGCCTAGACTCAGTAAAGGTAGCACCATATTTTACTATCGTCCAGACTAAATCCTGCAAATGTTAAAAAAAGATTGCGAAACACTGAACCTCATCGCTGTGTGCCTAAGCCGGCAGGGCTTGTGGCTGCTCAATGCATCTTAACAACATGGCCATGTCCGGCGAAAACCCGGCTACTGCCGGCACTTTCACTTTATAACCGCTGCCCGGCGCCACCAACAACGCTTCGCCTTGCTGAGAAAGCAGTGTATCGAGGGTAATTTCAGTATTGCCGGCGGGCGTCATCACTTCCAGCTTGTCATTCACGCTGAAGCGGTTTTTCACTTCTACATACCACCAGTCTTTATCGCCGTGAGTCACTTCACCAACTAATTGACGCGTGTCACTGGCGGAGTTACCCCGCGAATACTGCTGATAATCTTCATGGTTATGACGCTGCAGGAAGCCATCTGTGTAGCCGCGGTTGGCAAGATGTTCCAATTCCAGGAACCAATCGGCGTCAAAAGCCTCTCCCCGGCAGGCCGCATCAATGGCTTTACGATAAACTTGTGCGGTGCGCGCGCAGTAATAAAACGACTTGGTGCGTCCTTCAATTTTCAGCGAGTCCACGCCGATTCCGACAAGACGCTGAACATGCTGAATAGCGCGCAGGTCCCGCGAGTTCATAATATAGGTACCATGTTCATCTTCAAACGCCGGCATGGGCTCATCCGGGCGCTGTGGCTCGGTCAGTAAAAACGCCTGATCGGTTGGCGTTCCCCTACCCAGGGTTGGTTCAATGGCATCACGGGACGGAATAAACTGGCCTACGTCGTTATCACTGGCCGGTTCTGCGGTGTATTCCCAGCGGCAGGAGTTGGTACAGGCCCCCTGATTGGGGTCACGCTTGTTTATGTAGCCGGATAATAAGCAGCGCCCGGAATATGCCATACACAACGCACCGTGAACGAATACCTCCAGTTCAATGTCCGGACACTGCTGGCGAATTTCTTCTATTTCGTTCAGGCCCAATTCGCGGGACAGAATAACCCGCTTAATCCCCTGCTGTTGCCAGAATTTTACCGCTGCCCAGTTGACCGCATTGGCCTGCACTGACAGATGAATTGGTAAATCCGGGTAATGCTCCCGGGTTAGCATAATGATGCCCGGGTCAGACATGATCATGGCATCAGGTTGCAACGCGGCAACTGGCGCAAGATCCTTTACAAAGGTTTTCAGTTTACTGTTATGCGGCGCGATATTATTAACGATGTAAAACTGTTTGTGATGCGCGCTGGTGTAATCTCTGGCTTCCTGCAATTTCGCCAGGGTAAATTCGTTATTGCGCACTCGTAATGAATAACGGGGCTGACCGGCATAAACCGCATCGGCGCCATAATGAAGTGCGTATCTAAGGTTTTTCATCGACCCGGCGGGTGACAGTAATTCAGGTTTTTGCATGGCGTTAAAGTAACCGGTTTAAAATAGCGCCGAAGGTTAACCAACCTGAGCAGCAAGGGTATTAACCGAGATCAAATAATGCGTATTTCAGATGTAAAGAATCCACCTTCTAAAGAAGGTGGCTTTGCGTTAATCCCCTACAAGCCGGCTCAAATCGAAGAAAGAACAACAATTGTGCCCTTCTTCAGTGTTGTCATTGTCACTGATAAGGGCTGCGGGGAGTCCAGAGTGGTTCACGGTCACCGGGTCGCACAACACCCTTTGGTCGCGGTCGGCGACTCCGACAGCAATCTATATACAACTTTCTTTGCTGACTTATATATACGGGCCAAGCCCTACCTAGAATGATAACCACCTACTGAAGTAGGTGGTTTTGGGCTGAAAACAAAAAAACCGGCCTCAGCCGGTTTTTTCAGTCCGATAGTCAGCGTATCAGATGTTTTCGTTCAAAAACTCAGTCAGCTGTGCTTTTGACAGTGCACCTACTTTGGTAGCTGCAACATTACCGCCTTTAAAAAGCAGCAACGTAGGGATACCACGGATACCGTATTTCGGCGGAGTTTCATTATTTTCATCGACATTCAGCTTGCCAACTGTTAACTTTCCTTCAAAGTCGGTTGCGACCTCTTCCAGAATAGGGGCAATCATTTTACACGGGCCACACCATTCAGCCCAGAAGTCAACCAGCACAGGACCTTCAGCATTGATAACATCTGCTTCGAACTTATCGTCAGTCAACTGGATAATTTTGTCGCTCATTCTTTTCTCCGTAATTGGTCTGTCGCTGAATTGTTCAGCTCTACCATAAGTGTTATATAGAAACTGTTTTTTAATGCAAGCACTGATAAGCTATAAGCTATGCAAACAACTCATTTAACCGAAACACATTTTTCCGATTTACCCATCAATGCCAAAGTCATTGATGCCTTAAATGCTGCAAATTATACGCATTGTACACCAATTCAGGCGCTAAGCTTACCTCCTTTATTAGAAGGTAATGACATAGCTGGCCAGGCCCAAACCGGAACCGGTAAAACCATGGCATTTCTGGTCGCAACTTTCCACCACATTTTAAGTCAGGATAAAAAACCTGATGGTGAGAAAGCCGGACCTAAAGCTATTATCATGGCGCCTACACGGGAACTTGCCGTACAAATTTACAATGATGCTGAACTGCTCAGTAAGCATACAGGGCTTTCACTTGCACTCATTTATGGGGGCGAAGGGTATCAAAGTCAACGCGAAACTTTGCAGGATGGGGTAGATATCGTTATTGGTACGACGGGCCGCATTCTTGACTATTACAAGCAAGGCGTGTTCACCCTGAAAGATATTCAGGTCGCCGTACTTGATGAAGCTGACCGTATGTTTGACCTTGGTTTCATTAAGGATATCCGCTTTTTATTCCGCCGTATGCCGCCCGCCACCGAACGTTTAAGTATGCTGTTTTCAGCGACTTTGAGCTATCGGGTTCAGGAGCTGGCCTACGAGCATATGGACAATCCGACCCATGTGCAGGTGGAAGCGCAACAGATGACTGCCAGCCGCGTTTCAGAAGAATTATTTTATCCGTCTGACGACGATAAAATAAAGCTACTGTTAACCCTGATGGAAGAAGAATGGCCGGAAAAAGCCATTGTTTTTGCCAACACCAAACATGGCTGTGAACGCGTTGCCGACTGGCTGGAAGCCGATGGGCACCGGGTCGGGCTGTTAAGCGGCGATGTACCACAGAAGAAACGCCTGGGCATTTTAGAAGACTTTACCGGTGGCAAACTGGATATTCTGGTTGCAACGGACGTTGCCGCCCGAGGCCTGCACATTGAAGCCGTTAGTCACGTATTCAACTATGATTTACCTGACGATCCGGAAGATTACGTGCACCGCATTGGTCGGACTGGCCGGGCGGGTAAAAGCGGTGTGGCAATCAGTTTCGCCTGTGAGAAATACGCGTTAAATTTACCCGGTATTGAGAGCTATATTCAGCACGCCATTCCGGTGACCGAGTATGTGCAGGATGCCCTGCTCGATGACGTAAAAGCGCCTAAACCGCGTCAACGCCGTCAGAATCGACGCCCGTCGACACGTCGTAATGGATCAGGCAAACGCCCACAGCCTAAAAAGAGTTAATGTCGCAGTAAACGTTATGCAGCCACAAACCGATTTCGACGCCGAGACACTCGGCGAATACTATGCCGCCGTAGACCTCGGGTCGAACAGTTTTCATATGGTGGTAGTGCACGTTGCCAATGGCAGCGTTCAAATTATCGGTAAGATAAAGCAAAAGGTACGCCTTGCCGCTGGTCTGGACAAAGACATGGTCCTCAGTGAAGAGGCCATGCAACGAGGCTGGGATTGCCTGCAGACGTTTGCTGAACGATTACAGGACATACCGGCCTCTAACATTCGTGTAGTGGCTACGGCCACGTTACGCCTGGCGGTAAATGCTCAAAGCTTCATCGATAAAGCGGAAAAGATCCTGCAGCACCAGCTCGATGTTATTCCCGGCGAAGAAGAAGCCCGGCAGATTTACCTTGGCGTAGCCTACACCTCGGCAAATCAGGGGAATTCCCTGGTGATTGATATTGGCGGCGCCAGCACCGAGATCATTATCGGTAACGATATGCAGCCGATTCATATGGTCAGTCTCGACATGGGTTGCGTGACCTTTATGGAGCGTTATTTCCTGGATGGCGAGCTTTCCGAAGCTAACTTTGAGCGCGCAAAAGAAGCCGCCGATGCGCTTTTAGAGCCGGCCGCTGACGCATTTTTGTGTTTTGACTGGCAAAACTGTCTTGGCGCCTCCGGTACCCCGCAAGCGATTACCGAAATACTGGTAAAACAGGGGATCAGCGATGCCATTCGGATTGATTATCTTTACAACCTCAAACAGCAGTGTATTGAC
>NZ_CAJXQY010000207.1 GCF_913058315.1 uncultured Alteromonas sp. | reverse complement strand
GGATATAGCCAGGGGCTGGATCCATTCGTCATTCGGGGGAGTTTACGGCCTGATAAATATAATTTAAGACCAGGGCTAAGTATGTTGCGCGACAAGTTACTACTCATTATAAGTTTGTGCTTACTTACCTTTAACGTGAGTGCCGCAAACGATATAAACAATATGCGTGTATGGCCTTCGGAAGGCAGTACGCGGGTGGTTTTTGATCTTAAAAGCGTCCCTGAGTTCACCTATTTTACGTTGAGAAACCCGGATAGGCTGGTGATTGACCTGGCCACCACGCAAAGCGATACTCCGCTGGATATTGATAAACAAGGGTCATTACTTAAAAGGGTTCGCTACTCCACACCCAAAGATGACGGATCCACCCGCATTGTTCTGGAACTCAATCGTAAAGCCGAAACTGCACTGTTTGCCATTCCCCCTGCCGAAGATAAAGGCCATCGCTTAGTGGTGGATTTGGTCGATTCTGCCCCTTCCGGAGAGCCCGGAGTGGTGCTCGACATGAATCAGTCCAGTCGCGATCGTGACATTATTGTGGCGATTGATGCAGGGCACGGCGGTAAGGACCCGGGTTCAATTGGCCCCGCTGGCAGTTTTGAAAAAAATATTACGCTGAGCATTGCCAAAATGCTCGAAAGCCGGATTAACGCCGAGGTGGGCATGCGTGCGGTGATGACTCGTAGCGGCGATTATTACATCTCGCCCAATGGTCGTCCGGAAGTCGCCCGCAAACACAAGGCCGATTTGCTGATCTCAATTCATGCTGACGCTTTCAGTCAACCCCAGCCGCGTGGTGCTTCGGTGTGGGTATTGTCGATGCGACGTGCCGACAGTGAGCTGGGACGCTGGCTGGAAAAAAGTGAACGGCATTCAGAATTACTGGGAGGTGCCGCAGAGGTCATTTCCGATAATGCCTCGGAGCGATATCTGGCTGAGACCATTCTTGGGTTGTCGATGGACCACTCCATGTCTACCAGCTACGACCTGAGTAAAAAGGTGATTAGCGAATTAAAGGGCATAACCCGACTTCATAAGCGTGCGCCACAGGCAGCCAGTTTTGCGGTGCTCACCGCGCCCGATATCCCGTCTATTTTGGTTGAGGTGGGGTTTATTTCGAATCCTCAGGAAGAGAAAAACCTCAACTGGTCGAAGTACCGTCAACAGCTTGCTGACGCTTTGCTAGGCGCAACCAAACGCTATTTCCGGCAAACGCCGCCGGATGGTACATTATGGGCTTCTATTAAATCGGAAACCCGCACTCATAAAGTACGCAGTGGCGAGTCTTTATCGCTGCTTGCACAACGGTATAATGTGAAAGTCAGCAGCATTAAAGCGGCTAACAACCTTAATAGTGACATGGTCCGCATAGGTCAGGTACTCACTATTCCCAGCACCTAAGCAAAACGTTAACAGGAATTTCTTTGCCGATTAAACTCTTGCCGCCCAGACTGGCAAACCAAATTGCTGCCGGTGAAGTGGTGGAACGCCCCGCTTCAGTCGTTAAGGAGCTGGTTGAAAACAGTCTGGACGCCGGTGCCACCCGCATTGAGCTTGATATCGAGAAAGGCGGTCATAAGCGTATTAAATTGCGGGACAATGGCTCAGGTATTGCCAAAGATGAGCTGGAGCTGGCACTGTCCCGGCACGCGACCAGTAAAATCGCTACGCTGGACGACCTTGAACAAATATTGTCACTGGGGTTTCGCGGTGAGGCACTGGCCAGTATTTCCTCGGTCAGCCGTTTGTCGCTAACCTCAAAACCGGCCGGCCAGGAGCAGGCCTGGCAGGCAAACTGTGAGGGCCGCGATATGGCGGTTACGCTCCATCCGGCGGCACATCCCGACGGTACCACCATTGATGTGGCAGACATTTTTTATAATACCCCGGCGCGGCGCAAATTTTTGCGCACCGAAAAAACCGAATATCAGCATATTGAAGACGTAATCAAAAGGATCGCGCTGAGTCGCCCGGACGTTGCCTTTGTGCTTCGTCATAACGGTAAGATTACCAAACGCTTTGCGGCAGTCGGTGATGACCAGCTAGCCTTAAGAGTGGGGCAGGTTTGCGGACAGGCGTTCTTGCAGCATGCTATTCACACACAGTGTGAGTACGGTGCCATCACTCTGCAAGCCTGGTTGGGAGACGCCAGCCAGATGCGAAGCAGCAATGACTGCCAGTACAGCTTTGTTAACGGCCGCGGCATGCGCGATAAACTTATTCTGCATGCGCTGCGTCAGGCCTATGAGTCGGTACTGGCTTTGCCTGAGCAGCCGGCTTTCGTGGTTTATCTGACTATTGACCCCAGGGAAGTTGATGTCAATGTACACCCGGCAAAACACGAAGTTCGGTTTCAACAGAGCCGCCTGGTACACGACTTCATCTGCAAGGCTATCTGTGATGCGCTAAGCAGTAGTGACGACGTTCAGGACGTCATGCACACGGAGTCGCCGTTACAACCCAATCATGATTACATCCGCCCGCTGGCGCAGCGTAACGACGAGCAGCATACCTCTGGGGCAGAGCCGTCCCATCAGGTTAGGGCATCGGGTACTGCTACAGGGCGAGGTGCGCCTTACTCCCCTTCCGGTAGCAGGGTAAGCGGACAGTATCAGGCGCATTATCAGCAACTGATGACGCCAACCGCAGAGCATTCAGAAAGCCATGACAGTGCGCCACGCTTCGTGCAATTAACCGATGCACGGCTGTATGTGCAGCATGAGTATTGTGTGTTGCTGGAGCGCCGCCAGTTAATTACCCCCTGGTTAGCGCATAAGCTTCAGCAAGCGAGTGTAGCCCAGCCATTACTGATGCCTGTGGCGGTGAGTCAGTCGCTGATAGCAGACAGTGCGGCCTTTTTGGCGGAACAAGGCTTTGATATCAGCGCCGCCGGAGGCAAGTCACGTTTGCTTAAAGTGCCTGGTGGCCTGCGTCAGTTACCCTGGGCGGGCTTGTTTCCTGCGCTGGTAGAGTCTTCTCCACAACAGGTCGATGCTCTGCATGAAAGCCTGGCACTGGCCTTGCAGAATCAGGACACTAAAGCGTTACCATTGTGGCAGTGGTTTGATCAGCTGGCGGTTTCGGCACAAGCTGACATACTTGAACAAAACGGCCTCGATGTGGCGCAGCAAAAGCTTATTCACTGGATTAAAACAAGCAATGAGTAATCAAACAGGCCCTGTGGTATCAATAATGGGTCCCACTGCATCCGGCAAGACCGGATTGGCGCTGGCGTTGGCCAGTCAGGTACCGGCTGAGATAATCAGTGTCGACTCGGCACTGGTGTATAAACATATGAATATTGGTACGGCCAAACCGACGCCAGAGGAAATGGCCGTTGCGCCGCACTGGCTGGTCGATATTATCGAACCCACTGAGGCATACTCGGTGGCGGATTTTGTGGCCGATACCACACGCCTGATCAGCGAAATTCACGCCAGGGGAAACCTTCCCATATTAGTTGGCGGGACAATTATGTATTTTAATGCCTTGATAAATGGTATTTCGCCCCTACCTAAGTCTGACCCAGTGATTCGCGAAGCGATTATGGGTGAAGCCGAAGATCGGGGCTGGCAGGCTTTACATGCCGATCTGGAAAAGGTGGATCCGGTCAGTGCCGGGCGTATTCATCCTAATGATCCGCAGCGGCTGACCAGGGCACTGGAAGTGTATCGCAGTTCGGGGAAATCACTAACCCACTGGCAGGAAAAGGCAATTTACCGTTGTCCGTACAAGATTGACCAGTTTGCGATTGCACCACAGGAGCGAGCCGTGTTACATGATCGGATAGCACAAAGGTTTGATTTGATGTTAGCGCAAGGATTGGTGGACGAAGTTAAAGCGTTGTACGAGCGCGGCGACCTTCACGAGGACATGCCAGCAATCAGGGCAGTGGGGTACCGTCAGGTATGGCAGTACCTTAAAGGTGAGTTAAGCTATGCAGAAATGCGGGATAAAGGTATCATTGCAACCAGGCAGTTAGCGAAAAGGCAGTTGACCTGGTTACGAGGGTGGTCAGATTTAACCTGGCTTGACACATTTGCTAAAGATAATTTGACTAAAATTACTGCAAAAGTCACACTTTAGTTTGAACAAGTGTGATATAAATTTAATTAGCGCTGGGACAATTTTTTTGAGTTGTCGGTTTAATAATAAAAATTAAGGATCTGAGATGGCTAAAGGGCAATCATTACAAGACCCGTTTTTAAACGCATTACGGAAGGAGCGGATTCCGGTCTCTATTTATTTAGTGAACGGTATTAAACTCCAGGGGCAGGTAGAGTCATTCGACCAGTTTGTTATCCTGTTAAAGAACACAGTGAGTCAGATGGTTTACAAGCATGCTATCTCAACGGTCGTGCCTTCACGAGCTATTACGATGCCAAGCGCGCAAGGGGATTCTGAGAACAAAAGTGAGTAATTGCAAAGGTAACCTGCTTGTTTGACCGTTATGAAGCCGGTGAACAGGCTATACT
>NZ_CAJXQY010000206.1 GCF_913058315.1 uncultured Alteromonas sp. | reverse complement strand
GGTATACATCCTTGACCTTTTGATTACTTAAAACCTGTTCCGCGGTGCCCTGAGCGATTAATTCACCCTGACTCACAATGTAGGCTTTCTCACAGACGTCGAGGGTTTCCCGGACGTTGTGGTCGGTAATCAAAATACCAATTCCACGATCACGAAGATGTTGTATGATCTTCTTTATATCATTAACCGAAATTGGGTCAACTCCTGCAAAGGGTTCATCAAGCAAAATAAATTTCGGATTAGCGGCCAGCGCCCTGGCAATTTCCACCCGGCGCCGCTCACCACCCGACAAACTCATCCCGGTACTATTACGTATATGGTTAATATTAAATTCATCAAGTAGGGCATCGGCTTCATTTTGCTGTTCGGCAGAATTTAAGTCTTTGCGCGTCTGCAATATTGCCATGATATTGTCAAAAACACTTAACTTTCTGAAAATAGACGCTTCCTGAGGTAAATAACCAATGCCATTACGGGCGCGCTCGTGCATGGGCTGGCGGGTTAAATCCATATCGTCGATGCGGATATCGCCTTTATCCAGTGCTACCAGACCCACAATCATGTAGAAGGTGGTGGTTTTACCGGCCCCATTGGGACCGAGCAAGCCAACAATCTGGCCGGCAGAAACTTCAACGCTGACATCCCTAACTACCTGCCGGGACTTATACGACTTGGCTAAGTGTTTGGCGGTGAGGGTGGTCATTCGTCTTGGTTGTCCTGTTGGTCGTCTGCGCTGCCATTGGCCTTGTTTTCGTCGCGCACGGCTTCAATGTCTTCCAGACTGAAAACGGTGCGTACCCGGCCATCTTCACTGCCGCTGCCATCACCGGTGGCTTTCAGTTGTTCCTTGTCCATGTCGTAAACAATCGTTTCGCCTTTTACCACACTGGTATTCTGGTTTAACTCAGCATCGCCGGATAAAGAAATCGTGCGGTTAGCCACTTCATAACGAATTTCGAATGCCCGGGCTTCAACCACACGGCCATCGTCTAAGGTCTGGCTGTATACCGCAGGCTTACCGGTAGCAATAAAGATTTCTTTGCCTTTACCGCCGCCTGCTTCAACTTCAACGCGGTCGGCCTGAATGCTTAATGTGCCCTGAGTAACCTGGACGTTATCAATCAGAATGGACTTTTTATTCTTACCATCCAGAAACTGTGATTCAGAAAACACTTCAATGTCTTTCTTGAAATCTGACTTGGCTGCCAGTACCAGCGCCGGCGAGATGGCCAGCGTCAGACTAGTTAGCAGGGGAATAAGTCGTTTGCACATGTTGATTCAACTCATAAGTTTTATTCAATAGGTTGGCGCGAAGTCCGTTACTAAATATCAGGAAATCAGGCCCCGAAATTTCCACCCTGGCGTCAGACACCATGGTTTGTTGGTCCAAATCTATCTCAAGGTAATCTGTGGTTACCCGCTGCACAAAGTCAGCCTGGTTTTTACTCACAATCACTACGTTATTTTCCAGTTGTATCATGTTGTTATCATACAACGTGCCTTCGTCGGCGACTACTTGCCAGGGCGGTTCGCCAGACTCCTGATAAATAGTGTACTGGGGCGCTAAAAACAGGACGAACCCCAGTTGCTCGTAGTTTTCCATGGTTGACGAAAACACTTCGTGCACACGCTGACCCTGTTCATTGTATAACGTGGTGGTCAGGTTGCGGGCTTTATAACTGGGGGTAATCGCCAGCACATCCTGATCCGGTGCGACAACCGGATCTTCGGCCAGATAGCCGGGCAGGTACAGCAATGACGCCAGGATAAACAGACTGGCAATGCTTAAACCTACTTTATTCATACACTGGCCCCTAAAATACCCTGTAACGCATCGTTGGCCTGCAGCAGCGTGTCGCACACTTCTCTGACCGCGCCGAAACCACCGGGCAGGGTGGTGATCCAGTTGGCTTGTTGAATCACCTGAGGATGCGCATCCTGTACCGCAATGTTAACTGCGCTGTGGTTAAACATACCGGTATCCGGCATATCATCGCCAATCGCAGCTACCTGTTCTTTGGTAAGCCCTAATGAGGTGATGAGAGCAGCCAGCGCGTCGGCTTTGTTTTCTTCACCCTGAATAATATGCGACACCTTTAATGATGTCATACGGTCCTTAACAATAACTGAACGCCGGCCGGTGATCACCGCCACTTCAATGCCAGCATTAACCAGAGCCTTAACGCCATAGCCGTCGCGGGTATGAAACGCTTTTAATTCTTCGCCCTGATTACCCAGATAAATGCGCCCGTCAGAGAACACGCCATCCACGTCACAAACCAGCAGCCTGATGCCTTTAAGCTGTTGGAAAAACGCCTCAGGCAAATCAGTATACAGCGTTTTTACCGTACTCATTACAATACTCCCGCTTTTAACAGCATGTGCATGTTAAAGGCACCTACCGGCTGATTGGTTTCATCTACGACTAACAGTGCGCTGATTTTATATTGTTCCATTAAATTAAGTGCTTCAACGGCGAGGTCTTCGCCGTGGGAGGTTTTACAGCCGCGGGTCATTACCTCTTCCATCCGGGTGTTATGAATATCTACCCGGGCATCCAGCAATCGGCGTAAATCGCCATCGGTGAACACGCCCAATAGCTTTTGCTGACGGTCGGTAATACCGGTAAGCCCCAGCCCCTTGCGGGAAATTTCCAGCAGGGCCTCAGACACGGTTGCCTGTTCCGGCACCAACGGAATTTCGTCACCGCTTAACATTATGTCGGCCACCGTGAGCAATAATTTGCGGCCCAGACTGCCGCCGGGGTGAGACAGAGCGAAATCGTCAGAGGTAAAACCATTGGCATCGAGTAAGGCTACCGCGAGGGCATCACCCATCACCAGGGTCACCGTGGTACTGGTGGTTGGCGCCAGGCCCAGCGTGCAGGCTTCCTGTTCAACGCCAATGTCGAGTACCACGTCGGCATGTTTGCCCAGGGTGCTGTCGGTACGGTTTGTCATGGCAATGACCGGAACATTGAGACGCTTCACCACAGGTAACAGGTTGAGCAGTTCACCGGTTTCGCCGGAATTTGAAATGGCCAGCAGGACATCGTTTGAGCCAAGCATGCCCAGATCGCCGTGGTTCGCTTCGCCCGGGTGCATAAAAAAGGCCGGGGTGCCCGTGCTGGCAAGGGTAGCGGCGATTTTATTGCCCACATGACCGGATTTCCCCATGCCACTGACCACGACCTTACCCTGACAGTTTTTCAGCAGTTCACACGCTTGAATGAAACGCTCATCAAAGCGTTCCGCAAGGGCTGCTATCGCGGCTTGCTCGATGCTGACAACGCGCTTGGCCGACTCGATAAAGGAAGATTGTTGTTGTGATGTCATTAGGCAAATAACCAATACTGATAAACCAGGTAGCAGCCCACTAGCAGGACTGCTTCGACACGGTTGATTCGTCGTGTCCCACGGAAATTAAAACTAAACACTAATAATAGCAGGGTCAGTCCCAGCATCACCAGTGCGTCACGGTGGGCGGCATTTTCGTCGAGTAAGCCCGGCGCGAGGAGCCCCGGCATGCCAAGCACCGCCAGCAAATTAAAGATATTCGAACCAATTACATTACCCAGGGCGAGATCGTCTTCGCCCTTCATCACCCCGGCCACACTGGCGGCCAGTTCGGGCAGGCTGGTACCCAGTGCAATAATGGTTAAGCCAATGACCAAATCACTCATGCCGAAGTAACGGGCTATATGAACGGCGGAGTCTACCATAAAGTGGGCACTTAACGGCAACAGCACTAACCCTAAGCCAATCCACATCACCGCATGGGAATTTTCCACTGCTGTGGGAATTTCATCACTGGTTTCATTCATCAGCGGATCGCCTTTGTCTACCAGCAGCGAGATCCAGGCCATACCGGCCAGCACAAAAATAAACAGCAGAATAAGAATAACGCCCTCAATCGACGTGAGTTCGCCGTCATACAGGAAATACACGGCAATCACGTTGATCACCATTAGCAAGGGGAATTCCCGTTTCAGGGTGCTGGACGACACCAGTAAAGGTTTAATAAGGGCGGTAATACCGAGTACTAATCCGATATTGGTAATATTGGAGCCCAGGGCATTGCCTACTGCGGTGTTCGGATTGCCGTTGATAGACGCGACCGCGGACACCACAATTTCCGGCGCTGAAGAGCCCATGGCTACTATCGTCAGGCCAATCATCATAGGCGATATACCGATGTTCTTAGCCAAAGCCGAGGCGCCATAAACAAATTTGTCGGCACTCCAGCTTAGTACCGCGAGTCCGGCCAGAAAAATAGCTACCTGAAGTATCACACCAAAACCTGCTTCCATCGAAAGTGGTATTCTCGCAAAAAAATGCGCTTATTCCTATGTTTAGGCTGACAGAAAAATGCGTCAGTCCGGTCTTATTACCTGTAGGAGGTGCACATCGGCTAAATGAACTTTCTCGACCCGTTGGGCGTTTTAATGGCTAAAGAGGGAGTTTTTCTGTGCCTAAGTCCCATCGTCATGGAACGTCTGCTTGTGTAGAGTGTCACAGAGTTAACTGCGTTTATAACTAGCGCTGGTGAGCAAGTCTTTGATTATTATTTAGATTGAAGACTTTGATTAACTGGTTATTAAATATACCTACATGAATGTATGTAATTAACTTATACTATGGTAGAATCCGCCGCACAGTAAGCAAT
>NZ_CAJXQY010000205.1 GCF_913058315.1 uncultured Alteromonas sp. | reverse complement strand
GTATCACGCCATCCGCGAAGTGGATCAGGAGCACATTGTTATCCTGCCGGGGCACAACAGTGGTATTGATGCCTATGGCGATCCGGACGAAGCGGGCATGACCAATGTGGCTTTTGAGATGCACTTTTATCCGGGCATCTTTGGCTGGGGCGAAATTGGCTACGATGTTCATCGTGAATGGTTAACCTGTGGCCAGAATGGCACCACCGGAGTCTGTGAATGGGACGAACGCATCCGCGAACTGGACACGCCATTCCTGATTGGTGAAATGCAGCCCTGGACAGGCCTTGGCGAACAAGGCGGTCCGATTACCCGGGCTACATTTGACCGCTACAATGAACTTAGCTGGGCGGCTACTGCGTGGTCGTACAAAGTACTGACCACTAACGGCGGCCAGGGCAATGGCACCTGGGGTTATGTCACCAATAAAGGGGAGCGCCTGCTGGCTAAGGCCAGTACCTGGAGCTGCGCTGGCTGGGACAGCCCATTAGCCGAAGCGTGTGAAAATCCTACTAAAGTTGTTACGCCTACCGAAGATGATCAGACTTTCTACCTTATTGTAAAGTCTGGATCACTGGGTGGTGTACAGGATATTCGGATAGACGACCTACAGTTTACAGCCCAGTCGAGCGGCGAAAACATTCTGCAAAACAGTACCTTTGATACCGCGAGCAACTGGATTGAATGGAGCGCCACCAACAGCTCTGCGGCCGATGATAACCTTATCGCTGATGTCGGTTACGCCGATGGCGACGAAAATATCCTGCGTATCAGCGCCCAGAATGGCTTTGCCAACGGCGGCGTGTATCAGGAAGTGCAGCTCACCGGCGGCGAGTCTTACCTTCTCTCTGGTACCTTCCGCGACGCAGGTTCTGCCGATACCTGGGCGGAGTTCTATTTGCTACCTGCATCACCTCAGAACGGTCAGGATGTCAGCGGCGCAGCGATGGCTGGCATCGATCTGAATAATGCGTCGATTGAAGAGATAGAAGCCTATTTCGCCAACATGTCGGCCATCGAATATGAGGTCAACGAAAGCGTGTATGAGGCACTGAGTGCTGATCAACCTGCCGATATATTCAACTTTCCAGACGCGCCACAAAACCTGACGCTGGAAAATACTGCAGAAGGCATGAGCCTGGTCTGGATGGGCGTGGCCAATGCTACCTATAACGTGTACCGCACCACATCATCGGGCAGTAACTATCAGTTGCTAGCCGCAGAGGTGGACAGCGAAATGTACCTCGATACCACAACGGCCGAGGGCGTTACCTACTTCTATATCGTCACTGCCAACAACGGTGAGGAAAGCTATGCCTCAAACGAGGTGGCAACAGAGATTTTCTACGCCACCATTCCGGGTCGCATTGAGGCCGAGCACTTCAGCGGACAGTCGGGCTTCCAGGTTGAGGATACGCAGGACGAGGGCGGCGGCCAGAACCTGGGTTATACCGATCCGGGCGATACGCTGACCTACAACGTAGAAGTCGCCGAAGCCGGTGATTATACCCTGACCCTGCGAATTGCCAGCTCTGGCGGCTCAGAAGGGATCAGTTTCGCCATGAACGGCGCCAGTGTTGGCAGCATCGCGGTGCCGGATACCGGTGACTGGCAGAACTGGCAAACCATCTCCACTACGGTGACATTGCAAGCCGGTGAACAGGAACTCCTGCTGACCGCACTGGGCGGTGCCTGGAATCTGAACTGGATGGAGTTTACTAAAAACTAAAAAAGTGTGTTGACCCAACCTTTGCCAGCAAACCTTTGTTTGCTGGCTTTTTTATTCATCTGGTGGTCGGCCTTTCGCTTTCACCGCCATATTTATTATCCGAGATACCATCACCATGACGCTACGTCTGATTACTTTTATGACTTTTTCTTTCGTACTGTTTAGCGCCACAGCGAAAGTGAATGAACTACCACAAGCCTGGACTTCCACAGAGCTTCACCCCAATGATAAACGCTGGTATTCAGCCCCCTGGCCGGAGTCTGACATCAGCTACCGATTAACCCCGCTCACCGTCGCAGCTTCAGCGACAGCCGCTGAAAATGCTATCGTGATAAACCCGACCGAGCGTTTTCAGCGCATTATCGGTTTAGGCGCTTCGCTTGAGCATTCCACAGTCTATGCCATCCGCAAAAATAAAGACCGCCAGCAACAGCGGGCCTTATTGGATGCCCTGATCGATCCGGTTAACGGCATCGGTATGAACCTGTTTCGCATTAGCATAGGTACCTCTGATTTTTCTGACGGCACTTACGCCCGCACGCCCACTGATAATGACATGGGCTGGTACAGCTTTCAGGATACCCCCGACAGTGCATTCAGCATTCAGCGCAATATTGAACTGGGTATTGTAGATACCTTACAAATGGCCCTTGAAGCCGGCCGGCAAAGCAATAACCCGGTGCGCTATGTAGCCAGCCCCTGGAGCCCTCCGCGCTGGATGCGCGAGCACAACAATATGGTGCAGGGTGGCACGCTAAAGCGTAAGTATTACAAGGCCTACGCAGCGTATTTACGCGACTTTATTGAAGCTTATGCCGGACAAGGCATACCGGTTTACGCTCTCACACTTCAAAATGAGCGACAGTTTGAACCGCCAGCTTATCCAGGCATGGTAATGAGTTGGCAACAAGAGCGCGATTTACTGATAGCGGTGTACGAGAACTTTCACAACATTGGTGGTCATTTTGGTAACGAGCTTAATGTAAAACTGTGGACGCTGGATCATAACTTCAACTACTGGCAACAGGCCGTTGCGCAGATTGATTCACTCAAGCAGATGGATAAAGCCCATTACCTGGATGGTACGGCTTTTCATCACTATGCCGGCGACTCCTCTGCCATGGCAAAAGTGCACCATGCTCACCCGGAAAAAGACGTTATTTTTACCGAAGGCAGCGTATGGGGCGCGGGAGATAAAGACCTGAACCGGGGCTTTCAGGCCGTGATCCGCCATCTTCGGCACTGGTCTACGGCGTACCTTTCGTGGGTGACCATGTTGCCCCAGCAAGTGGATGAAGCCAACAAAGGGCCTTACAACCAACTGGGGGTCGTTGGTCCTACTATGCTAATTCAGGAAAAGGGTAGCAGCGATAACTGGTACAAGACGCCGGAATACTGGTTAATGGGGCAGTTTTCCCGCTTTATTCAACAAGGCGCCGTACGTATAGCCACAACACCCGTTAGCCTTGGCAAAATTGAAAACGTCGCATTTGAAAATCCCGACGGTTCCGTTGTCTGTGTGCTGTCCAATGCCGCCGAGACAACCCAACAGATCACTCTGGCGCTGGGTAATCAGCAATGGCAGGTAGAGGTACCGGCCAAATCAATCACAACGGTAAAATGGTAGTCATGCAAGACCCACACGACCCGACCTTAGCATTAAACCCTGATGCCCGTTGGCATGTGTTGAAAATTGGCCATGAGCAAACCCGGGTTTTACTAGTGGATAACGTGTTTGCCAGGGTGTCTGATGTGCAGCAACTCGCTGCGCGGCAAACCTTTACGCGGGAAGAAGCTACCTATTATCCCGGCGTTCGGGCGCGCTGCCCGGATGTGCTGCGTGACACTCTACTCAGCGCTTCTGCCGGTATGATTATCCAGGCGTATGGCTTGCCTCAGAACACGCGGTTCAGCGATCAGGGCTCCTGGCTTAGTCTTGCTGCCACCCCAGAGAAGGCACTGCACCCGCTGCAGTGTCTGCCTCACTTTGACTCACAGCTACCGACAGATTTTGCGGTGATGCTGTACGCCAGCAATCCGCCTTTCAGCGGAACAGGATTTTACCGTCATCGGCCCACCGGGTTCGAAAACATTACCCAATCTCGTTGGCCGGCTTTCGAACAAGCCAGAAAGGACTGGGCACACCGGATGACCAAACGCCCACAGAGTTATTTTAACCACAGTACCGACGAGTATCAGCGCCTCGGCACTATCGACTACAAACCGAATAGAATGGTGGTGTACCCAGGCACCTTGCTACATTCGGGCTTAATTGACCCAAATAAAGACCTTAGTAAGTCGCCAGAGACTGGCCGGTTGACGGTGAATGTTTTTGTGAGCGCAGAGGCAAAATCCGGCTAAACGAAAAAGACAGTTCCTTAAGCTAAATCAGCCCTAGGCTCACTCTTAACCAAAATGCGACTGTAGATAAGTTTAATTCCCTTGCCCGCATAACTTGTCGCGAATATCCATCCACGCTTTGCCAATATGATTCAGGCCTCGCTGATCACGACCAATCCCCCAAAAATAATCGTATTGGGAGGTTTCGACAATAAGCCGGTCTTCGGTGGCAAACAAGGCTTCGCGCACCTCTTCATACATTTGCACTTTAGTGTACAAAGCACGCTTCATCAGGATCGGCGCTGTGGTTTTATAATCGGCTATTTTGGCCCGATACCAGGCTTTACCATAAGCATGGGCTCTTTCGCCACTGGGCAGCGACTCAACCTTCATGGCTTGCTTCAGGTTGCGTAAGGTTTTCGCCTGGACATAATGTTCACAGGTCAGCCAGTTCTGCTCATCCAGAAAAATGGGATGCTCAGAACAGGTGGAAAGTGGGTTAGCGCGATCAAAGCGGGAAAACTGATACGCTTTCTCCATAACGAGGTTGGCAGTAAACAAAATAAGTCCGTTAGCAAAATGGCATTCTGAGCAGTATAAAGA
>NZ_CAJXQY010000204.1 GCF_913058315.1 uncultured Alteromonas sp. | reverse complement strand
GTACCGAGATATAATCCACGGTCACTTCGAAACGGTCGGTGATCAGCGCAGTATCCTGATTATAGCGGGAGTCCTGATGCAACACCGCTGCACCGGCCTGAATATCACCAATCTGCATTTGTTTGGACTGGACAAACCCCAGCGCAAATAAAATACCGGTAACCAGCACAATGGTAATGGCGGATTTTTTTCTGCAGCAAACATCGAGAATATGCCACATCCCCTCTGACTTAGCTTCTTTACCGGCAAAACGGTCGAGGTAGTGTTCCGGGAAACGAATAAAACTCATTAATACCGGTAACAGAATCAGGTTGGTCAGGATTATCACAGCCACACCCAGACTGGCTGTAATGGCCAGTTCTCGAATAATACCGATATCAATAACCAGTAACGTTAAGAAACCGATAGTGTCTGACAGTAAGGCTATTCCACCCGGGATGAGCAGCGCTCGAAATGCTGCCATGGCTGCTTGTTTAGCGTTATCGCCTTTAACAACATTTTTCTCCACCGCATTGATCATTTGTACGCCGTGACTTACGCCTATGGCAAACACCAAAAACGGAACCAGTATCGACATGGGATCCAGCCCAAAGCCCAGCGTGGTCAATAAGCCCATTTGCCAGACCACTGCAATCACCGAACACATAATCGGTAGTACGGTCAGCATTATATTGCGGGAGAAGAAGTACACCATGAAGGCGGTGATCACAATCGCAATGGCAAAAAACAGCACCACAAATTTGGCACCGGTTGCCACATCGCCAATCATTTTGGCAAAACCGATAATGTGTACGCTTACCTGATCATCCTCAAACTGACCACGCAGCTTGGTTTCCAGCTCATCAGCGAGCGCCAGCGTGTTAAGAGCTTCACCGGTTTGTGGATCCAGCTCCAGTAATTGTGCCGTGACCATGGCACAACGGTAATTGTTCGACACCTGACGGCCAACAATTTTGGCTTTCTCAATATTGGCCGCCACCGTATCCAGGGCACGTGGATTAGATGAATCAAAATCGGCCGGGATCACCGGGCCGCCGGCAAAGCCACCTTCAACAATTTCGGTAAACCGTGTGGACGGTGAATACAATGACACCACGAGTGAGCGGTTTACACCGTTGATGAAAAACAGTTCATCATGGACATTTTTCAACGTGTCAAAGAAATACTGATTAAATATATCACTGTCTTTGTCGCAAACCGCTACCAGTACATTGTTCGCCCCACCAAAATCTTTGCGGTGCTCCATATAGGTTTGCATGTACTCATGGTTTAACGGGATGTTTTTTTCGAATCCGGCATCGAGCTTCATACGCGACGCCTGAAACGCCAGTACCAGGGTAGCGAAGATAAAGAGGATGATAACCAGCGGCCGATTATTAAAAATCAGACGCTCTAGAACTTGACTAAAAGAAGACATAACTACAAGTTAATCCAAAGAAAGTGAATAGATGCCATCGGCGGCAGTAACAACCGTTTGGCCATCAACGGACACCGCATTTAACAGCGCAGATTTACTCTCGGTTTGCGAAACACTTACGCCTGCCGACGGTGAACAATTATTGGTCGGCGCGGCATAGGGGTCGAACGGTAACGTTTGTAATGGCAAAGAAGCCTTTACCATTACCCCATTGTTGCCAATAAAGGCCAGTTGCTCAGGGCGGCTAATAATGGAATTCAAGGTGGCAGTACTACAGGTTTGCAAGGTTTCCCATTGCTCGCCATCTTCACTAACCAGAATATTACCGCGCAAGCCGGCAGCAACCATTAACCCGGAGTCCAGTTGCACAAAGTCGAAAAACGAACCGGTATATTCTGATTCCAGCCGTTGCCAGCTCTGGCCGTCATCGTCGCTCATAGCCAGTAACCCGGCTTCACCGGCAATCAGTAAGTTACCATCCTGACCGCGGGTTATTCGGTTTAAATGGGGTAAAATGGAATTTAACTCCAGTTGATAGAACTCTTCGTCTTCCTTACGGATCTCTTCGAGATATTCGCGGTCATAAGGATTAAGAAATTCGGCATGTCGAACGCTGTTCCAGCTTTCACCGCCATCACTGGTTTGATAAAACAATCCATAGGCACCAATGGCAATGCCACGACGGCTATCGAAAAACATCACATCTAAAAACGGGCGTTCCAGTTCCGGTTGATACAGTTGTACCTGCCACTGGGCGCCACCATCGCTCGAATGCATGATGATGGCATCATGACCGACCGCCCAGATATGCTCACCAACCAGAGTCACTGCCGTTAGTGTGGATTGGGTGGGGACCGTAATCTGACTAAAGTCGCTGTCGGCCCGTTTAATTAGCACGTGGCCGCGTTCACCAACAGCAACTGTGATATCGCCAGAGGCAATATCCAGTAATAAGGATTCTTTAACGAGGGGTGCCTGATAAGACTGCTCAGCATGCAATGCAAAAGAAACTAACAACAGTAGCACCGAAGAAATGGATTTACGCATTAAGACGTTTAGCCTCCGTCTGATTAAGAAAACGGTTGGCAAGGCCAACCGTTATTCTGAAGTGTTATCTCATGCCTTCGCGGCGTAATGCCTGAGGCGTGAACTCGGCTTCTCTTGGATTAATCGAGAAGTCGTACATTTTCTCTTCATTATCCAAACCAATTGCCAGGTAACGGCGTGAGTTCAGGTCGTGATAAACGTCCAGCGTTGACCACTGAGTCGGGACTTCGTAGTAGTTCACACCATAGGCCACAGCAACACGGTACAGTTCACCACGGTTGTCGTACATATCAGCCAGTTGGATCTGCCAGCTGTCTTCATCGATATAGAACACACGCTTCTGATAGATATGGCGTAAGCCTTCTTTCAGCGTTGCCTCAACTACCCATACACGGTGTTTTTCCCAACGGGTTAAATCGGGGTTTACGTGATTAGGCTTAAGAATATCTTCGTAGCTTACTGAATCGCCGTGCAAGGTGTAGTTGTTATAGGCAACGTACATTTCTTTCTTGCCTTTCAGTTCCCAGTTATAACGGTTTGGCGAGCCGTTAAACATATCGAAGTCATCGGTGGTACGCAGACCATCCGCCGCAGTACCCGGCGTATCATAAGCGATGTTAGGTGCCAGACGCACACGACGCTGACCGGTGTTGTAGGTCCAGGCTTTACGTGGTTCCTTTACCTGATCCAGGGTTTCGTGAACCAACAGTGCCGTACCAGCCAGACGTGCAGGCTCGGTCACTTTCTGTTTGAACATAAACAGCACGTTGTTTTCCAGCAGGCTCTCTGGCGTAGCGTTTTCCTGTGAGTATTGAATTAACAACTGCTCATCGAAACCAATAACGTTGTAGTCGCCGCCAGCGGTTACCGCTGCCTGCCCACCGTTACGCTGAACCGCTGGTCCACGGTAACGGGCAATGTGGTTCCAGATTGCTTCCAGACCATTGGCCGGGATCGGGAACGGGATACCTACGGCCGCTCCGGCCATACCGTTACCGTCATCCAGTAAGGTAGCGCGAGTAGCGTTAGCTTTGGTTGCATCGTAAACAAATTGCGGGTTTGAAGCTGAACGATGGGTTTTATATACCGGTAATTTAAAAGTGTCCGGATAAGTTTCGAACATCTTCTTTAAACCTTCTGATAACTGGTCAGCATATTGCTGATAGTTGGCAGCGGTAATCTCAAATTCAGGTGCTTCACCGGCATACGGATCCGGGTGAAAATCCCCGGCGCTGTAACCTGAAGGCATAGACGTAATACCACCGGTCCAGGCTGGGATTGAGCCATCCGCATTACCCGCCTTTTCACCACCAAGCGGCGTTAATTCTGTACCTAGTTTAGCCGCATCCGCGTCACTAACTTTTGCCTGTACAGGCACTGTCGTCAGAGCAACCGTCAGGGCTGCTGCAATAATTCCAAATTTTTTCATCATAACAAATACTACTCTTATTTAGATTGCATACTTGATGTTGAACGAAACGAAGTCGCGGTCAGCCAGTTGGTTAGTGGTACCAATACCACCCCAGAATGCACTATAAGAGGCTGTCGCAGACCACTTACTCAAGTAATCAAAAGTGAATGAAACGTTGGCTGATTTTGTATCCTCAGTGAACAGGAATAATGGGTCCGGCGTGGTACCTTTCACGTCATGTGAAAAAGTCACCCGGGTCCGCAGATTAATTCCGGAAAACACGTTGTTATGATCAGCCACTGCCAGTAGTCGATAACCCCAGGCATCATCCGTAGCAAATGGGTTAGTTTCAGGTCCGTTTGATAAGCCTGTATGTAAACCGGTACGCGGATTACCTGTTTCAGTAGGCTCCAGCGACGGTGTACGACCGGTACCCGGTGCATTAAGACGCACTACCGACGGATCCGGGAAATCCACAATATTAACATACCCTGCTTCACCCAGCAGGATCAGGTTGTCGGTGCCAAGTGCCGGACCAAATACATGTGATACGGTGAACTGCGCCTGCCAGGTATCTGAGAACACGTAACCTTGCGCGGTTTCTCCCGGACCGACAGCCCGGTCGATGTTATTTAACTGAGATATACCGGCTAAATCCGGGCGTAAACCCGCATTCGCCAACTGCTCAGGCATCCCCATGTAAAGTAATTCTACATCATCAATCTGCAGTGGTTCATCCTGACGGTAAGCGAACTCACCGGCAAGGGCCGTGGTACCGACATTGGTATTGAAGCTAAAACCATACAGTTTAATG
>NZ_CAJXQY010000203.1 GCF_913058315.1 uncultured Alteromonas sp. | reverse complement strand
GGTTTAAGGATGACCAGTAGTATCAGGTAAAAAGGCAACAGCGCCTGTAACATCACCAGAGTGATCAGGCTAACAATAAAGAACCAGGTGGGTAGCACTAAAATTAGTGCAAAGTTATGGCTGTAAGGGGTAACAGAGGCCGACACGCCGGTTAGCCCGTTAACCAGTCCGGAGGAATGCGCCAGCGCAAAATTAGCAATGATCGCATAGAAAAACAGGACGGCCGCCTTGCCGAGCAGATGCTCCCAAAAACGACTAAAGCGTGGCCAGAATTCGTAGCACAGCCCCATTATTGCAAACGTCACCGGAATACCAAATCCAATGGCATTGTCCGCGTCGAGCACATCAAACAGCAATAGCAGGATAGTTGCGCCAACATAGCAACGCTGAGCAAAATTTAAATTCTTCCATACTGATTTCACTTTATTAAAGCGAAATGAGCTGAGGTAACGCCGCCCTTTGAGCAGAAAAATGTTGAGTTTTTTTAACCCTCTGGGGGCGGCTTGCAAATTAGGTAAGTCCATATTTTTATGGTGACTAGATACACTCGACGTCCGGTTCTGACTTATAGTAATCACAAAATGCCGCACAAGAAAAGCTTGTGGCCTTAGAAAGACCGGTATCAAGTGAGTTCAGGCGGATGAATCCGGTACTAGTGACTTCGATGTTTATCCATCTGCTGTGGTGAAATGAGCAGCAGTACCAAGCCCCCCATCGCGGCACAGGCACCGGCAGCCGAGAAGGTTAACATTGAGCCGGCGCCCTGTTGCCACAATAACCCTGCGGCATAATTACCGACCGCGCCGCCAAGACCAAACGCCAGGCTGATATAGGCTGCCTGGATCCGACCGTGGATCTGGGTTGGGAAATAGTGATGGATAAAGTGCATCGAGGTAGAGTGATTTAAGCCAAAACTTAAGGCATGAATAAACTGGCTGAAGAAAACCAGCCAGAACATATCTGCTAAGGTCCCCAGAACCAGCCAGCGCAGGCCTGTTGCCAGCAGGCAAAATACCATTAAACGCCACACGCCAAAGCGAGAAATTAACCGCTGAGCCACTAAAAAGATACCAACCTCAACCGTTACCCCCAGGGCTATTAACAAACCGGTTTGCATGCCGGAATATCCCAAATCCCGCATGTACAAGGCAAAAAAGCCGTAGTACGCCCCAAAACTCAATTGTAATAAGGCATTAGACAGCAAAAACAGCAACGCCACTTTATCCCGCAGAAAAGGCATGATCCGCACTGCTACAGCCGCTTTGGGTTTAAGGTTTTGCGGCTGAGTAAGCGTGAGGCTGCTAATAAAAAGCCCGATTAACACCAGCATCGAAGCATAAATTGGCGCATCTGTAGAGAAGAAATCCAATGCTTTACCAACTAATACCGTCAGTACGATAAAGCCAATACTACCCCACAGACGAATGCGGCCGTATCGTTTGGAGTCTCCTTCAATAGTTTGCAGCGTGAGTACTTCGAGTTGCGGTAGCACTGCGGTCCAGAACATCATCATCAGGCCCATAACCAGGGTCAGATACCAGAATGAATACGCCCAGAACACGCCAATAAAACTCAGCACGGTTAAACCACTGCCGAGGCGCAGAATAAACAGTATTTTACCGCTACGATCGGCTACACCCGCCCACAATGAAGGACCGATAATGCGCGCCAGGGTGATAACCGCAAACAACTCACCAATTTCGACTGAGGAAAAGCCGCGCCCATCAAGAAAGACGCCGAGATAAGGGGTGATTACCCCTAACTGACCAAAATACAGTGCGTAGGTAAGGCTGAGCGCTACGATAGCAAAGCGGCTTGAGGACGCCGCCATTACCGGGAAATCAGGTTCAGCATCTTACTTGGCTGAACCCGGAATAACAGGTGTTGTACAATGCACGGCTGCATTCTGAGCACGATGACGTAAACAGTGATCCATTAACACCAGAGCCAGCATGGCTTCGGCAATGGGCACGGCACGAATGCCAACGCAGGGATCGTGACGACCCTTGGTAACAATTTCAATGGCGTTGCCATCGGTATCGATGGTGTCTCCCGGCACCGAAATACTGGAAGTAGGCTTGAGCGCCATGTGCACTACCAGATCCTGGCCGGTTGAAATACCGCCCAATACACCACCTGAGTGATTAGAAGTAAAACCATCAGGGGTTAAGCTGTCACGGTGTTCGCTGCCTTTCTGATTTACCACATCAAAGCCGTCACCCACTTCAACGCCCTTCACGGCGTTAATGCCCATCATGGCACCGGCGATATCGGCATCAAGACGGTCGAAGACCGGTTCACCTAACCCTACGGGCATGTTGGTGGCGACCACGGACACTTTTGCACCAATTGAATCCCCGGACTTTTTCAGATCACGCATATATTCATCCAGCGCATCTAACTTTGAGGCATCCGGGCAGAAAAACGGATTGTCGTTAATAATACTGTAGTCAACGGTGTCGATTGCTACCGGCCCTAATTGTGAAATAAAGCCGTGGATTTTAATACCATGAACCTGCTCGAGGTACTTTTTGGCAATACCGCCGGCTGCTACACGAATTGCGGTTTCACGAGCAGAAGATCGGCCACCACCGCGATAATCGCGCAGACCGTATTTTTGCTGGTAAGTATAATCGGCATGGCCGGGACGAAACCGATTAGCAATATTGGAATAATCCTGGCTGCGCTGATCTTTATTTTTAATCAACAAGCCAATACTGGTGCCGGTAGTTTTGCCTTCAAACACGCCAGATAAGATTTGCACTTCGTCGTCTTCGCGTCGTGCAGTGGTATAGCGTGATGTACCCGGTTTACGACGGTCTAAATCTACCTGTAAGTCTTCTTCGGTCAGTGCCAGTCCCGGAGGACAACCGTCTACCACACCGCCCAGAGCAATGCCGTGACTCTCACCAAAGGTTGATACCGTAAATATTTTACCGAAAGTATTACCCGCCATCTTTCTATTTATCCTGTTGGTTGTAACTGTCTAATGCTGCTTTGGTTACAGCGAAAATACCATGGCCGCCTTGTGCCAGTTCTACCCATTCAATGTCGAGCCCCGGAAACCTTGCTTCCATATGAACCAGACTGTTCCCCACTTCAACAAACATTACGCCCTGCTCGGTCAGATACCGCCCTGCATGGGCAATCATAGTTTCCACTAAATCGAGACCATCTTCACCGGCAGCAAGGGCCAGCTCAGGTTCGTGCTGAAACTCAACCGGTAAGTCAGCCATATCCTCAGCATCTACATAAGGCGGATTAGACACGATCAAATCGTATTGTTGTCCTTCCAGCTGACTAAACAAGTCGGAGTATAAGGGAAAAACCCGCTCACTCAGGCCGTGTTCTTCAATATTCAGTTCCGCAACGGCTAATGCGTCGGCGCTGATATCCACCGCATCCACTTGTGCTTCATCAAAGGCATAGGCCAATGCGATAGCAATACAGCCCCCGCCGGTACACATGTCCAGAATTCTGAGCGGACTGTTTTGCAGGTGTGATTCAAATTTACCCTGGATCAGTTCCGCAAAGGGTGAACGAGGAATAAGTACCCGCTCATCCACATAAAACGGTAAATCGCAGAACCAGGCTTCGTGAGTGATATAAGGCAATGGTAAACGGGTTTGAACCCGTTGCAATACCAGCTCCGCCACCTTGCTACGCTCGCTTTTGGTCAACCGTGCGGCGAATAATCCGTCGCCGGTTTGGGCAGTGAGTGTATGCGGTAAATGCAGGGCATAAAATACCAGACTCACCGCTTCATCCCAGGCATTGTCAGTACCGTGACCGTAAAACAGTTCTGCGTCATTAAACCGGCTGACGGTCCAGCGCACCATGTCTAAAATGGAGTGCAGATCAGCAATGGCTTCGTCGAGGTAAAACTTATCGGTCATACGGGCTACAATGTCCTGAAATCATAAAGCTGGTATGATACATAATGTTGTCCGATTCGGACACGCTTAATTTAGCTCAAAATCACCCAGCAAGACTAATAGGAAACCCGTCTGTGAAATTTAAGTCGCAATTTCCCCGCATCACCAGGCAGCAGGAAACTAACGACAGTGATGATATGGCGTTGTTCAGACGGGAGATAAAAGGCGTCGCGCCTTTAAAACAGGATACTTATGTGCCGGAGACCGCCCGTCCGGAAATTAAAATCCGAGGACGCCAGAAAACCACCAGGCAGGCACAGGCCAGCTTTGAGTTTTCCGATGCTTTTGAAGGATTTATCCAGCCACAAGGGGCACTTCGCTATTGCCGCCAGGACGTGCCGGCATACGAGCTAAAACAACTACGCCGGGGCGATTACAGCCCGGACTATATCCTCGATCTGCACGGCCTGACAAAGGCTCAGGCGAAACACGAACTAGCTGCCCTGCTGCATACTGCGTGGCAGGAACACATCGATTGTGTTTGTATAGTGCATGGGGTGGGATCAGGTGTACTGAAGCAGGCCCTGCCCCACTATCTTATCCAACACCCCAGAGTCATGGCATTTCACCAGGCTCCACTGGAATACGGTGGCCAGGGCGCCCTGCTGGTGCTACTGGAAGTGGAATCACCGTTTAGCAAAAAACGCTAAAGGCCATTTTGTTTATTCCATCAGCCCCGCGGCTTATTTATGATCATCACCACTATTGTGTATGAACATATAAGTGTAATAAGCCATCATTACACAGACGATAAAAATACCAAGTAATGAACCCCAGACAACCGGATCTTTTAATAACATTGACCACATAATAATCACCTTTCTATTTGCTGTTTCTATGGTGATAGTGTGCGCCGTTAGAGC
>NZ_CAJXQY010000202.1 GCF_913058315.1 uncultured Alteromonas sp. | reverse complement strand
GCCTCTTATACCCCGCAACGAATGTCTTCTACCGCGGTGCTGAACATTATTCTTGTACCGCTAAACGCTTTGCCGATAGGGGCAGTAGCCGGTAGTGTGGTGTTCATGGGAGCACGGTTTTGGGAAAGGTTCCGTACAAAGTGCTGATTCCAGCGCTTCTATTCATAAAGCCAGGCTCGATGCCTGACTGAACTATGAAAGCTTACTATTTCGCTCTGGCATTTCTGATCTATTCAGGGGCAAAGCGGTTATTAACTAGCAGGAACAGCGCAAAGGAATAAGTTAATGGAATCATCTACCGGCGAACTGGTTAGCGCGTTAAACAGCTACTGGCAGGCATTTATCGTTAAACTGCCGGCCATTGCGCTGGGATTATTGGTACTGATGCTGACCTTGTGGCTGGCGGGGCGGCTCTCGGCAGCGTTGCTTAAGCCTATTGGTTATCTCTCTTCCAGTCCGCTATTGCGCTCAGTGAGTCAGCGCGCACTAAGCCTGATTTTCATCCTGTTCGCACTCTATGTGTTTTTAAAGCTCTCCGGTCTTACCGAGTTTGCCGTAGCCATCATGAGCGGAACTGGTGTGCTGGGATTGATTTTGGGCTTTGCCTTTCGGGATATCGCCGAAAACATGATAGCCAGTTTGTTATTAACGGTGCAGCGCCCATTCCGCATTGATGACGTGGTGCAAATTAACAATTACACCGGGGTGGTGCAGAAAGTCACGACACGCGCCACCACGCTGGTGGATTTTGACGGTAATCATATTCAGATCCCTAACGCCGTCATTTACAAAGGGACCATTAAGAATCTCACCGCTAACCCCAAAATGCGCGGCCAGTTTACCTTAGGCATTGGTTACGATGCCGACTGTCAGCAGGCTCAGCGGTTGGCTTTACAGCTCATTGGTGAGCACCCTAACGTACTTAAAGAGCCTGAGCCGTTAGTGTTGGTTGATGAGCTCGGCTCGGCGACGGTAAATATCAAAGTGTATTTCTGGATTAATGTTGAGAATACCAGCGTGATTAAAATGGCGTCGGTATTGATGCGCGACCTGGTAGAACTGTTTACCGCTAAGGGTATAAGCATGCCGGATGACGCCCGTGAAGTGATTTTCCCGCAGGGCGTGCCGGTAACGATGGTGAATAATCCGGAGCAGGTTAGCGAGCAAAAAGAACCGGTTAAGCAAAGTCCGGTCAGCGAACCTAAAGCCGTAGCAGAGAAACGTACGGCGGCTCATGATGACGTTTCCAGTGAAAACGATGATATACGCCGCCAGGCAGAAGAAGCCAGAGCGCCGGAGCAGGGCGCTAATATATTGTCTTAGCGCATGATTAAGTGATTAATCTTTGCATCGCAAGGAAAGCACAGATAACCGCTTCACAGAGGTTAGCTGTGTGCGTTACTCGTCTTCGTTAAAGCGGCCAACAATCAGGTCTTCCACTGCTGCCATGGCGGCTTCGGCGTCGGGGCCTTCGCTGATCACATCCACCTGTTCGCCCTGATGACTTTCCATTAGCATTAATCCCAATACGCTGTTGGCATTAGCTTCTTTATCGCCTTTTTTGAGGGTGATCTCGGCATCGAACTGATTAGCCAGTTGTACTAACTGTGTGGCAGCCCGGGCGTGCAGGCCCAGTTTATTGACGATAGTAAGGGTTTTTTCTACACGCATTATCGGTTTAACTCCCGGTGACGAATTTGCACATCCGGATGCTTATCGCCGTATATTTTGGCCAGAGACTGCGCCACAAATACGGAACGATGCTGGCCGCCGGTGCAGCCAATGGCGATGGTCACATAGCTGCGATTATTTCGCTCCAGATGGGGCATCCAGGTATCCAGCAGGTTTTGGATTTGCCAGATAAATTTGGTGACAATGGGCTGCGAGCCCAGAAAAGCTTCTACCGGCGAGTCCAGACCGGTTAAATGTTTTAAGTCAGGCTCCCAGTGCGGGTTAGGTAAAAAGCGGACATCGAATACATAGTCGGCGTCTTTGGGAATACCGTGCTTAAAGCCAAATGACTCAAACACCAGTACCAGTCGGGAGCTTTTCTTACCCAAAATCCGTTCACGGATAAGCTCAGCCAGCTGATGAATCGACAGGTGGTCGGTGTCGATATACAAATCAGCACGCTCTACAATGGGTGCTAACAGCTCTTTTTCTGCCAGAATGGCATCGGCCAGTGACTTGTTCAGTTTTGCCAGCGGATGCAGGCGGCGGGTTTCGCTAAAGCGTTTTACCAGCATGTCGTCGCTGGCATCCAGATAGACAATGGTCATCGACCAGGACGAAGGCAGATAATCAAGGATCTCTACCAGTTCGTCGGGATCTTTAGGCAGGTTGCGAACATCTATACTCACCGCCACCTGGTCGTATTCGTCAACCACCGTATGGGTTAACGTTGGGAGCAGATTAACCGGAATGTTATCAACGCAGTAGTAGCCCAAATCTTCCAGGGCTCTTAGCGCAACCGATTTGCCGGAGCCGGAGCGCCCGCTGATAATAATAAGTTTCATATGTTGTCAGACTCCCTGCCGGACTATTGTGCAGCCTCGTCGCACAGAGCGGCGATAACCTGTTCCTTCGATTCGGCGTTACGGATGGTTTTTACAATACTTTTCTGGCTCAGCTTGCCGGCGATGGTAGCCAGTGTCTGCAAATGACCTTCGGTTTGGGTTTCAGGGACCAGAATGGCAAAAAAGATATCGACCGGTTTATCATCAATGGCGTCGAATGCGATGGCTGGGGTAGTGGTTACCACAACGGCCGTAACCTTGGATAGGTTAGCCAGTCTGCCATGGGGTAAGGCAATGCCATTGCCGATGCCAGTGCTGCCCATTTTTTCCCGGCTTAGCAGTGCATTCAGGGCATCTTCTTTTTGAATTTCAGCGTTGGTTTCGGCAGCAATGTCGCTGATAATTTCTAAAATTCGTTTTTTACTGTTGCACTGGACCGCACATTTAGTGCGATCCAGGCTAACTAAGGCTTGAATATTCATAAGGTTATTTGGGGCCTAGTGCTTTTTAAGCTTTTCCTTATGCTTGATTACCTGACGATCCAGTTTGTCGACCATACTATCTATCGCGGCATACATATCTTGATTTTCTGACGACGCAAATACTTCCGCACCACTTAAATGCATCGTGGCTTCGGCTTTTTGAGAAAGCTTTTCCACGTTGAGGATCACATGCACATTGGATATGTGATCAAAGTGGCGCTCCAGTTTACTAAACTTGGTATCAACATAATTACGCAAAGAATCGGTTATCTCGATGTGATGACCTGTAAGATTTATTTGCATAGTTCGTCTTCCTTATATTTCGGCCTAAATAAGGCTCTTGCGTTGGTTAGACGGTGGAATCGACAAAGATTCCCGGTATTTTGCTATTGTTCGCCGGGCAACTTTAATACCTTGTTCGGCCAACAATTGAGCAATTTTACTGTCGCTTAGTGGTTTACTGGGCTTCTCGGCGGCAACCAGTTTTTTAATCAGTGCGCGGATAGCGGTAGAGGAACATTCTCCGCCAGACTCGGTGGCTACGTGGCTGGAGAAGAAGTATTTCAGTTCAAAGATACCGCGGGGCGTATGCATGTACTTTTGGGTAGTTACCCGCGAAATGGTGGATTCATGCATATCGACCATTTCGGCTACGTCGTTGAGGACCATAGGCTTCATCATTTCCGGGCCGTGCTCAAAAAAGCCCATTTGTTGCTGCACAATACAGTTAGCTACTTTGAGCAATGTTTCATTGCGCGATTCGAGGCTCTTAATGAACCACTTTGCTTCCTGCATGTGGGAGCGAATAAACTGCGAGTCTGAGCTGTTACGGGCTTGTCTGCTCATGGCTGCATACTGCTGGTTTACGCTCAGTTTTGGCAGGCTGTCGGGGTTCAGTTCAACTACCCAACGGCCTTTCTTTTTGGTGACTGACACGTCGGGGATCACATATTCAGATTCCTGCGTGATAAGTGCGCTGCCAGGACGAGGATTCAGGGTTTGCAGTAAACGCATGGCTTCACGCAAATCATCTTCTTTGAGCCGCGATTTACGCATCAGCGTGCGATAATCTTTGCTGCCAAGCAAATCAGCATAGTCTTCAATAAGAATCATTGCTTCCTTAAGCCAGGGCGTTTCGGGAGCAAATTGTTTGAGCTGAACCAGTAGACACTCCTGCGGGGTACGTGAGCCTGAACCAATCGGGTCGAACATCTGAATACGCTTGAGCACGCATTCAATTTCATCAACTTCTACGGGCTCTTCCATATCTTCAGTATTGACGCTCTGCAGGATATCTTCAACCGTAACGGTTAAATAACCGGATTCATCAATGGAATCGATAATGGCAATGGCTATGGCGCGGTCTACATCGCTAAAGGGGGTGAGGCGCATCTGCCACAGCAGGTGATCCTGAATGTTGTCGGTGGTTTCACCCTGAAAAATTTGTTCATCATCAGAAGACGCCGGCCCTGGTGCAGGTGCAGAAGACGCCGAGTAATACTCGTCCCAGGTACTGTCGATAGGCAGTTCATCAGGCAGCTCGTTTTTCTCGAGCGCCTCGTTGGTATCCATGCTGGTGTCGGTGCTGGCTGTTGCTGCGGCATCCGCTTCGGCATCGAGTTTACTTTTCTCAATGGTGTCGTTATCGCTGGTGTCATCAACTTCCAGTAACGGATTTGAATCGAGTGCTTCCTGGATTTCCAGTTGTAAATCCAGGGTCGAAAGTTGCAGCAGTTTAATCGCCTGCTGCAATTGTGGCGTCATAGTAAGTTGTTGACTAAATTTGAGCTGTAAAGATGGTTTCATCTACTTCTGTTCTTAACGCCTTGCTTGTTATTGATAGGGACAAAATTTGTTGTCTTTATGTATCTAACTATAGCCTGAATTGCTCACCCAGGTATACATCCTTGACCTTTTGATTACTTAAAACCTGTTCCGCGGTGCCCTGAGC
>NZ_CAJXQY010000201.1 GCF_913058315.1 uncultured Alteromonas sp. | reverse complement strand
CTGTTAGACACATCAATGAGTTTAAAATCCACAATAATGGTGGCGCGCTTAATGTCGATAGAGCCCGACAATATAAAGTTAACGCCTAACCCATTACCATACTCAATGATTTTTTGCGTATCAGCCACCTGAGCACCGCCAATACGGTACAGCCCCTCTTCCATCTGGCGCCGGGAAAGTAACTGATAAGTCTGAGACCGCTCGAGCTCTTTACGCATGGAAAAGAGCAGGTCACCGTCCAGGCCGATGGCATCAATACTGGCCGGTGACAGGTTAAATAGAGCGAGGCTGGTTTTTGCAAAAACAGTGGATGGTAACAACAACATTACCACCACAACTGCTCTAAAGATTACTGCTTGCATATCCCTCGCCTGCTATCTAGTTTTTAAATTGATAGGTTTCGATAATTTGCTTCATGTACCCGTCAATTTTCGCAGAGATGGGAGAGTTAACGTTTGATTTAACGCGCTCATCGAACTTGGCATCAACAAAGCGCTCGAGTGCTTCCAGCGACTCCTTACGTTTCAGCAGCAATTCCTCACCGTCTTCGAAGTAGTCAACTTCACGGTTACGCAATGGTTGTAACACTTTACGCGAGAGGTCTTCGACTACCTGATCCGCCATCATCTGCAGCATTTCAGTATCGGTAGCAATTTCCAGTGGATCGTAAGCGATATCAGCGTCTTTCACACCGTCGTTACCCACGTCTTCTTTAACCAGGCGCGAACGAATGGTATCAACACTCACGTTCTGACCCGTAGAGACATCAACGATGCGGTAGGAAATTTCAATAAAGCCCACTTTTTTCGCTTTGTTTACGGTGTATTCTTTTTCGGCGTAGACCGGCACCATAATTTTAGCCTGTGGCGCCTCTTTCAAATCGTTTTTATCCGGATTCGGGTTCAGTGCTTTCCAGTTCAGGAAGTCGATATTGTCCTGAATCTCTTGCCCCACCTGATAACGCACGGTCTCAGCACTTTCAGACTTGGTTTCGTCAACCTTAAACAGTAAAACCGAGCCCATAATGGCCACGTCGATACCGTATAAACGGCCCATTTCCTTGGCGGTATCTTCAGACACCACACCAATCTGGCCAAGTTTCATTTCTTCAAGGATCGACTTAAGGTTTTCACGCTCAAGAATGTTGATATCTTTGGTGGCGTTATTAAACAGGTTTGAAATCAGCTTACCCGCAATCAGGCCGCCCGCGTCGAGGTTGTAAGAAGGGCTCTTGAAGTCAAATACCGCAATAGACTTAATCACCCGCTCCCGGATTTTATCCTGTACGTCACGGGATTTTTCAAACAAGCCTTCCATTAACGGGTCGAGCTTGCCAATCAACTCATACATGTACCAGGCAACACCCCAGTAACGGTTATCCATATACTCAATGGCAATATCTTCAGCCCGTGATACCACGGCATTACGCAGGGCTACAGCACGAGGAGGCAAAGCGCCACCGGTATTCTCGTCAATTTCGATGGCCAGATTGATAGCCCGGGCAATATACCCTTGCTGCAATAAGCGGGTCGCTTCAACGATTTTTTCATCCACTTGCTTTTCAAGCGCGGTCGCTTTCCATGCAATACAGTCCTGATCGTTAGGGCTGAACGAAAGCACCTTTTCACAGGCAAATTCTGTCTGACTCCAGTTTTGCGTATCCAAAGACTGAGCAGCAAGGTTTTTAAAGAAGGTCGCATTGTTTTTCTGATCGGCATCCGCCGCCATCTTCTTAGCAATCGCATTGTTTGGATCCAGCATGGTAGCTTTGCGGGCCGCCAGCTTGGCATCTTCAAACTCATACTCAACAAACGCTTTTTTGGCCTGCAACAGGTAATCCCGGGTACCTTCGGTTTTAATCCGCGAGGCTAACGGCACAGACGCCTCAAAGTTAGGATACAACTTTTGTACCTGTGTGAGCGTCAGATTAGCGCGAACCCAATCCTGACGGTCAATCAGCGCCAGCGCTTCAGAATAACGCTCTTTCACTTCGTCAATCAGCTCACTGCGTGAGCTGTCAATCTGACTTTCGAGCGGTGCAATGGCTGGCAGGTTCGGCGAAAACTGCTTAGCTTCAGCCACCAGTGATTCCGCTTTCTCGATATCGTTGATGCTGACGCTGGCTGCACTCAGAATGCCCTGCGCCTGGTTAATTAACGTCTGAGATGCTTTCAGTCGTAAACTGCTGAGCTGCGCAGAGTACTGCGCGTTATCCGGCTCTTTCGCAATTGCCTGCTTAAGGTAAGCAATGGCCTCAGCATAATTCCCAGCTGCAGCAAGCTGCTGAGATACATCAAACTCTTTTTTTCCCTTGCCCGTTGATTGACAGCCTGCCAGGGCTGACAATACCAGAGCGGCCAATACATACCGTCTCATTGGTTGATCCTCAAACTTTGGTTGCGGTGATTTTGTTACCTGTGACGCCGACGATCTGGATTTTATGTCGTTGCGCTATGTTACTGGCCAGCAGTTCTTCGTATAACTGCTCGGTCCAGCCTTTATAGCTGATGACAAGGTGTGCCACACCATCGGCGATATTAGAAATTTCGATTTGCTGAATAGCCGGCATGGCTTCCTGAATGACTGCCTTCATCTGATTAGCTACATCCAGTGACTCCACCCCCTCAATATCAAGAAAAACGTTCCTGGCCTTCACTTGCTCCTGATGCCAGAAGCGGATCAGTTGTTTGCGTAACTGCGGCCATTCTTTACGAATGATATCGGCTGATAGCTTTGAAAAAATACTGTTCGATTTAACGCCGGGTTTGCTGGCGCTTTTGCTGCCTGCAGCCAGTACCTGATTATCACCCACGCGGGTCACCTGCATGCCCAGGGTCAGTTCGTTAGCATTAATTTTCATGCCCTGAAATTCTTCTGGTTTTATTTGCGAATCAACGGTCAGGTTAACGGCAAATCCGGCATAAATGGGTTCGTCTTCATCGAACACCTGAAAACCGTCACGCAGCAGTCGTTCGGTCATTTCATTACGGGCGTGCTGAGCAATTATCGGGTTGGTGGAATTTTCGTTAAGGACTACGGTCACGCGAGGCATTTTCGTCCAGCCCATTGACGCCTGGATCTGGGCGACTTTATCGACCAACAAATCAACCCGTACGTCGGCTTTTATAACAACTTCATAAATATCTTCGCTGTCACCTACGCCATCATAGATAATTTTGTATTCATCAATCTGACCGGCAGTACTGGAAAAAATCTGATCTTTACCAAGCAGGTAATTATTCACGTCGGTCCGGGAACGCACAAAAGTACCAACCACCTGTTCAACGGCTGCCCTCTTAGCATTTTCCAGTGCGACCTTGCGGGCTTCGACAATATTATTATCCGCCACTGCACTAATGCCCTTAGCTTCTACCAGCTTCGCTGTTGCCGATGGACTTGTAACGATCAGAAAAGCAACAAAAAAGGCGATTACTACTAAGGAAAACTGTTTGATGCTTCCACTGCACACTGCCATAGTGTCTCCAATTACCCACTATTACTACCAATAGTAGTTCAATATAATCCAATACCCCACAATTTGCACTATTACCGGAGGCGCTTTCACCGAATATCGTAAAAAGAGGTCTATTTGTCGATTTCTGGTGAACTTAATTTTTGTATACTATGGGTTTTTTTCGGTCATTTATAGGACATAAGTTAACAACTTATGCCCCACTAATCCGATGTGTTGCCAAATGGCGACTTTTTTCATCCTGAAATGAAAAAAAGCTTTATAAAGTCGGCATTGGCGTATAGCTTTATTAGAGTGCACAGGCCTAATCTCGCGGGATTACGGCGCTTGGCTACTTTTTAGCCTTCCCTCCCGACTTTATCTTTGAAGGAAAGCGCAATGCAAAGCGACTCAACCGGCATCTGGTATTTTGAATGCGACGTCTCTGATATTGAAACGCACCTGCTGAATTTACAAAGTCGTTCTGTTATCTATCCCGATGAGTGCGAGTACCTGATAAAAAACCTGCATAAATTACACGCCACATCAGAGCAAAACACCCATGGCGTGGTGCCGTTATGCCACCGTTGCGTAACGCTGATCGCCAAAGATGACAAAGTTGAGATCGTCATTAACCGGGAGCAGGAAAAAATTGACCATGTTACCCAGTTGCCACTGCGTGTGTCTCTTTTGCGCCAGCTTGGCATCTGGTATGAGCAGGATCCGGATGCCATAACCGGTATTTGCCTGGTCGAACTCGATGATTTCAGTGATATTAACGATACCATCGGCCACGCGGCGGGCGATCTGATCCTGTTTGAAATTGCCCGACGCCTGGAGCGCTATCATGGCTCGCGTTTCAAACTGGTCAGGTTGCACGGTGATGAGTTTGCTCTGGCCGTGACTCAATTAGCCGATGCCGAAGATATCTGGCAGGTATCAAAGTGGATTTGTGAACAGTTCGAACCCCCTTTTATGACTCAGAAAGGCGCCGTATTCCTGACCCCTTCCATTGGGCTGTCACTGAATATTAATACCGGCGAAGAACCCGTCACCTTACTCGAAAGTGCTTATATTGCTCTGAATCATGCTAAAGACGACGCCCTGACCAAAGAGAAACTCTACAACCCGCAGCAGGAACATACCCTGACCCGCCAGGTATTGCTGGAAGCGCAACTCAATCAGGCACTCACCGAAGAAGACAGTCTGTTAGTGTGGTATCAGCCCAAACAGGATCTGCATAACCGTCAGATTAATGGTCTGGAAGCTCTGATACGTTGGAATCATATTACCGAGGGGCTGATTTCCCCGGGCGAGTTTATCCCTCTTGCGGAACGCACCGGCCTGATTTGCAGCATTACCGATTTTGTGGTCCGGCAGGTGGCCAAAGACATTCCAAAACTGCGCAGCCATGGTTTTACCGGCAAGGTGTCAATCAATGTCTCGGCCAACGATTTTATGCGCACGAATCTGGTAGACAGCCTGTTAGCCTTGCTTGAACCCTATAATATTGATACCAGCGATATCGAGCTGGAAATTACCGAGGGGGCATTTATC
>NZ_CAJXQY010000200.1 GCF_913058315.1 uncultured Alteromonas sp. | reverse complement strand
ACCGGATACCGTGTTAATTGGAAATTCACGGGTTCAGCTCGGCATAGCAGCCGAATCAGCGGTGCTTGATGGACGTCAGGCCTATAATTTGTCGCTGCCCGGTGCCGGTCTTGGGGAAACATTACGCCATGGTCTGAGCCAGGCCCGCTATAATGCGAATCTGAGGACAATGATTATTGCTCTGGATTACCGTTATTTTCTGCATAACTACTCGCAAAGTCCCGGGCCATGGTTGCAGAACGAATTGCTCAATTCTCTCACCCAAGAGCCAGAGACCATCACACAAAAATTCATGCGAATTTACCCCGCAGTGTTTTCACTTGATACCCTGTTCGACTCCGTAAGAACTATTGCTCAGCAAGGGGGAACGTACAATAATATTACCCGGCTTGGCAGTAATACTGGTGGATATTATGTGGATGCAATTAAAGCTGAAGGGAAGAGGCGTTTCTATAAGCACCAGTTCGATGGGCTCTTTATGCGGTTCGGCCGCCAGCATTTAACTTATCAGGCGGATGGACGAGTTTATTCCATTGCGCTACTGACAAGGTTTATGGATGAAATGAAAAGCAAGCATCCGGCGATCAACCTTCACCTCTTTATTAATCCTTATCACCACTCGTACTGGCAGGTTATTGATAAGTCCGGCCATTGGGGGAGCTATTTACAGTGGAAACGGGATCTGGCCGACTTGGGAGATAACTTTCCTGAATATGCGATTTATGATTTCAGTTTGCCCGGCGAACATACACTTGAGCCACTCAATTATGAGCAGGACAAACAATTAATGACCTGGTACTGGGAGCCAGCGCATTACCGACCCGCATTAGGCGATGAAGTGCTAAAAGTGCTCCTTGGCGAAACCACCACTGCGAGTTCCACAAACTGGCCAATCAGGTTGCAACAGCGAACCATAGAAAAGGTTATTGAGCAGAGTGTTGCGGGGTTAGCTCAATCAAACTAAGCGCCTGTTAATCAAGACAGTGCATTTAGCTATTTACCAGTCAAGGCAAAAGTGCCCATTCACAAGACGATTCGCGAGCAGCCCAAAGGTCACGTATTGCTTAAAACCAATCAGATCTTTTCGGGAGCAGTTTACAGCTATTAGATAATCAGGGAATTCGAATTCTATAAGCATTTATCTGATATCAGGGCGGGGAGTCCTGAGTAAGTACAGACCGTCTGGTAAAAATTGGGTTTGTTTCTTATGTGAGGTTCACCCCGCTGGCTCAACACTATGAACCAGAGAAAGTTAACCCTCAGACATTATTAATATCCGTGTAGAGCAAAATGGAATAGATATTTATTTTTCAACTATAGTTAAAATAACAATTACGCTAAGGCAAACAGTGAGATACCCTCTATGTTTTTAAACCGAAAAATCAAAGGCAGACGCTAAGCGCAAGCAAGGTGTCAAAAAAAATAATAATAATGAGTCAATTCGATGCAACAAACAAAGTCTGAATATCTGAGTATTTATTTGCCTTCAATAACGGGCCATCATCTTACCTACCTGGATAAAATACTGAAGTCTCTGGATAAGAATGAAAAGGTAATAATCCTGACGCCAGCGACCAGTGAAGCTTTTGAGGCAATTACCAATAATGTAGGGGAAGTGGTTCTTTATGAAAAAGTATTCAGAGCGAATAGTTTTGTGCAGAGTTATTTTGAATGCAAAGCTATTGCAGAACACCTCCGTCAGCGTCAGATTAAAAAAGTTATTGCGCCAACAGGGACGACGGCAACGTGGTTATGGCCCTTCTTTAATTGGTTCAATCGGTGGGATTATCACTTCCTGATGCTAAGCCCCGCGCTTTGTTCAAATGGTTCTTATGCCGAAAAGCTAATTAAATTAATTCTGTTATGCCTGCATCGGAAAAATACCCTGAGCACAATTGATAACGCTTCTTACGATCATCCTGGCTGGTTAGGGCGGTTCATTCGGAGTCGTTTTAAACTTATCCCTGACCCTATTGATAAGCAAGAGCCCTCGACTAAGCAAACAGCTTTTGATTACTTTGGACTGAAGGAGGGTTATTTTTATCTACTGGCATGTGGTGCTATGGATACTCATCCTCGGAAGAATGCGATGATGCTTATTAAATCCGTTGCAGCAATATCCGCACGCCATAAGGTTAAGCTAGTACTGGCTGGCAAGCTTTCCGATGAAATACAGGCGTTTATAGATAGTCTTGACGCTGCACAAAAGGAAAAGTTTCACGTTATTAACCGCTTCCTGAGCGATCAGGAACTAATGGATGTGACCAGTTGTGTGAATTTGGTCTGTGCCCTTTATGCTCATCATTATAGCCCATCAGGCATTGTGCTAAGAGCAGTCAAAACGAAGACGCCTGTATTAGTGCCGAACTACCACTGGTTTAAATACATGGTTGAACACTTCAAAGTGGGTTACGTATTAGACTCGTTAGACGAAAGAAGTGTTATAGAAAAAATAATCCAAATTAAGAAAGAGCACATTGAACTTCCATTTACTAATCGTGCACAGTTGTTGGCATATAGCTCCGAACAGAATTTCCAGGCCCACTGGCGGGACCGACTCTACGCAACCGAAGAATCAATGAGATATGAGGAAATTTAAACAGGCCACATTTAATAACAAAGAACCCGCTCACTGGCATGGCAAACTATAGAACCCTGATCTGTCGGTGATAAATATATTACTTTACCCGCGGGGTAATTAGCGATACAACTTGCCCCGAACATCATCCTCTGCAGGGTATATTATGGAAGCCTTTATCGCCGAGCTGAAAAAAGCACTTCTGGGAGCTCAGGAAGCCGTTTTAAGTCCGACCTTCCTGTACCAGGTCATTGTCATCGTTTCGATTTACGTGGTTGCCTGGCTGGTGTCTTCCAGTTTGCGTAAGCAGTTTAGCTGGACGCGTGAAATACCGGAGGACGGTGCTCATATTATCAGACTAAAAATGTACCGCCTGGGCGGGACGTTATTCCCAATTTTTACTATCACCCTACTTAAGCTCACGTCGATACTGGGCAAGCAGTATCAGCTTGATGCCTGGCTGCTGGAAGTTGCTGTGGTCGTGGCCATCATGATTTTCCTTAATTCTTTCATCCGGGCTTTCGTTGAAAGCAAGGGAATAGCGAACTTCCTGCGCTGGGTGGGCTTGCCCATTGTTTTTCTGCACATGATTGATGTCCTTCCTTCGGTCATCGCCGCCCTGGAGGCAATATCAATCAATATTGGTAACGTCAGTGTGTCGGCTTATGGGGTGGCCAGGGTTACTATTTTTGGTGTATTGCTGTTCTGGCTTGGCCGGGCTTCCAGCGTAATGGGCAAGGATATTATCCGCAATCACGAAAAACTCGATGTCACTACCAAAGAGGTGTTCTCTAAACTCTTCGAGGTGGTCTTATTTTGCGTGATTTTCCTGTTACTACTGAATATTATGGGCATCAACCTGACTGCGCTTGCGGTGTTTGGTGGTGCGCTGGGTGTAGGACTTGGTCTGGGATTGCAGTCGATAGCCTCAAACTTTATTTCGGGTATTATCATTCTGCTCGATCGCTCGTTAACGGTTGGTGATTTTGTTGAACTGGACGACGGCAGCAAGGGCTTTGTTCGCGAGTTTAAGATGCGTTATGCCGTGCTTGAAACCTATGACGGTAAAGATATTCTCGTCCCCAATGAAAAGTTTATCAGTTCGCTGTTAATAAATTGGACCCACAAGGATCCAAAGCAACGTTATCGCATCGACTTCTCTGTGGCCTATAAAACCGATATTCGCGCTATGGTCGAACTTATTAAAGAAGCAGTCAGTGAACATCCTCAAGTGATCAGCGGGCCGGAGATCCCGTTTGAAGAGCGGCCTGACTGCGAAATCGACAGCTTTGGTGACTCCGGTGTGAATATGTTTGTTGAATTCTGGATGGAAGGTGTTGATGACGGTAAAAACCGGGTTGGCGGTGATTTGTTGTTAATTGTATTTGAAACCCTGCGCGAGCATGGCATTGAAATTCCGTTCCCGCAGCGTGAAGTGCGGGTTATCAACGAAGACGCTATTTCACTCAAAAATACTACGCCTTAATGAACAAAAGGGGCTATCCGGCCCCTTTGAGATTAGTCGCTGGTGGCTACCGGTTCCTGGTAGGCGTCGGTGCCCCACAGGGGAACGGTCGATAAACTGTGTTTAAAACTCCCTGAGGTTTCTTTAGTGGAGTAGGCGAGGTACATCAGCGTTTGGTTTTGTGGGTCGAAGATACGTCGAATTTTCATATTCTTGAACAACACACTTTTCGACTTTTTAAACACCACGTCACCGGATTTTGATTTGTCGATTGCGGCTATCATGTTAGCAGTGATTTCGCCGGTCTGACGGCAGGCTATGGAACTGTCTGACGGATCGGCCAGACTCAAATCGGCCTCGATACTGGCCACATGGCAGGTTACGCCCGGAATTAACGGGTCAGTAAACATGTCTATTTTTATGTCTTTGGTGGTAAACAAGCCCAATGAGACATCGCCTACTTCGTTACGGTCGCAGGCAGATAACAGTAATACGCCTGCTATTGTGGCTATCAGCTTTTTCATAAGATTCCTTTTAACAATGGCTGGTTTGACTACAGGGTACACCTATCGGCGCGGGTTCGGTATGTTTATCCCCGATAGTTGATGTACAATAGGCCGCATTAAACTTATTTACTGTAACGCGCGTACCAAAGGTCGCATTATAGTTATCAATCAAGGAATTTATTCATGCCATTACTCGACAGTTTCCGTGTTGATCACACCCGTATGCATGCCCCGGCGGTACGTATTGCGAAAAAAATGACCACGCCAAAGGGCGACCCAATCACTGTTTATGATCTGCGTTTTACTGTACCGAATCAGGAAGCGTTGTCAGAAAAGGGCATTCATACGCTGGAGCATTTATTTGCTGGTTTTATGCGTGAACACCTGAATGCCGACGACGTGGAGATTATCGATATTTCCCCGATGGGATGCCGAACCGGTTTTTACATGAGCCTGATTGGTACACCGAATGAAGAGCGTGTAGCTAAAGCCTGGCTGGCGGCAATGAATGATGTACTGAATGTTCAAACTGAGTCAGATATTCCTGAGCTTAACGAATATCAGTGCGGTACTTATAAAATGCATTCACTTAAAGAAGCGCAGGAAATCGCGCAAAACGTACTGAATCGTAAGGTCGGTATTAATAGTAACGATGAGCTGTACCTCAGCGATGAGTTTTTAGAACAGTAAAGAC
>NZ_CAJXQY010000199.1 GCF_913058315.1 uncultured Alteromonas sp. | reverse complement strand
GCTATCAATGACCATGCGAATTTTAGGTGATAAATGGCGGGTAGGCGGATACACCGCCCAAATGCCCTCGTGAGCAATTTGCTGGTTGGGCAACAACTCGATAAGTTCTCCCGATGCCAGGTATGGTCGGATGTAATAATCGGGCAACTGAATAATACCGAGATCTTTAAGCGCGGCATCTATTAGGGCAACACCGCTGTTACAGCGTAAGCGCGGTTTTACCCTGACATTTTCTTGCTTGCCATTACGGCTGAACTTCCAGTTATCTGAGGTGCCCAGAATACACTGATGATTGGGTAATTCAGACAACGAGTGAGGCGTTCCACGCTTTTCCAGGTAAGCCGGAGAAGCCGCCAGATGCCAGGCGCGGCTGGACAGTCGGCGGGCAATATAGGAAGAATCTTCAAGCTCGCCCAGACGAATCGCGAGATCGTAACCATCATGGATCAAATCGACCAGCTGATTGGTCAGGTTAAGCTGAATTTCCAAATCAGGATGCGCCGCTGAAATGTCATTCACAATGGGAGCAATAATGCGTTCACCGTAAGTCACCGGCGCGGTCATTTTTAACTTACCGGTAGGTTTTGCCTGCAGATCGGTAACCACTTTCTCTGCCGCGGTGAGCTCTTCCAGAATAGGCTTACAATGGCGGTAAAAGGTCTCTCCGGAGTCTGTAACTGCCACCACACGGGTGGTACGGTTAAGTAGCTTGGTACTTAACCGGTTCTCCAGTTTTGCCACCTGACGCGAAACCTGCGCTGTAGAGAGCCCCAGTCGCTTTGCCGCCAGCGTAAAATTTTGCGCCTCAACCACGGCGACAAATTCGTTAATACCTTCCCAATTCGCCATACCACTCCGATTATTACCATATGGTAAAGGTTATTTACATAAATCAGCTATTGTTACTAATTCTATCAGGTCTACAATAAATGTAATCAGTTAAATCAAGTTAAGAAACCAAGAGGATTGTGAAATATGGCAGATGTCATTACCTGTAAAGCAGCGATAGCCTGGGAAGCCGGCAAACCATTAAGCATTGAAGAAGTGCAGGTTGCGCCACCTAAAGCGGGTGAAGTGCGCATAAAAATTGTTGCCACAGGTGTTTGTCATACTGATGCGTTTACCCTGTCAGGTGACGATCCGGAAGGCGTATTCCCGTCTATTCTGGGTCACGAAGGTGGCGGTATTGTTGAATCAGTAGGTGAAGGCGTTACCTCTTTAAAAGTGGGCGATCACGTTATTCCACTGTACACCGCAGAATGCGGCAAGTGTAAATTCTGCCTGTCTGGTAAAACTAACCTGTGTAGCGCAGTTCGCGAAACTCAGGGCAAAGGCCTGATGCCAGATGGCACAACTCGCTTTACCTGTAACGGCAAAGAAATTTTCCATTACATGGGTTGCTCTACCTTTTCTGAGTACACCGTGCTGCCAGAAATTTCACTGGCCAAAGTGAATCCTACGGCGCCACTGGAAGAAGTGTGCTTGCTGGGTTGTGGTGTTACCACTGGTATGGGTGCTGTAACTAAAACAGCAAAAGTACAGGAAGGCGATACGGTTGCTATCTTTGGTCTGGGCGGTATTGGTTTGTCTGCCATCATTGGTGCCTCTATGGCAAAAGCCGGGCGCATCATTGGTATCGACCTGAATGAGTCTAAGTTTGAACTGGCGAAAAAGCTGGGCGCCACAGACTGCATCAACCCGAAAGACTACGACAAGCCGATTCAGGAAGTGATCGTAGAAATGACTGACGGCGGCGTGGATTACTCTTTTGAGTGTATTGGTAACGTTAACGTAATGCGCTCAGCGCTTGAGTGTTGCCATAAGGGCTGGGGTGAGTCGGTCATCATCGGTGTAGCCGGTGCTGGTCAGGAAATCTCTACCCGTCCATTCCAGTTAGTTACCGGTCGTGTATGGCGCGGTACTGCCTTTGGTGGCGTAAAAGGCCGTTCAGAACTGCCAGGCATTGTTGAAGACTACCTGGCTGGCAAATTCGCTCTGAATGACTTCATTACTCATACTATGGGTCTGGAAGACATTAACGAAGCGTTCGACTTAATGCACGAAGGCAAAAGTATCCGCAGTGTAATTCATTACAACGGTTAATCACTGCTCCCGCCACCAGTACCATGACCCACATTAGGGTGGCGGGGTAGTTTTTTCATTGCACATCGGAAGACATCATGACAATAGAAAATATCAGTTGTAATAAAAGCTTTGGTGGCTGGCATAAGCAGTACACTCATCGCTCTGAGGTGAATCGCTGCACCATGCGATTTGCGATATATTTGCCGCCACAATGCAGCAATGGCACTAAGGTTCCGGTCCTTTACTGGTTGTCCGGCCTGACCTGTACCGACGAAAACTTTATGCAAAAAGCTGGCGCGCAACGCGTGGCCGCTGAGTTAGGCGTAGCCATTGTGGCACCAGACACCTCACCAAGAGGTGATGATGTGGCCGACGATGACAACTACGATCTGGGTAAAGGGGCCGGTTTTTACGTCAACGCCACCCAATCGCCCTGGGCTACCCACTACCACATGTACGACTATGTAGTAAAAGAGCTGCCTGCCATCATCGAAGAAAACTTCCCGGTTTCTGATAAACGTGCCATTGCCGGCCATTCAATGGGCGGTCACGGTGCGCTGAGCATCGCGTTGAAAAACCCGGGTATGTTTACTTCGGCGTCAGCCTTCAGCCCGATCACCAATCCGGTTAACTGCCCCTGGGGCCAGAAAGCTTTTACCGCTTATCTGGGTGACGATAAGTCAGCCTGGGAAGCTCACGATACCGTGTGTCTGATCAATGCCAGTAAAGCGCAAACGCCGATGTTAGTCGATCAGGGTCTGGATGATAATTTCCTGGCTGAACAACTCAAGCCTGAAGCGCTGCAACAGGCTGCTGAAGCAAACCAGTACCCGCTGACGCTGCGCCAGCATGACGGTTATGACCACAGCTATTACTTTATTGCTTCATTTATTGGTGATCACCTGCGTTTCCATGCCGATCACTTCTAATTTGATACATCAGACTACCTGAGGCCACCTCTGAGTGGCCTTTTTTCATGGCGCCGGCCGCCCCTTCACTTGTAAACAAAAAGATAACAAAAACCAGTAATTGTGTTACCAGCCTAATTTCAACTTGTACGACCTCTTGCAACCTAATACATTTATTACAGCGCCACGGCATCGGCACACTCAGTATTGCCCCTGTTTACGCCGCTGTGCGCAGTCCCGCTTAATAATAATTATAAGGTTTCCAGGTACTTACTATGCGCTTTAACTCACTTAGTATTAAACAAAAGCTCATTACTATTCTGATCATCGCAGTGCTCGCTTCGACATTGCTGGTGGGCACAGTTCAACAATTCATCGCCCGGGACATGATGGAAACCAATATGGAAACCGCGCAGTTACCTAATATGGTAAAGCAGGTGGCCAACCGGGTAGATAAAGAGGTCACGCTGATGAAGTCGGTGGCTTTCAGTATTGCCAATAATCCGGACGTTATTGCCTGGTCGGCGGCCGGTGCCGACCGACAGGGAGAGTCACGTCTGGTGGCGTACCTTGGCGAAATAGCACGCTTCAACGACCTAACTGTTACCTCTTTCGTTGACCGTGAAACCCATAAATACTGGAATCAGGACGGCTTTTTACGGGTTCTCAAAAACGATCAGTACGACGGCTGGTTCTTCGCTTACAAGAGCAGTGGTCAGGAAACCTCACTCAGTTTGTATAACGAGCCCGGGCAGGGTTATCGTTTGTTTGCCAACTATCAGCAAACCAATGGCCGCGGCATGTCGGGCGTTGCAAAGTCTGTGGATGAACTGGTTGATGTATTAAACAGCGTTAAAATTGCCCAGAGCGGTTTTATTTATATGACAGATGGTGAGGGCACCATCATTGCGCACTCCAATACCGGCTTGTTAGGTAAATCGCATTTGCGCGACGTCACCTCTCAGCAGACTGCCAGTCAGTTACTTCAACAACAAGCGTTCAATCTGGCCCGCGGTGAAGAGATGCTCTATGCCAGTACCTACGTAAAAAGCGCCGGCTGGTATGTTGTAGCTCAGGTGCCCGAAAATGAACTGTACTCGCAAATGGACAATGCCAGTCTCAGTATGATTTTCTGGTCGCTGGTGATTGCCGCCGGTTTTGCCCTGCTTGGCGTATGGCTGGCCGGCACCATCAGTAAACCCATTGAAAACCTCGCGGCAGTGTTTAAACAACTCGGCGACGGCCACGGCGATCTGACCAAACGAATTCCCCTGCCGGAACAGCGGGAAACGCGTCAGTTGGTAGACGGTTTCAACCGTTTCATTGCCAGCTTGCATGACATTATTTCCCGGGTGACCGATACCAGTTCGAATCTGCGTCAGTCTGCTTTTGAAGTTGCCAACCAGTCAAAAACCACACAGGCAAATAGCGAAGAGCAGCGCGACCGCACCATTCAGGTCGCCACCGCGCTTACACAAATGAGTCATACGGTGAATGATATTGCTTCGTCCGCTCAGGCTGCTGCTGCCGATGCGCAGGAGTGTTCGTCAACGTCAACTAACGGACTGGACACCACCGCCAAAGCGGTGGCCAATATAAATCAGCTAGCCAGGCAGGTATCAGAAGTGACGGCCGTAATCGAATCGCTGGATTCTCACACCGCCGACATTATTGGCATTCTGGATACCATTCGCGGCATTTCAGAACAAACTAACTTACTGGCGCTGAATGCAGCTATCGAAGCAGCCCGAGCGGGCGATCATGGCCGGGGCTTCTCGGTCGTTGCCGATGAAGTTCGCAGCCTGGCATCGCGTGCAGCGCAATCCACCGATGAGATCCAGAGCAAGATTGATAAGTTTAAGCATGACTCCGATCAGGCCCTGGTAAAAATGCGTGACAGCCGCGGTCAGACCGAAGAAGTAGTGAGTGCAGCGCAAAACCTTGAAACACTGCTAACGTCTATCGCCTCCGGGATCCAGCATATTAATGATGTGAATATGCAGGTGGCCACGGCAACCGAGGAGCAGACTCAGGTGATTGAAGATATCAACCAGAATATCCAGCAAATCAGCACCAACAGCGACGACAACTTGCAGGCGGCGAGACAGATGGTAGCGGTAAGTGATCAACTGGACTCACTGGCTGCTGAGCTCACTGATCAGGTAAACCGGTTTACGCTCTAGGTCATTTTGCCCGGGCGACCATGCAGTTGCCCGGGTTTATACCCAATGATAATTCTGCACACCCTGACGGGCTTTACATTGTGAGCA
>NZ_CAJXQY010000198.1 GCF_913058315.1 uncultured Alteromonas sp. | reverse complement strand
GTACTTTTCAATGGTAATTAATGAAAGCTTAGTTGCGCGGACATTTGGTCAATATACCGTACAAATAATTAATACAAAACCCAACGATTGGTTTGTCCCAGCGTTAGGTGTAGCAGTATTGATCTTTGCCTTTTTCATAAACATTATGAGTAACAAGGCTATCCAATCTATTTCATTTGTAATGGGAATCGCCAAAGCTTTAGGATTGGCGGTATTAGCGTCTGGAGGAATATATGCGGCCCAAAGAGGAGTTGTTGACACTTTTGTTCAAACGACCGACGCTTCGATTGTTGACTTTCTGGGGGCCGTCGCGCTAGCCGTATTGGCATTTAAAGGTTTTACTACAATAACAAATAGTGGCGGTGAAATCGAAAATCCACGTAAAAACGTGGGTCGCGCAATAGTCATTTCAATTGCGATTTGTATTTTCATATACCTATTAGTTGCCGCAGCAGTTGGAACAAACCTATCAATCCAGGAGATCGTCGCAGCGCGCGATTATGCATTGGCAGAAGCAGCAAAACCAGCCTTCGGACAATATGGACTTTGGATAACAGTCGGTTTTGCGATAATTGCTACCGTGTCAGGCGTCATCGCAAGTGTATTCGCTGTATCGCGTATGTTAGCGATGCTAACTGACATGGAGCTTGTACCACACAGCCATTTTGGTATGCCAGGAAATATCCAAAAACACACGCTGGTATATACAATAGTCCTTGCTATGACGTTAACGATATTTTTTGATTTAAGCAGAATCGCTTCTTTGGGTGTGATTTTCTATCTGGTGATGGATATTGCGATTCACTGGGGCGTACTAAACTACCTGCGTAAAGAAATTTCTGCCAACCGGTTTATACTGTTAACCGCCATTATATTAGATTTAATTGTACTGATAGCTTTCATCGTCGTTAAGGTGAAAACGGATAGCATCGTAATTTGGACGTCATTAGCGGGCTTGTTTCTGATAATTACCGCAGAGAAGCTTTATCTTAGCCGCAAAAGAAAATGATTTTACTGTTATATAGATAGGTAACTGAGGTCTGCATAACTCTTTTCCACATTCTGATTTTAGTAGAAGTAATCTCACACTAAATTGTAATCCGTATTTTCCGGCGAATGAAAATCGTTACTTTATTCAGCTCATTGATTGATAATTGTAACAGCAATATCACGTATTAAAGAACTTATGGCACAAATATTGGATTGTCTTAGGTAAACCGTAAATATATACTAAGCAAACGGCATAAGCCATCTGACGCTGTAAATGTTATGCGCGGATAGGTAATTTTTACACTGTGTCGAATTGCAGCTATTAAAGGATTGTAAATTTAGATGACTCACGACGACCACACGACAATAGCTTTAAGTACACTTATCAAGTGCTTGATGCTTATTGCAAGTGTGACTTATGGTTCATCTGTATTGGGTTGCGAAAGTGAAGGTACTGGCAACATCTCATCCATGAAGGGAACACCGGAAATTGAACAAGCAAAGCTGCATGTTCAAATGCACATTGAAGATAATGTTGATGAGAGCTGTCATGAGGAGTGCTGCACAGGATCTTGCGATTGTTCTCATGGAAATTGTTTTACAATTTGGCTACTGACCGGCAATTATCACTACAAAATTAAGTCATTTGATTATGTTTTCTCATTATTCGAAGGTGATTTACTACGGTCTCCTCCTTCTAGATTGCTTAGACCCCCAATAGCATAAGCCCGTTCTAGTTTTAACTACGAAAACTCGGTACATGCTCGGTCCGTTTTAACGTAAGCATGTGTCTGAATCTATCCATCAAATTAGAGAACAATTTATGTTAAACCAATTAAATAAAGATAGGCGCAGATTCGTTAAGTCTGCCGCTTTGACATTAGGTGGGACAGCGCTTTTACGTCAAATTTCACCAGCCTGGGCTAATCCAGAGGGCTTATCTCATGCTGGGCAAGAGTTAAAACCAAGTTTTGGAAACAACGTTGTCAGCGGGGAAAACATCGATATGATGATTAGCAGGCAGCACAAGCGTATTGCAAGCGCAGCTGGCCTACCAATTACAATTAATGGTTCGTCACCGGGCCCGTTAGTGCGTCTAAAAGAAGGTCAGCATGTCACTATAAATGTAACTAACAACTTGCTTGAAAGTACGTCAATCCACTGGCACGGATTGATACTCCCTTACACGATGGACGGTGTACCTGGCGTATCGTTTCCCGGTATCGCCGCTGGCAGTACCTTTACCTATGAATTCGATATTGAACAAAACGGTACATATTGGTACCACAGTCATTCAGGTCTTCAGGAGCAGCTTGGGCACCTTGGCCCCATGGTTATTGAACCAAAAGATGGCGACATCGGTGCAGATCGGGAGCACACCATTATTCTCAGCGACTGGACCTTTGAAGACCCTCACGATGTTTTCCGTCACCTTAAAGTTGCTGAGGGCTATTATAATTATCAGCAGCGTACAGTCGAAAACACGATTAAAGATATAAAGAGCCAAGGACTGATCAATACGGTCAAAGAACGAGCAATGTGGTCTCGTATGCGCATGAACCCAAGAGACATACTCGATGTAACCGGCGCGACCTATACATACCTGATGAACGGCCGTGACCCGCAAACAAACTGGACTGCATTGTACAAACCCGGAGAAAGCATACGCCTTAGGCTTATTAACGGGTCAGCAATGACCTATTTTGATTTCCAAGTTCCAGGGTTGGATCTGACAGTTGTTGCAGTAGATGGTCAGCCTGTTAAGCCAGTAACAGTAGGTGAAATACGGATCGCTGTTGCAGAGACCTATGATGTCATCGTAAAACCCAAAGATACTAAAACCTATACCATTTTTGCACAAAGCATGGACAGAAGTGGCTATGCCAGAGGCACATTGGCAACATCTGTCGGCAAAGAAGCAAGTATCCCGGCACTTCGCCCAATGCCTGAATTAGGTATGGACGCTATGGGGATGTCGGGAATGGCTGACATGGATTCAATGGACGCTACGAACAACAAGGAGACTTATGGTGGCCAAGAAAATCACGGTCCTAATCATTCGATGGCAGCGATGCAAAACAAGGTAGTTCCTGTGGACGGAATCCCTATTACGCACTCACCGGACGGTCACGGACCAGGTGCGTCTATGATTGCCAAAAATCCGATCAGCCGACTAGACGACCCTGGAATAGGGTTTGATGGAGTTTCTCACAAGGTACTTGTTTATTCAGACCTTACAGGTGCCAAGCAGTGGCCAGATAACCGTGAACCAACACAAACCATCGAACTGCATTTGACCGGTAACATGGAAAGATACATGTGGTCTTTTGATGGAAAAAAATTCACTGAAGTGGATAAGCCAATTCACTTTAAGTACGGGGAACGCGTGCGTCTCATTCTTGTCAATGATTCGATGATGTATCACCCCATCCATCTTCACGGTATGTGGATGGAGCTGGAAAATGGTAACTCCCCTTCCCCTCGTAAACACACGATCAGTCTCAAACCGAGCGAAAAAGTCTCTTTACTGATCAACGCTGACGCACCTGGCAATTGGGCATTTCATTGTCACCTTCTATATCACATGGACGCTGGTATGTTCCGCGTTGTAAACGTTTCTTAAGGAGTATCTTCATGAATTTGCGAATTATATTTGGACTAATAATACTTACCGCTACACTTCGCACTGTCGCACAAGAAACGCCTGAAAGCTGGCCATCGCCGGTCAAAGACACACTTAATGGTATTGTTCTATTTGACAGGCTAGAAGTAGCGCGCAACAACCGTGAGGAGAACATCGCGGTTTGGGATATGATCGCATGGTATGGAGGCGACACGTACCGTCTTTATTTTAAAAGTGAAGGTGAAAATAAACAAAACGATGGTGAACCAACCGACATTGAAAGAGCTGAATTGCTTGCTAGTCGCTTAATTGCACCCTTTTGGGAGATTCAGGTTGGAATTGGCGCCCGTGGCGAATTGACGAGTGACAGTAATATGGAAAATTATGCTGTTATTAGTCTTTTTGGAATGGCTCCCTATCAATTCGAAGTAGATAGTTCACTTATTATTAACGAAGAAGGTGATGTCAGTGTCTCAATGGAAGCCGAGTATGACTATCGCATTTCACAAACCTCATATTTGCAACCGCGAATATCACTCTCTGCTTCACTTTCTGAGTCAGAACGGTTTGATAGACCTTCTGGGTTTAATTCAATTCGTGTTGGCCTTCGCTATCGAATGGAGGTCTCACGGGAATTTGCCCCGTATATTGGTGCCTATTGGTCTAGAGCTTTGGGAAACTCAGCGGATAATCTACGTGGCCTAGGCGATCCTGTGCATGAAGCAGGTGTGGTTCTCGGTGCCCGAGTGTGGTTCTAATGTCTGAATTATCCCAACAGTTTACGGCGTTACTGATTCAGTTGTCAGTCGCATTACTAAGGCGTGTTGATCTTTCGTGATTAGTTTTTGAGCGGCATGATAAAGAGTTGTAATTTGTTTCGCCAAAAATAAACTAACAACTCAATATCATGCCGAGACTAATGCTAACTGATAAACGGTGGCAAAAGCTACTTCAAGTAATGAAAAGCACGGGCCGCATTTATAATAAACCAGAACACAGAATGACGTTTGAAGGGATACTCTTCCGGCTGAGAACCGGAATTCCGTGGCGTGATTTACCAACAGAGTTTGGTGATTGGAGTGCTGTTTATCGCCGGTTTAATTTGTGGTCGAAGAAAGGTTTATTAAACATGTTATTCAATGCAATGAGTTAGCAAAACTCTCTGATTACGATTGGGTCTTTGCTGACGGCTCTATTGTTAAAGCTCACCAGCATTGTACCGGAGCGGCTACTGAGGATAGTGAATGTATAGGAAAGAGCCGAGGTGGTAACTCCACAAAAATACATTTAGCCGTGGATAGTGGTGGGCTTCCAATTTATTTTGAACTATCAGGGGGCCAGAGAAATGACATTGCTCGGGCTCAAAGTCTGGTTGACCATTTAAGGGAAGTAAACATTTTCGTCGGTGACAAAGGCTACGATAGTGACACATTGAGGAAATATATCGAAGCCAAAGGGGGGACTTCAGTCATACCCAAACGCAATTATGGCCAGGATATAGACAAAAGCAGTGTCGATTGGTGTCTATATAAGTATCGGCACTTAGTAGAAAATGCATTCGCACGAATAAAGCATTATCGTGCAATATCAACTAGGTATGAAAAATTAGCGAGGAATTATGCCAGTATGGTTTCACTGGCATTTTCGATGATGTGGTTGCCGATGTATTGCTGAGTGAAATATGTACAGCAAAGATCAACAGGCCTTAGGGAAACTGCGAATAAGTCCTGCAGTTTAACGCTTAGTTAAGCCGCAGCATCACCTGCCTAATTTTTAAACTCTAATTTTGCAGTTTAGG
>NZ_CAJXQY010000197.1 GCF_913058315.1 uncultured Alteromonas sp. | reverse complement strand
TATGGGCATTTTTAAGGAGTACCGGCACAATCAGGAAGACGACCTGTTTATGTCCATTCGCCGCACCGTTACCCGCTTTGTCAGCGTGGTGGTTATTGCTTTGGTGCTGGAAGGCCTGATTATGATTATTAAGTACAGTCAGCTGGATCTTGCCGGCAACCTGTTCTATCCGGTAGCGGTTGTGGTGGCAGCCAGTTTGCTACTGATGTCGCTGGGGTTATTTTTACGCTGGTCTCGTGATATCTGATCCCGCCGTTAGAGATTGAGGCAAAAACCGCGCATTCAGTCAGGGTCGTTGAAGTTACCGCTTTTATCAGCTATGGTGATGTTTATTAAATCATTTTAAGGAAGGAATGATTCCATGCGCAGCCCCTCATCTTACCAAATTGCTCCCTTAGCATTCGCCTTGTTTTCTGCCGCCAGCCTGGCACAGTCAGAAGCGCCACTTGCAGAACATATCGCTACCGTTGTGGAGGCCCAGCCGCTTAAACGGGTGGACCCTCAGTATCCGGTCTCATCGGCCCGAAAAAGTCAGGAAGGCTGGGTGAAAGTGAGTTTCGTGATCAACAAGGATGGCGAAGTGGAAGATCCTGTAGTACAGGACTCCAGCGGATTAAAAGCCTTTGAAAAAGCCACACTGCGAGCCATTAAACGTTGGCAGTACAGTCCTGCCACCCAGGATGGCGAAGTGATTCAACAATGTCGAAACATGGTGCAAATTGATTTCAGACTGTCCGGTTCCAAAGGGGTTACCCGCAAGTTTATGCGGCGTTATAAGGACGTTGCAGAGGCTATAAACAATAAAGATTTGGCCCTGGCTGAAGCCTTGATTGCCGAGATGAAGGACGACCAGCTGTGGAATCATACCGAGAGCGCCTATTTCTGGCTGGCAGACTCTCATTATGCCAAAGCCATTGATGATCCGGACCGCGAGCTAAAAAGTGTGCGTCGCGCACGGGCTATCGACAATGATGCCATTCGCGAATCAACCGCCCATTATTTGCTGGAACGCGAGTTTGTATTGTCCATTGCAAAAAGTGAGTACAACGAAGCAATGAAAGCCTATTCCAGGCTGGAAACCCTGCTTGATGACGAGCCGGAAAAACTGGCGCAACTGGCCCCTTATGCCGAGAAAGTAAAAGCGTTGGTGCAGGGCACCGAGCCCATGGTGCGTAAAGCGAGTATTAACAAGGAAGGGCGGTTATTCCATCAGCTTAGTCGTAATGCCTTTGCGCTTGATATTGCCGAGGGCGATTTGGATGAAGTGCAGATCCGTTGTGATAACAAGCTCTCTCGCTATACGGCGGTGAGCAAGTCAGAATGGCACATCCCCTCATCATGGGGTCAATGCTCTGTGTATGTATCCGGTTCTCCCGGCGCGCAGTTTGAGGTGGTTGAACTGGGTGAATACATCGGCGAAATTTAATTCGTCGCGCCTTAACGCTGCCAGGGCGGAATCGCTTTTACCTGCGCCGCAAAGGCTTTGATTTCGGCCGGGCTCTTAGTGGTCTTTACCCGCTCTGTGGAGGCCGGTTGATGAGACAGGCTAACGCCATCACGGCGCGCTGTTTTTGGCCTGACGGGCCGCCGCGTAAAACCGCCTCCGCAATTCGGGCAAACATTACTCAGTAAGTCATTGACACAGTCTAAACAAAAGGTGCATTCATAAGAACAAATCATCGCTTCTGTCGCATCGGGCGGCAGATCGCAATCACATCCTTCGCAATTGGGCTTTAAATCGAGCAAGGGATTCTCCTTAACTTATTAATAGCAGTAGGGTTATTTTATTAATGTGATTTAGCGTACACTAAGCCTTTCTGTTTGCTATCGTCCAGGTTTATGAATAAAACGCTTTTCACACTACTGCTGGCTTTTTTCTCCCTGCATTATGTTTACGCCGATACGTTACGTGTTGCAACTTTCAATGTCAGCATGGAGGCCAGTAATTATCAACCAAAAGGGGTCTCAGCCAACTCCGGTGACGTTTTACTGACCCTGTTACAGTCAGGCGAGCATCCGCAAATTCGCAATATTGCCGAAATTATCCAACGGGTGGCCCCTGACATTATTCTGCTCAACGAATTTGACTATTACCCGACTGCAACGCCCACGGCCATCTCGCTGTTTGTCAGTAACTACCTGAATAAAAGTCAGCATGGTCAGGCAGCAATTGATTACCCTTATCAGTATATAGCGCCGGTGAATACCGGTGTGGCGACGCCCTTTGATTTAGACAACAACGGCAAGCAAACCGGAAATGCCGGTGATGCCTATGGCTGGGGGATGTATCCCGGTCAGTTTGGTATGGCGCTGCTTTCCCGTTATCCGATTGATGTGGCAGCGGTGCGTACTTTTCAGCGCTTTTTGTGGCGCGATATGCCTGGCGCACTGCAGATCAGTGACCCGGCCACCGATGACCCCTGGTTTACCCCGCAGGAATGGTCAGCGGTAAGGCTCAGTTCTAAATCACACTGGGATATTCCGGTTTCGATTAATGGCGAAGTTCTTCACATACTGGCCATGCATCCTACGCCGCCAACCTTTGACGGGCCGGAAGACCGTAATGGTAAGCGGAATCATGATGAAATCCGTCTGATGGCTGATTACTTGTCACCTGAGCGGGCAGGCTACATCTATGATGACAACGGCAAAAAAGGTGGCTTTGAAGGTTCGCGCTTTGTATTGGTGGGTGATTTTAATGCCGCCGACATAGGCGAAAAGCACCGGCCGGGCGTGATTGAACAGCTAACCCATCATCCTTTGGTTAACAGCAGCCTGATCCCGCAAAGTGAGGGCGGCAGTGAAGCGACAGAGGAGCCATTCAGCAGCCGTTATACCGCTTACTGGGGGGCTCGTGCTGATTATGTATTACCTTCTTCACGAGGCCTGAAAGTAAAGGGGGGCGGGGTATTCTGGCCGTCGGAAACGTCGTCACTATACCGTCTGGTGAAAGACCGCCAGAGCAGTTCGGATCATCGACTGGTTTGGATGGACCTCGTCATTGAAGACGATTAAGGCCGACAGGGGCATTGAATTGCCGATCAGCGGACAGGCAAAAGAAAAGATACCTCAAAATTTACGGCTCTGATAAAATTATGCCGCCCTGGCACTGCCAGAGCGGCTGACATTCAGCGCTGTCTGCTAAGCCACTGCGTGCTCAGTGGCAGGCGCTATTATTTATTCTCTGACAAGTATGTTTTTCCAATGCAGGAGGCCTGGTTTGGAAGTGTTAATTGAGCGTGTTATGTACGCATCGCGTTGGTTACTGGCGCCGATCTATTTTGGTTTGTCGCTGGCACTTATTGCCCTTGGCATTAAGTTTTTTCAGGAAATTTTTCATCTGCTACCCCATGTACTTGAAATCAGCGAAGCCGATATTGTGCTGGTGGTATTGTCGTTAATTGATATCGCCCTGGTGTCAGGACTGATTGTCATGGTGATGTTCACCAGCTATGAGAATTTTGTGTCGAGCATTGATTTAAAGGAAGGCACGGAAAAACTGGCGTGGCTGGGAACCCTGGACACCGGGACTTTAAAAAGCAAAGTTGCTGCATCAATTGTGGCGATATCGTCGATTCATTTACTCAAAATTTTTATGAACGCCAAGAATATCGAAAACGATAAGTTAATGTGGTATGTCCTTATCCATTTAACATTTGTTATTTCGGCTTTTGCCATGGGCGTGCTGGATAAGAAAAGTAAAAAGCATTAAATGCAAAAAGGGCAATGGGCGACCACAGAGTGTGGTGGCACATTGCCCTTCTTTAGTGGCAGCAGATTAACAATCGTCGTCTTCTGCTTCCACGCCTTCTTTAACGTCTTCACAGGCGTCTTCTACGGCATTACCTGCATCGGTTACTGCCTCATCGATTGCTTCACCAGCATCTTCGGCTTCACCGTCGCCACAGGCAATAACAGAACATGCGAATGCTGCGATAACGGTCATTTTCAGTACATCAAGTAATTTCAACGTTTTCATAATAATCTCCCTGATTGGTTATTGAGTCTGTAATTTACTAAGCTCTTGGGGCTTTGCCGCGAATGGCGCCAGCAACCAAAGAGATAACCAGTAATACTACAAATAAGAAGAACAGAAACTGTGCAATACCAGTTGCTGCACCTGCGATTCCACCAAAACCGAAAACTGCTGCGATGATGGCAATGATAAAAAATGTAATTGCCCAACCTAACATGATGTCTCCTTTAATTTCATCTAATGTCACAATGATATATGCTTATCTTGTGCCAATGTCTATGTTGTTGATAAATATGGTTAAATTTAATTCTGTGCTGAGCTGTCAGAGGAGGGGTGACAATTCGTTACAGGAGTGAGTGCATTTTTTACAGACTAACCAACAGGGGCAGGCTGACATCGCCGGCAATAAGGTTTAGGATCTGGTTTTATTGGCAAAATTCACCTGGAGAACTCATGGCTAACAGTCATTCCGCCTTTATCGGTCTTATGCAGCGCGCGCGCAATGTGAAACGCTGGCCGCTTATGGCACAGTTTCAGTCAGAAATGTTGTCTACCCATATTTACGAGGCAGCGGTGATTGCTCACATGCTCGGTGTGATTGCGAAAGAAGTCTATGGTGAAGCCATTGAGCCGGACCGGGTCGCGGCGATGGCAATTTTTCATGAAGGCAGTGAAATTGCGGGGATGAGTGATATCCCCAGCCCGGTAAAATATCACGATCCGGAAACGACTCAGGCAATTAAAAAACTAGAACGTCGGTTTGAGCAGATGCTGATTAAAACGCTGCCTGAGCCGCTGCAATCGAGTTACGAGCCACTGATTTTACAGGATAAAAATGACGTGCATGTACGCTTAGCCAAAGCGGCTGATGTGTTATGTGCTTATTTGAAGTGTGACTATGAACTGGCTAAATCGAATCATGAGTTTTCCAATGCCATGGAAGAAATGGAAATTCAGTTAGAACGCTACCGAGAAATGCATCCCTGCGTGGATTATTTCTGTAAAGTGTTTTTAGAAGATGCCAAAGGCACGCTGGATGAACAAACTAAGGATCTGGACTGGGTGGAAAACGCCAATCAGGCAAATTTAAAGCATACCTGATTGTGACCAGGCTCGCCCGGGCGGGCAAATAGAACCGCACGAGATTATCGATAAACGGCGCCTTGATGGCGCCGTTTTGGTTTAGTGAGATGGCACCGCCGGTAACGCCGGCGGTGCGCCCTCATCGTCTTTAACAAAGGTCGTCTTAACACGCTCTGACATGAGCATATAGGGGATCCAGATGAGAGCTCCAATCAGTGTTCGAACCAACTCGCGGGTGGTGTTGGCGTCAAACATGGGTTGTTCCGGTAGCACGATGGAGACCAACCAGGCATCAGCGGGGATAAACACCAGTGAGGTCAGTACAATACCTATGTAAAAAGAGGGGAACAGCCAGTGTCGGGTAAAAAACAAATA
>NZ_CAJXQY010000196.1 GCF_913058315.1 uncultured Alteromonas sp. | reverse complement strand
TGTGGAGACTACAGCGGTATCAATCAGTATCTTTTGTTGGTAAGCATTTATAGGAGATACTGGATAGCGGCCTAAGCCGCTTCCGGTATGACGGGTGTGGAGTAGTCTAGTTTGTTACCTGGTGTAACTTGTACTTTAGAGGCCGAAGGCGTAACGCAGGATAAACACCAGCGCCAGCAAATAAGTAATAAAGCTGATTTCCTTATGTTTGCCGGTGCCGAGCTTGACGCCCACATACGTAATAAAGCCCAGCGCAATCCCTTCACTGATACTAAAGGTGAGTGGCATGGCCATAAGGGCAACGACTGCTGTAGCAGTAGCGCCAAGATCATCAAACTCAAGATGACGAATCGATTCCATCATTAATATACCCACCATTACCAAAGCCGGTGTGGTGGCCATCAGCGGAATGATTTTCATCAGCGGGGTTAAAAATAGCGCCAGCAGGAAGCAGATACCCACTACGATCGCGGTGAGGCCAGTTCGGCCACCCGCCGACGCGCCGGCGGCAGACTCTACATAACTGGTTACCGGTGAGGTACCTAACGCTGCACCTACCACACTGGCTGATGCATCGGCCGTCATCGCCGCGCCAATTTTGGGGAGCTTATTGTCTTCGTTTAATAAATTCGCCCGGCGGGATACACCAATCAGGGTCCCAATGGTATCGAACATGTTGACAAACATCAGGGCAAAAATCAGATCCCAGGTTTCAGCAAAGTGCTCCAGCGGATACATAATATCCATGGCAAACCAGGTATCGCTGATAGGCTCAGGCATACCAACGATAGCCTCTGGTGTAGGCGTTAGCATGCCGTTTTCGGTGGGAATAATAAATCCCATCAGAGTCAGTAAAATAATCGACAATAAAATGCCACCGGTAACGTTTTTCTTTACCAGAATAACGGTGAGCAGAATACCGGCGAGAGCCAGCATCACGGCTGGATTAGACAGATCGCCAATGGTCACAAAAGTTGCCTGATTCGACACGATCAGGCCCGCATTCTTAAGGCCGATAAAGGCGATAAATAACCCAATCCCACATTGCACGCCTATTTTTAGTGATGGCGGAATGGCTTCGGCAATCAGGGTTCGCACCCCGGTGAGGGTCAGCAGCAAAAATAATATACCGTTCCAGAACACAATGCCCAGTGCTGCTTCCCAGGGGATTTCCCGTGTCAGACAAATGGTAAACGCAAAGAAGGCGTTAAGGCCCATGCCTGGTGCCAGGGCAATAGGGTAGTTGGTCATGAACGCCATCAGCATGGTGCCCAAACAGGCAGCCAGTGCCGTGACGGTAATTAAGCCTGTGGCTGGCATACCGCTTAAGCCCAGAATGCCTGGATTTACCACCAGAATATAAGACATTGCTGCAAACGTGGTCAGGCCGGCAATCACCTCAGTTTTAATGGTGGTGCCGTGGGCCTCAAGTTTGAAAAGCCGCTCTATCAGCGTCGATGACATAGTGAATCTCTTTATTGTTTGTAGTTGTTGTGTGTATTGGCTTAGTGCAAGCAAAAAACTGACCATTTAGTCAAAGAGTTGGTCTGGTATCTGCTAGACTTTGCTATATCACAATAAACGGTTGGTACCGAACAGACCAATCTTACTATAAATCAGTTTGATGCAGGCTATTTTGGCATGGAGCCATTCAAAGATGCACCGTAATGGTGAATTTGCCTGACAACAGTGCGCGAGGGAGCCCGTTACGCGATGAGACTAATTCATTTAATTGAGCAGTTGCCAAAAACAGAATTGCACCTGCATATAGAAGGTACTCTGGAGCCAGAGCTAATGTGGGCGCTGGCCGAAAAACACGGGGTGCCGTTACCCTACGACTCCGTAGAGGCGATTAAAGCGGCCTATCAGTTTGAGGACCTGCAGAGTTTTCTTGACCTGTATTATCAGGGCGCCGATGTGCTGCGCGATGAAGAAGATTTCTATCTGCTGATGCGCAGTTATTTGCAGCATTGTCAGGCCGATAATATTGTTCATACCGAAATTATGTTCGATCCGCAAACCCATACTGAGCGTGGCGTTGGATTCGACGTTTTTATGCCGGGGTTTCAGCGCGCCATCGACGAAGCCAAAGCCGAGTGTGGCATCAGCGTTTATCTGATCATGTCATTTTTGCGGCACCTTTCGGAAGCCTCCGCCATTGAAACCCTCAATCAGGCCCGGCGCTATTACCCGCTGATTAAGGCGGTCGGGCTGGATAGCTCTGAGCAGGGCAACCCGCCGGAGAAGTTTGTAAAGGTATTTACCGCGGCCCGGGCGCTTGGCTTTAAATCTGTAGCCCATGCCGGTGAGGAAGGGCCGCCGGAATATATCTGGCAAGCGCTGGATTTACTCAAAATAGACCGGGTGGATCACGGCGTCAGGGCCGAAGAAGATGCCGCGTTACTTAAACGTTTACGCGACAGCGGCATGGCATTAACGGTTTGCCCGCAAAGTAACATTAAGTTGTGTGTCTTCGATAACATGGCGCAGCATAATATTCTGGACTTGCTGGAGCAGGGGCTGTGCGTGACCGTTAACTCCGACGACCCCAGTTATTTTGGCGGCTACCTGAACGACAACTACAAAGCGTTAATGACGCATCTGGCGATGAATGAAACGGCCCTGGTACAACTGGTTAAAAACAGTTTTATTGGCTCATTTTTGCCAGCCGAGGAAAAGAATAAGTGGCTAAGGTGTATCGACAACCTGGTGGCCAAAGCGGCTTAAGTCTTTCATTGCGAATACAAAAAAGGGGCCAGAAGGCCCCTTTTTTGTATTCGCTGCAGGTTCTGCAGAGTTACTGCTGACCCGGCAGGGTATCCTGATACAGATCCCAGTTAAGGACAATTTCATCAATCACGGTACTACCGACTTTATATGCGGCTTCCAGCGATGGCAGCATGCCCGCATAGCCAGCACCGGAGCTCTCTGAGGCGAGGTTTTCGGCAGCGGTCATGCCCGTTGGCTGCATGGTAAAGTTACTGGCAGTCCGCAATACCAGAACGCGTTGTTTATCGACTAATCCGGCGTTATCCAGGTAGGTCAGGGCCTGATAGCTGCCGGTGTCTTCCATGCCTGAGGTCATAAAGTTACCTTTGCCATTGGTCCAGAAGCTCGTCCAGTCATTAGCCCAGTCGTTAAACAACTTGCCGTGCCAGAACGTAGATGCCGACAGGTGGTCGCCCCGTAATACTTTGGGGGGCAATTGTGCTGCAGGCATTGCAGTGTACTTACTGCGCAGGGCGAGCATGGCATCGGTGTCAACAAGTTCAATGTCTTTAGTCAGATTGAATGCCCAGTCTACTAAGGATGTATTGAGCTGAAAGACTTCACCGTTGCGTGCCACAACTTCCCCTTCCTGTTCAGGATAAGGCTCGTTAGCGAACAATGGAAAGTAGCCGGTTGACCAGTCTTCGGGAATTTCCCGGGCATCAATCTGATGCGCGAGATCGCCATCAACCAGGTAATCTGTCCACACTGCCGAACCAATCGAACCATCCTGCGGGTCGATACCGGCAATACCTGCAATCAACCAGTAGGCTTTGGTTAAATCAAAGCGAGGGTCTAGTCCCAGCGCGGTAAATGCTGAAGAGGCGCGGGCTATTCCCATACCGGTTACCATGCCCAGTACGCCTTTTTCAGGGTTGTAATAAAGGTCGTGGAAGCCGTGAGGGAAGGGATACTTTTCCGTCAGACCGTAGCGCTCTTTCCAGAACTGGAATTCGCCGGGGCGATCGCCTTCGTCTTCGCCAATTTCAAACATGGCAACGACAACGGCTTTCACTTGCAGTTTTTCGACGCTTTCAGCCGATGTTTTTACCGCTTCAGCGGGAGTGGCTTGTGCAGGAGCATCCGTGCCCGGCTGACAGGCGCTTAAAGCCAGACAACTCAGCAAACTCAATAATAAATAACGCATGATTTCTCCAGTAGGCAAAAAAACGGCATGCCTAGGCATGCCGTTATGGTAGAACAAAGTCTTACTTAGAACTTATAAGAGAACTTCACGTTGAAGTGACGTGGTAGTTCAGGCAGCACAATCTGGCTACCAAATAAGTCCGGGAAGTTTGCACGGTAGTAAGTCTCGTCGGTCAGGTTTTTCACTGTCAGGTTAACCCCGAAGTTTTCATCCTGATAAGACAGACCCGCGTTAACCAGGGTGTAGGCAGGCAGTGTCACTGCACCAGAGAAGCCAGAAGATACTGAGTCAACATCGATAACACTCAGGCTGGCAGCATAGCCATTCTGGAAGTCATAGGTACCCGTCAGCGTGTAGATGTTTTCCGGCATACCGGCTTTCAGGCCTTTGGGGTTGTTAGTGTTCGGACCAACCAGGTTAAGACCGATTACGTTACCACCAAAGATAACCGATGGATCATCAATTGCTACTAGGTCGTCAGCACCCAGGAATCCAAATTGGTTACCGTTTTCAAGGGCGGTCAGGTTAACCACTTCAACGTTAGAGTAACCGGCAGACAATACCAGGTTTTCGTTCACTACCCAACGCAGTTCAAACTCCAGACCTTCGTTGTTGGTAGTGTTGTTGGTAACGGTGTTCTGTGTATTGTAGTCGGTACGTTCTTGTTCGAAGATTGACAGGGCAAAGTACAGCGACTCTTCCAGGAATGAACCTTTCACACCGTATTCAATTAGTTCAGAGGTATCGAATGCACCACTGCCATCAGCATTACCCAACTGACCAATGTTGATTTCAGCTCCCTGACCAGCAACCAGTGTAGCCTGCTCAGCTATGGTGATATAAGGGATCAGACCAATTGGTGTGGTGTAGGAGATACTGGCATTCCAGGATACGCCGTCTACGGTTTCATCCAAAGTGATTGGCGTTGTGACGTCCTCGTCCTCACGAGCGCTTGGAAGTAATAAGTCCTGACGTGACGTGGTTTCGATATCGATGGTGTCGTAGCGAGCACCTAACACGATGTTCAGACCCCAGTCCCAGGTTAAGTCAGTCATGGCTGCAAAACCCAGATCCAGATAATCCCCTTCATCGTAGTTATCGTAGTTCATGCCAGAGCGAGTTGCTAACAAGCGGCGATCCAGCGCACTGGATGGCATGGTTAAATCACGACGGTTGAAATATTCGTGGGTAAAATCATCTCCGTGAAGGAAGTCGGTGTAGCGGATTGATGGTGAAACCTGGAACTGAGCGTAAAGCGAACCCGTTTCCACTTCGGTGGCGAATACCACTTTATCTTCAACAACCCAGCTATCGTGGAATTGTGAGAAGCCGTAAGCATTTTCGTTGATGTTATCGTAGGCATCATAAAATAACTGGTTTTTGATTTCCCAGTCACCGGCGTAGTAGATCACATCAAAGTATAGGGTAGTGGCTTTGTTACCTAACTGGTCATCCGGTGCAACCAGAGTCTGGTTTCCTTTTAAGGTCGTCGTTCCTGGGTTTTGAAGTGCCATTAATGGATCAAAAAAGTCTTCAGTGACGGTATCCAGAGGAACCGCTGGCGTGAAAATGAACGGGTTTAACTGCTCTTGAACGTCGGTATACTCCTCGTGGGAAATTGAGCCGTCGCCATTGGCATCAATATTCTGCGCGGTACCGGTTACGTAAGTCCCGCTATCAACCAGTTCCTGAGTCAAACGGTTCCAGCCCGCTACCTGGTTACCCTGATAGTTGTGGTACATACCACCAAATTCAACGCGCAGGTTATCAGTCAGGTCGATGTTAAATGACGCCTGAATGATAGATTGATCGGTATCGGTGTTGTCGTAGTAAGACCCTGAGTTTTCTACTTCACCGTATACATAG
>NZ_CAJXQY010000195.1 GCF_913058315.1 uncultured Alteromonas sp. | reverse complement strand
AGATCAACTGCTGAAAGATATGCATGTTGAATCTTACATTGGTATGCCTTTATACAGCGCGCAGGGCAACGTGCTGGGCATTCTGGTTGCCATGCATACGGCAAAAATTGAAAATGAAGCAGAGATCACCGCTTTATTTGAAATCATAGGCTATCGAATAGCGGCTGAACTGGAGCGGGTCGAGCAGGACCGTTCGCTGAATATGCTCTCATCTATTTTTAAACATTCCGCTGAAGCTATGTTGGTCACCGATGCAGAGCAAAAAATTATTGAGGTTAATCAGGCCTTTTGTGACATGTTCGGTTATAGCCGCAAACAAGTTCTGGGTCTGGAGCCGCAGTTGTTTTCTTCCGGGTTACATGAAAAATCCTTTTATCGTAATTTCTGGAGCAAGGTGTTTCAGAAAGGGGTCTGGCAGGGCGAAATTAAAAACCGTCATGCAAATGGCTCAGTGTTGGAGCAATGGGTTTCGGTTAATCAGGTGCGTGATGATAACGGCCATATCCATCACTACACTGCGATTTACACTGACCTCACCGAATTAAATAAGACTCAGGCAGAGAATTTATACCTGGCTAACACCGATCCACTCAGTGGTTTGTCGAGTAAATCCTTACTGGCCGAAGAACTTAAATCGCCGGGCATGAAAAGTCTGCTGATAGTGGGCATTGATGGACTGAGGTATCTCAATGATGCTTATGGCTTTGATGTTTGTGATGAACTTATTCGCAGTGCCGCCCGAATTATTCAAAGCCAGGTCGTCGCAGATTGCTATGTAGGAGGGGGGCCGGGCAAGTTTGTGTTGCTGTTTAAGCGCCCGGTCGACTTGTATGAAGTCGCCGATAAGCTGCGTATGCACTTTCGTCATCATCAGGTGTCGACGGCCGATGTCAGCGTGTTTGTATCGCTGTCTTTTGGCGGCGCGCGCGGACGCACTGATCTATTGAGGCTGGGCGTTACCGCACTGCGTCAGAGTCGGGAGTCTGGCGATCTGAAATGCATTGTGCTGGAGCAGGATGCCATTGCGGCTGAAAGTCAGCAGCATTTACTGTTTGTTGAAGCCAATAACATTATTCACAGTGCGGTGAATCAGCAGCTTATCGTCCCGTATTTTCAGGGGATCCATGATAATCGGCTTGGTGTAGTGACTCACTACGAAGCACTGGCCCGAATTCACTATAACGACCAGGTTCTTACGCCTTACAGCTTTATTGATGCAGCCAAAGTGGCCGGCATGCTACCGCTGATTACCCGTCAAATGGCGCAGCAGGCATTTAAGGTTATGAAGCATCACGGGTATACCTTTTCATTGAATATCACCGAATACGATCTGAATGCGCAGTATCTGCAGCGTTTTTTATCGGAGCTGTGTCAGCAACATCAGATTGCGCCTCAGCGCGTTATTCTGGAAGTGCTTGAAGGCATAAGTAGCTCGGGTAAAGACAGCCATTTGAAACAGCTTAAAGCCCTCAAGCAGGCCGGGTTTAAACTGGCTATTGACGACTTTGGCACTGAGCATTCAAATTTTGAGCGCGTACTGGATCTGGAAGTCGATTATTTAAAAATTGATGCCAGGTATATCAAGCAAATCCACACCGATACCAAGAGCTATGAAATTGTAAAAGCACTCAGCTATTTCTGCCGTAACAGCGGAATAAAATGCATTGCAGAATTTGTTCACTCGGTTGAGGTGCAGCAATGTTTGCTGGCACTGGGCCTGGATTACAGTCAGGGCTTCCTGTTTTCGCGACCGGAGTCATTTGGCGAACATCAGGAACAGGGAGAGGTAGTGGTAGAGTTTGATAAGGTGCATTCAAACATGGTGCACCTGAAACTGTCCGGCCACATTCACAAAGCCATGCGCTTTACGGATGCTTTCCGTCGTTGTCTGGCTGAGCGGGAGGAGCTCGTGACTTATGGCTTATTTGACTTCAGATATTCAGATTACTTCCAGATGGGCGAAGCCGACCTGATTGATCGCGCACGTCTTGCTGCCATCGAGCCACAGTATCAGCAATTTCACAAAGTCGCTTTGCTGGTGGAGGGCAGGTATGCAGAGAAAATGGCTGACGTATGGCGTCAGTATGTGGTGAGTGCTTTCGAAGTGCAGGTCTTCAGCGATGAGGCCGCGGCCCGCAAATGGTTACTGGCAGATGTCCGGCTTAGTTTAATTGCCTGAGGGGAGCGTCGGCAGCCGGTTGCCACTTGTAAAGCGCCCGGCTGCTGATGTTCACTATCCCTCGGGTAAATCACTTTCATTATCGTGGGGAGTGTCTTCTGCTTCTTCAGGGAAAGCTTCGTCCAGACTACAGGTAAATTCGGCGCCCAACAGCACCACGATCCACGACAGGTAAATCCACAGAAACAGCAGCGGCAGTGCGGCCAGTGCGCCATATATCACCTGATAAGACGGAAAACTGGTTACGTAAAAGGCAAAGCCCTTCTTACTGAGCTCAAACAGTATGGTGGCCAGTACTGCGCCGCCCAGGGCATGTTTCAACGGTACACGGCGATTAGGCACCAGCATATACAAAATGATGAAAGCAGCCAAAGCAGCAAAGCTCGGCACCAGCTCGAGTAAAAAGGTGCCCAAGCCCGGGGTGTACTCTTCGGCAAATTCAGCCAGACCCACCAGATAAGATGTCATTACTACACTAGCGCCCATCAGCAACGGGCCCAGTGTGATCACCATCCAGTAAATTGCAAAGGTATAAATAATCGGCCGTTCGCTCTGGGTGCGCCAGATGCGATTAAGGGTTTTATCCACATTGGAAATCAGCAGAATCGCGACAAAAAGCAGTGACAGAATACCTACCGCCCCCATCTGCGAGGCATTTCCGACAAAATCACTCATATATTCATGCACCACATCACTGGCGGTAGGCACAAAATTACTGAAGATAAATTGTTCGAGCTTACTGCGGACTGTGGCAAAGGCAGGGAACGCCGACAAAATAGTGAAGAACACCATTATGAATGGCACCAGCGATAACAGGGTTACATAGGCAAGGTGACCTGCGGAGATAGTTATATTATCCGTTTTACAGCGGGTAAGGAACGTCTTCGCGAATTTTTCCAGATTGGGCTTATACTGCTCCCAGCGGGCGCTTATTTCAGGTAATGCCACTCTTGGTCCCTGTCAGTTGAGCTATATGACTAGTCTACCTGCGATAAGAGACGGAGCAACCGTTTTCTTGGTTGCTCCCGAAGATGAGTGGGGGGGTTAGCCAGCGTTTTGCGGTTTTACGCCCAGCATGTGACAGATAGCGTAGCTCAGTTCACTGCGGTTCAGGGTGTAAAAATGGAAATGTTTAACCCCTTCTTTGGCTAAGACCTTAACCTGTTCCATGGCGATGTTGGCGCCCAGCAGATTACGGGTGGTCTGGTCATCTGCATCCAACCCTTCATAAAGTTTATGCAACCAGCCGGGGACATGAACATTGGTGAAGCCAGCAAACTTAACCAGTGTCTGATAATTGGTAACCGGCAGGATTCCCGGCACAATATCCAAGTCGATACCCGCGGCGGCAGCTCTGTCGCGGAAGCGTAAAAAGACACCAGTATCGAAGAAGAACTGAGTAATTGCTTCGCTGGCTCCGGCTTCGGCTTTGCGCTTGAGGTTGAGTAAATCAAACTGTGCGTTAGGGGCTTCAGGGTGTTTTTCCGGATACGCGGCAACTGAGATGTCAAAGTCGTGAACGTCTTTTAACAGGGCAACCAAATCTGAGGCATACATATCGGTTTTCTCAACACCCTGGGGTAAGTCGCCGCGCAGGGCAACGATACGGCGAATGCCTGAATCCCAGTAGTCATGAGCGATTTGCTTTAGCTCTTCGGCGGTTGCATCCACACAAGTCAGGTGAGGAGCGGCAGTAACGCCGGTTTGCTGCTGAATACGTTTTACAACATCGTGAGTGCGATCCCGCTCACCACTGTTTGCACCATAGGTGACCGACATATAGGCAGGTTTCAGTGGTGCAAGACGCTCCACAGACTTCCATAAGGTTTTTTCCATGTTCTCGTTGCCGGGAGGAAAAAACTCAAATGATACATCGATGTCGCGTAATTCTGACAAAGACTGGTTTAGGGCATCGATCCCCTGCGCGTATGACACCATGGTGATATATTCTCAATTGGACGTTTAGACGTCTAAACTAAAGAATATATGTCTAGACGTCAAGCAGTTTACACTGCTCAATTGATGTTTTCTGTGGTTTAATACCTTTAGCGCGAATTTTTTGATTAAATTGCACTGTGTACGCAGCAGCATGAAAGACAGGGCCATGCCGATGCCGGGTTAGTCCGGTCCATCAAAATTCGTTGCAACAGGTATAAACAACGTTTCTTATTAGAATAATGATAGCAGAGCTGGGAAAGAGCATGGCAAAGTGGGACGGAAAATATATTTACCCTTACGCAGAACACGGTAAAAAGAGTGAGCAGGTTAAAAAGGTCACGGTGTCTATTCCGATTAACGTACTAAAAGTACTGACCGATGAGCGTACCCGTCGCCAAATCAATAACCTTCGCCATGCCACTAATTCTGAATTGTTATGCGAGGCATTCGTACATGCCTTTACCGGTCAGCCGCTGCCTGACGATGAAGATCTGCGTAAAGATAACCCGCATCGGATCCCGGCTGAAGCCCGCCGTATTATGGAAGAAATGGGAATCGATGTTGATTTCGAGGAAAACGAACTCGACAACGAGTAATCGGTGCAGTGTAAAGTATAAAAAGGCCGCTTTCATAAGCGGCCTTTTCTTTTCGGAGTTTTCTGTCGTTACATGCGGTCCAAGGGACCGTTTAGCTACTTAAGCTTTAATCGCCTTATACATTTCATCCAGTGCTTTTGGCACTGCAGCAGCGTATTTCTTCACATCCTCAATGCGACCGGTACTTACCCGTGACCATTGCTGGTACGTACGGTACTGACCACGAATGAGGACGTCTTGTTCTTCCATCGCTTTACGGAATGCGTTGGCATCGCCGTCGTCACCCAGATTAACAAACACGAAGTTGGTGGTGGATGGCAATGCGCTTAAGCCATTTGCTTTTACGGCATCCATGATGATGTCACGGCCTTCTTTCACTTTCTGGCGTGAGAAGTCTTTAAAGGCTTCATCATTGTAGCTGGCAATTGCTGCAGCCAGACCAGCCTGGTTAATTGAGTAACCGCCGAGTCCGTACTTGTTGATGAACTCCATGTTTTCTTCACTACCCAGCATATAACCAACACGCATGCCGGCCAGGCCGTAGATCTTCGAGAACGTCCGCGCAACGATGATATTGTGACCTTCATTGATCAGTGGGATCATTGAATGTTTCGGACCATCGTCAATCAGTTCATTATAGGCTTCATCTACCAGTACCAGGGTCTTTTTCGATGCCTTAATACAGAACTCACGTAGTGCTTTAGGATCCAGCAGTTTGCCGGTTGGATTGTTCGGGTTACAGATATGCACCATGGCAATGTCATCATCGATGGCATTGTAGATGGCATCCAGATCGATGCTCAGATCGGCTTTATTAGGTACCCGTACAATTTCCGGACCGCCCTGACGTACAGGGGCCATTGACGTAGTATCCCAGAACAAGTCCGGACCCAGAATCTTACCTTTACTGGTTGCTGCAAAAGCGGCGAAAGCCAGGATCAGGCTTGAACCAGCGGTAATTGAAACGTTTTCAGGTTTCAGGCCATTTGATTCGGCCAGCATGTCTCGTAAGTACATGCCTGCACGGTAGGCATAATAAGCACCACCGGTGCTGCTGGCTTCAGCAATGGCTTTAAGCGCCATATCGCTGGGACCATAAGGGTTTTCGTTGGCGTTCAGTTTCGCGACACCTGGCGTCGGGCCATACATAATTTGCGGTGATTTCATCGGCTGTGCCGCGGCCAGGCCGGCAGGCGTAATTAGACCGGTAGCACCAGCGGCTGAAGCGGCCAGCGAGCCACCTAAGAATAATCGTCTTGATGGATTATAAGTCATTGACTGTTCCTCTTATTTTA
>NZ_CAJXQY010000194.1 GCF_913058315.1 uncultured Alteromonas sp. | reverse complement strand
CAATAATATTGCTTACTTTAAACAACGTGCCTCACAGGAAGGTTTGCAGCTACTTGATTCAAACAGTGCAATACAGCCACTGATCGTGGGTGAGCCTGAACTGGCCAAACACTATTCAGCGGCACTGGCCAGGCGAGGACTCTGGGTGCCGGCCATGCGCCATCCAACAGTACCTAAAGGCTCTGACCGCCTGCGGGTTACTTTAAGCGCAGTGCATACTACTCAGGACATTGATGCCTTAATCGACGGGCTCAATCTGGTCCGCCAGGAGTTACAGCATGGCCCTGATTGAACCGCTCTTAAACCCGACGCAGGCCACTCAGAAAGACGACATAGCCAGGCGTTTTAGCGTAGCCGCCAGTCAGTATGACCGGGTTGCCAATATCCAGGCCGAAATAGCCAGCGCCACGCTGGCGCGCGTATCTTCTGTAACCGTGGCTAAAGCATTGGATATTGGTTGTGGCACCGGCCGTCATACCTATCAGCTTAGCCGGTTAGGCGGCGAAACAACCGGGCTCGATTTAGCCGCAGGCATGGTGAGTCAGGCCCGACAAAATTATCCGGGATTACATTTTATACAGGGTGACGCTGAACAGTTGCCCTGGCAGGCTGAAACCTTTGATCTGATAGTGTCCACTATGGCCTTGCAGTGGTGCCGCCGACCACAGGCGCCGCTCGCTGAGGTTCACCGCGTGCTAAACGGCGGCGGACGCGCTGAGCTGGCCATAATGGTAGACGGCTCATTTGCTGAATTGCGCGAAGCTAGCAGACAGACCGGGGTTAAGCTGCACATTAATAGCCTGTTTACTGCCAGTGACTGGCTCACTGCGGTTAGCCAGTCCGGCCTGATCTGCAAGGCCCACGATCTGACCGGCTATACCGATCAGTTTGCCGGATTGCTTGAGCTACTGCGCTCGATTAAAGACGTGGGTGCCGGGAGTGGAAACCTGAGCTCACATCGACAAGGGCTGACCCGCAGGCATTTAAAGCAGCTCGAGTCAGTGATGCCGTGCAGCGGGCAGGGCCTGTTAACCAATACCTATAGCGTATTGCACCTGACACTGGAGAAAGCACTGTGACCCAGGCACTTTTTGTCACCGGTACCGATACTGAAGTGGGCAAAACCTACGTGAGTGCGATGTTACTTAAAGCGGCCGCTCTGGCAGATAAACGTGTTGTTGGTTACAAGCCGGTGGCAGCTGGCTGTGAATGGCAGGACGGGCAATGGCAAAATGAAGATGCGCTGGCACTAATGGCGGCATCGAACGTGTCTGTGACGCTAGAAGAAGTTAACCCTATTGCACTGGAACCCGCTATTGCACCGCATATCGCGGCCAGGCTGGTTAATACGCCAATCAGTGAAGCAGTCATTAAAGCTGGCTATCAACATCTGCTGAACAGGCAGGCCGATGTTTTACTGATGGAAGGGGCGGGAGGCTGGCGATTACCGCTTAGCAACGACCGCTTTTTAAGCGATGTGGTTAAGGACCTTCATCTGGATGTTATTCTGGTGGTCGGAATGCGGCTTGGCTGTTTAAATCATGCTTTGCTAACGGCTGAAGCCATTAAGGCTGATGGCCTTAATATTAAAGGCTGGATAGCAAATACCCTGGCCCCCGAAATGCCCTGTCTGAACGAAAACCTGGCGACGCTCGAGCAGTTGATGCCGGCACCGCGACTGGCGACAATTCCTTATCAGCTTACGCCAGACCTTGCCGCACTCGCTGAGATATTTAACTGAGATAGTGGGTCAGATCCTGGCCCGGAGCGATAGGTGTTTTATCGTTGCCGCTGAAGCAAAAGCCTTCCAGTTCACCCAGTAACGTCAGCCGACCTTTGCTGTATTGCAGGGCGGTTCCTTCTCGGATGGCCAGCACCGGCGTTTCAGGGCTGAGTCGGGTGAATTCAAATAAACGGTCATCCCGGGTTTCGCCATTGTGTCCTGGCGGCTGATAGTCCGTGTAGTGTGGGTTCAACTGACAACTTAAAAAATTCAGCGCGGCGAAGGAGGGCGGTTCAACGATTGGCATATCGTTAGTAGTGCGAATGCTGTTACCGCAAATATTACTGCCTGCGCTCCAGCCTATGTAGGGCAACCCCTGGCTAACTTTTCGCTGTAAAGGCTCAAGCAAAGACTGCTTGTACAGCTCATTGAGTAAGTTAAACGTATTACCGCCACCTACCAGTATGGCCCGGGCGGATGAAACGGCATCTGCCGGCGCATCACAGGTGTGAATGCCCGTAATGCTCAGTTCAGGGAGTGCCTGGCGGACCTTTTCGACGTAGTCATCCCATTCCAGGGTCACCCCGGCAAACGGAATAAACAGCACGTCTTTCTCGTCACCGAGGTGCTCGAAAATCATTTCGCGGGCGTGTTCCAGATACGCTTCATCGCCCATGCGGGAACTGGATAGCATTAGCACGTGTGCATTGTTTTCTGTCGGCATTCAACTTTCTCTTTGTTTTTTTCGTGGGTTTTAGCATAGTGTTCAACGCTAATGATAAGTACAATACCACGCTCGAACCGGTGGAGTAAGTCGCATTGCCAGGAGGCCGGGTACTCGCAGGCTCAAAATACTGACGTAAAGATAGGAATTACCATGACATCACCCAAAGCTGTTTTATTTGTCTGTCTTGGCAATATTTGCCGCTCGCCGACGGCCGAAGCGGTGTTCAGACACAAAGCTGATGCTGCCGGACTCAAGCTGATTATTGACTCGGCTGGTACGCATGGATACCACATTGGCAGTGCGCCGGATAAGCGTTCCCAAGCGGCCGGAAAAGAACGCGGTTACAGCTTCAAAGGCCTCAAGTGCCGCCGCGTAAGCGATACCGACTTTGAAACCTTCGACCTGATTCTGGCCATGGACCAGAGCAATCTGGATAACCTGCGTGAAATGAGCGAGCCGGAGCACCACCATAAAATTCGCCTGATGCTGGATTTTGCCGGTTACGAAAACGAAGAAGTGCCCGACCCCTACTATGGCGGCAAGAAAGGCTTTGAGCTGGTGCTGAGTCTAATTGAAGAAGCCTCCGACGGTATTATTAAGGCGCTCAAGGGGTAATGTTGGCTCCCGCCTCCAAATGGACTGTTGGTGCCCTGGGTGTGGTGTTACTGCTGTGTTTTTCGGCATTGCTTGCCAGCGTCTGGTGGCAGGCTGATACCACCGCCGAAACCCGCTGGTACATTCTGCTAAATTTACAGCTGCCGCTGGCAGTTACCGCCACGGTTGTTGGCGCCGCTTTGTGTGTCAGTGGGGCAGCTCTGCAGGTGGTTTTGCGCAACCCGCTGGCCGACCCCGGAATTATTGGTATTGCCAGTGGTGCGAGCCTGATGGCGGCGCTAGTGCTGATCCTGATGCCCGAATGGATGGTTAGTACCCTGCATTACAGTATGCCGCTGGCGTGTTTTGCCGGAGCGTTGATGTCGACCGCGATTATCTATCGGCTATCGGCTCGTCTGCGGGGCCTGAATACTGCGGTGATCCTGGCCGGTATTGCCATTACTACGCTAACCAGCGCGGTAATGGGTTGGCTCTATTTGTTTGCCGATGCGCAGTCGATGCGTAATCTGACTTTCTGGGTCATGGGCAGCCTGCATCAGGCGGATGGTTGGATCCTGCTGTGGAGTGCGCCGCTGATACTGGCAAGCTGCTTCCTTATTATCGCCAAAGGCAAGACCCTCAATTATCTGTATAACGGCGAGCTGACGGCGCGCAGTGCGGGAATTGACCCTGCCCATGAGAGCAAGGTCGTTCTTATTGCCTGTGCGCTGGCGGTGGGCGCTGCAGTGGCCATTGCCGGTTCCATCGCATTTTTGGGCTTATTGGTGCCTCATTACGTCAGATTGCTGATGGGGTTTGATAACCGGGTGGTGTTACCGGCCAGCGCATTGTGTGGTGGGGTCATGTTACTGCTGGTGGCGTTGTTCTCGGACTTGTTGCCCTATGCTACCTTGCCGGTATCCATGCTGACTGCTTCACTGGGGGGCCCGCTGCTGCTTTATGCCTTGCTCAAGGGGCAGTTTAAATGAGCCAGTCAATTAAGCTCGATAACGTGTGCCTGGACCAGCGCCTGAGTAATATATCGGTTACCATAATGCAGCCGGGCATTACCTGCCTGTTGGGGTCCAATGGGGCCGGGAAGTCTTCGTTACTGCTGGTGCTGGCCGGTTTGGTAGAACCTGAGCAAGGGCAGGTATACTGGGGGCAGACCGATGTGTTTACCTCGCCGCTGGCGGTACTGTCGGTGCACCGGTGTTTCGTGGCGCAACAGCACAGCATTCAGTTTGAGCTGACGGGTCGCGAATGCCTGCAATTTTTAAGTCCTTCTCAGAGTCCTGATATCCCCGGTGAGCTGATCCGTAAACTGGACATTGCCGACTTGCTGGATAAACCCATTACCCGGATGTCCGGGGGAGAGTTACAGCGGATCATGATTAGCCGTGCGCTGCTACAGGTGTGGCCAGCTATTAAATCTGGTAATGCTATTATAGTGCTCGACGAGCCACTGCAAGGTGTGGATATACGTCATCAGACGGTGTTGATGCATTGGCTTAGTGCGCTGGCGAAGGTCGGAAACCAAATAATTATGAGCTGCCATGATATCAATATTGCTAATACCTTTGCCGATACGGTATTGTTAGCAAAGGCAGGGCAAATGCTTGCATACGGACCTACCAGAGATGTACTCAACCTGTCTAACCTGTGGCTAACCTTTGATTGTCAGTTTGAATGCCTGTTTAAGGACGAGCAGCGGCATTTTATTCCCGTACGTCAAGTAACTGGTTTTTAAAAGATTAGTCGTTTTCTGAAATTTCCCATTTGAAAGAGGTGCTAAGTGAATAACTGGCAACCAGATAGCTGGCGTGCAAAACCGATTTTGCAACAGCCAGAATACGAGGATAAAGCTGAACTGGCGAAGGTCGAGGAGACACTGAGTTCGTATCCTCCTTTAGTGTTTGCCGCTGAAGCCCGCGAGCTGCGACGCCAGCTTGGTCAGGTTTGCGAAGGTAAAGGGTTCTTACTGCAAGGCGGTGACTGTGCGGAATCGTTTAGCGAGTTTAATGCACCTAAGATCCGCGATACCTTTAAAGTGCTGTTGCAAATGGCCATTGTACTGACCTTCGCCGGTCGATGCCCGGTGACCAAAGTGGCTCGTATGGCAGGGCAGTATGCCAAACCTCGCTCGTCAGACTTTGAAACCATTAATGGTGTAACATTGCCCAGCTATCGTGGTGATATTATCAATAGCTTCGAATTTACCGAAGCAGCCCGCCGGCCGGATCCACAACGTCTGGTTGAGGCTTATCATCGCAGTTCTGCCACGTTAAACCTGCTGCGCGCTTTCGCCCAGGGCGGACTTGCCGATTTGCATGAAGTTAACCGTTGGAACATGGCGTTTCTGGAAAATAACCCGCAAAAAGATAAGTATCTGGACCTGTCCCGTCGTATTCAGGATACGCTGGAGTTTATGGATGTTATTGGGCTTAACGCTACCAATACGCCGTCGTTACACGAAACGTCTCTGTTTACTTCCCATGAAGCCTTGTTACTCAATTATGAGCAATCCCTGACGCGTATTGATACGTTGACAGGCAAGCCTTATGACTGTTCCGCGCATATGGTGTGGATTGGTGAACGCACCCGTCAGCTTGATCATGCTCACATTGAGTTTTTCCGCGGCATTAACAACCCGGTTGGGGTGAAAGTAGGTCCGTCAATGGAAGAGGATGAACTCATCCGCCTGATTGATGCACTGAACCCGAATAACGATCCGGGCAGATTAACCCTAATCACTCGTATGGGCGCGGACAAGCTGGAAGCGAATTTGCCACGCCTGTTACGCCGGGTGAAAGCAGAAGGCCGCAACGTAGTGTGGAGTTCAGACCCCATGCACGGTAATACTTTCTCAGCGTCAAGTGGCTACAAAACCCGTAACTTTGATGCCATCCTGAGCGAGATTAAGCAGTTTTTCCAGGCCCATGAAGCCGAAGGCACTTACGCCGGCGGTATTCACCTGGAGATGACCGGTCAGCATGTTACCGAATGTACCGGTGGCGCTTATCAGATCAGTGATGAAGATCTTAAAGAAGCGTATAAAACTCAGTGTGATCCGCGTTTAAATGCTGATCAGGTACTGGAAATGGCGTTTCTGGTAGCGGATCACTTACGCAGTAAGTAATCTGTTGTGAGCTGAACAGGCTAATTATAAG
>NZ_CAJXQY010000193.1 GCF_913058315.1 uncultured Alteromonas sp. | reverse complement strand
GTATGGAAGAGAGGCAGCAAAGTACGCCATCGCTATTACTCGCACTAACACCTGTTGTGTTGACACTGATTATTCTGGGCACGCAGATATTTTACTTCGGTGTATTCGAACCCCATATTCCGCTGGCAATTGGGGTGGCGTTGGCCAGCTTTGTGGGGATTTACCTTGGGCTTAGCTGGGAAGATATTCGCACCGGTATTTTCAAAGTCATCCATGTGGCTTTACCCTCAGTAAGTGTGCTGATTGTGGTGGGTATGATCATTGGGATATGGATTGCCAGCGGAACGGTACCGACCATTATTTACTACGGCTTAAAAACATTATCCCCCGAGATTTTTCTGGCGGCTGGCATGGTGATATGCGCGGTGGTAGCCGTGTCGCTCGGCACCAGTTGGGGAAGTGTCGGAACCGTTGGCCTGGCATTAATAGGCATTGGTGACGGGTTTGATATCCCAGTTTACTGGACCGCTGGTGCGGTCGTCTCCGGTGCGTTCTTCGGCGATAAGGTCTCGCCACTATCTGACACCACTAATCTTGCTCCGGCCGTCACTGGCACCGATGTGTTTTCACACATTAAAAATATGATGGCGACCACTATTCCCGCCATGGTCATCGCTTTTCTTATTTACATTGGGGTCGGTTATTTTGTCATTGATACCCAAAGCGTGTCGTTTGAAAAAATTGAAGGGATTACGGCGGCGTTAGACAGTAATTTTTATATCTCTGCCTGGGCCTTGCTTCCTGCTTTAGTGGTAATGGTACTGGCGCTGAAGAAATTCCCGCCACTCCCCTCATTATTTGCCGGGGTAATTGTGGGCGGCGCGTTTGCCATGGTTACACAAGGGCAAAGCCTGCAATCGGTGTTTGATTACGCCAATAACGGCTACAGCATTCAAACCAATATCAGCGAAATAGACAACCTGCTTAATCGTGGTGGTATTCAATCCATGATGTGGACTATTTCGTTAGTACTCATTGCGTTAAGTTTCGGTGGTGCCCTGGAAACTACAGGCTGCCTGAGAAGTATAATTAACTCGATTAAAAGCAAAGTGAAAACCTTTGCCGGTACCCAGGTTGCCTCGGTAGGTACGGCGTTTACCACCAATCTGGTGGCGGGTGACCCCTATTTATCGGTAGCATTACCCGGGCGAATGTTTTCGCCTGTTTATCGCGGTATGGGATACTCAACGTTGAACTTGTCGCGAGGCATTGAGGAAGGGGGCACATTAATGTCGCCCCTGATCCCCTGGAATGCCGGTGGCGCGTTTGTTATCTCGGCCCTTGGTCTTGGCATTGCTGGCGATAGTTTAGAGAACTTACTGTACATTCCCCTGGCCTTTGCTTGCTGGACGGCGCCGTTAATAGGCATAGCCTATGCCTACCTGGGATGGTATTCGCCCAAAGCAACCGACGAGGAACGCGAAGAATGGGAATCATCAGGCGCTGATATCGCCAAGTTTAATGACGACGGTACACCGGTGGCGAACTAGGACGTAACAAGGTATAGCGCGGTAAGTTTATCGTTACCCAAGATGGCTTGATGTGTGAAGAACCCGGCGGTGAAGACATGCCGGGTAAGTTTGTAACCAGAAATCGCGAAGCCTATCGCGTCGATAAGCAAATCTCTGTATTGCTCCAGAGAACCTCATTTTCTTGTTTCCATTTCTCAGCTTCAACACTCTTGAGCTTGTCTTTTAGTGCTTGCTCTAACGTCGCAGATAAATTCACTTTTAAGCTCCGGGCTTTCTTCAACAAGTCGCTGTTTAACCTTCACTGAATGTATGCAGATACAGCGCTTCCACTTTATCCCTGGCCCACTGCGTTTTGCGTAAAAACTTTAGCGACGATTTAATCGACGGATCGTTATTAAAACAATTGACTCTGACTTGCTGATACAGGCCTTCCCAACCGTAATGTTGCTGCAAGCGAGTAAGAATCTTTTCCAGCGTCAGGCCGTGTAACGGATTATTGGGTTGTTGGTTCAAAGTGGATGCCCTGTAAGGATAATCTTATGACTATTATCGCGTGTACATGATGGTCTGGAAAGCCCTGATGAGAGTTTGTTAGCAGGTTTATTTCGCGGCTAGCGGCAATAGCCTGTTCAGTTCACACTTAAATGATTTACCCACTTTGAGTCGCATTTGATTATCCAGCATCACAGAATCGCTGTCTTTACCGATAACCGAGGCATTACGGACCACAAAAGATTTGTGGATCTGGGTAAAGGCCTGCTCGGGCAGTTCTGCCAGCAGCTTCTTTAAGGTGCTGTTGGCCAGTAGCATGGCATCGCCCTGCCACACTTTTACGTAGTTGCCATAGGCTTCCAGATAGGTGATATCACTTAGTGTTATGCGGCGTAGCTCGCGGTCTACTTTTATTACGATTTCCTGGGGGGACGTTGAAGGTTGTACCAAAGCGCTACGTTGGCGCACTTTGGCCAGTGCCGCGGCGAGGCGTTCTGCACTGACTGGTTTTAATAAGTAATCGGTGACATCCAGTTCAAAGCCCTGCAGGGCAAATTCTTCATAGGCGCTCACAATAATCACCTGGGGGCGGTTGGCCATTACGGTCAGCATGTCCATGCCGTTTAGCTGGGGCATATTGATGTCGAGAAACAGCAGATCAGCGTTGTTGGAAGCTAACCAGGCCAGCGCTTCGGTGGCGCTATAGCATTGCTTGACCACCTGCATATCCGGGTGACTGGCGAGGTGATGCAAAATCACTTTATGCGCCAGAGGCTCATCATCCACAATCAACGCTGTTAGCATGGTGCCAGCTCCATTTGCAGGCGGGTGTACCAGGTAGCGCCGCGCTGTTCGCTGATTAACTCGTGACGGTTAGCAAATTGCAGGCTTAGCCGACGCTGTAGGTTTTCAAGACCGAGCCCGCTGTTGCCTTTGTCGGGCTGACTATGTTCATCTTGCACTACCGGATTTTCACATTCAAATATCAGAAGGTTGTTGTTGAGAGTGAGTGTTAACTTAAGTTCGCAGGGTTTGGCGGCTTTTTCGATACCGTGTTTAAATGCATTTTCCAGCAAAATAATTAGCAACAGCGGTGGCAGTTGCCAGCGCTCGGGGTGCTCAGGCCACGCACAGTGAAACTGGCAGTCACCGGTAAAGCGCAGGGATTGCAGGGCCAGATAGTCTTGCAAATAGTGAATGTCGTCGGCCAGGGATACCTGCTCTTTCTGCCCCTGATAAACGGTGTAGCGCAGCAGTCCGGCCAGCTTTTCCACCATGTCCGGTGCCTGTGGCGAGCGTTCCAGGCATAGCGCGTATAAATTATTCAGCGTATTGAACAGGAAGTGGGGGTTCACCTGTTGCTGTAGCAGTTGTAATTCGGTGCGGGTTTGTCGGCGGGCAATATCCGCTAGTCGAGCATCTTGTGATTTGCGCTCAAAGGCCAGGATAATAGGCGTGCTGAACACCAGCAACCAAAAGGTAAACTGATAGTTAAAGGGGTCAAAAGGGTTGTGGTTTTCCGATGCAATTAAGGTGAATTCCACTATGTTGTTGAGCGGCATAAGCAGTAGCAGAGCGCTGACAGGCGCACTAAAGAGCAGTATAAACACCAATCCACCGGCCAGAAAAGGAAGTAAGCCATGCACTGCCAGTAAATGGCGGATCAGCACATAACGGTTAAACCCATATACCCCAAACAACACCAGTGCCATCAGGCTGAACTGCCAGAAATAATGCATAAAAAGCGGCAACTCACTTGCTACCTGGCCTAAGTCGATGATCATCTGCAGTGGCTGATTGACCATGGGATCTTTGGTATAAAGAAACACGCCAGCCATGGTAAACGACCAGATAAACAAGCATAACGCCACCATGGTATCCAGCGATAGCAGGTGAGAAAGCCAGCGCCGGGGCCCTTGTTTAACCCGTCCATAAAAGTGGTGTATAAACCACAATACACTGGCGCCAATACCCAGCAATACGCCCTGTATTTCCAGCAACTGCCACTGGCCATAGGCACTGTTGGTATGCGCCAGAATATTGGATAACAGCGGATAACCGATAAAGCCGGCAGTCCAGACCAGCAGCGCTTGTTTGCCAGTGAGTTTCCACGCCAGATAATGACCGACAAAAAACGGTAGCATCTCCAGCAGCAGTTGCGCGTGGATTGCCAGGTAAACACCGGCTTGTGGTTGTTGGTATGAAACAAAACGAATGGACGCTTCCAGTAACAGAGCGGCAAAAATAGGTAGCAGTGCCAAACTGTTATTGCGCAAGTTAACCACCATGTTACTGAGCCCTTGTGTAAGTAATGCGAGTAAAGCCTGCCTGAAAGAGGCGGCTCACACACGCTGCGAATGATGAACCTACGCAATTTAATGATGAAAGTAAAACCTTGTGCAGTAATGCCTTTTGTCATGGCAATGGCGTGCTTTGTCATTGCTCGCTGTTGCGCTTTGAAACGCCGCGTTAGGGTGTGGTCAGTCTCGAATCACAGGATAATGACCACATGCTCACCATGAACCAGGTGTCTAAAACCTACTCTGACGGCACCAAAGCCCTGGATAATATTTCACTCACCCTGCCATCGGGGATGGTCGGTCTGCTCGGCCCCAACGGCGCGGGTAAATCAAGTTTAATGCGCACAGTGGCCTGCTTACAGGCCCCGGACAGTGGCCAGATAACGTTTAACAACACGGATGTTCAGCAATCACCACAACGATTGCGAGAACAGCTTGGTTATTTGCCACAGTCGTTCGGCGTATACCCGCACATGAGTTGCCTGGCATTACTTCACCATATTGCTGCACTCAAGCATATCCCCCGCGTGCAGGCAGCACAGCAAATTGAAGAATTACTCACGTTGACCAATCTCACGGAGTTTGCCAAAAAGCGCGTGAGTACATTTTCCGGCGGCATGCGCCAGCGATTTGGTATTGCCCAGGCATTACTGGGCGACCCAAAGTTATTAATTATGGATGAGCCCACGGCAGGGCTCGACCCTCAGGAACGTCAGCGTTTGCATAGTGTGCTGATCCGGTTGAGTCAGCATAAATTAGTGTTGCTCTCTACCCATATTGTGGAAGACATCGAGCACCTTTGCCCCCATGCGGCCATTATGATGCAGGGCGCTATCGTCGACAGTGGCGCCATGCCGGCACTTATTGCACCGATGCTGAATAACGTGTGGGAAACCCCGGCAAAGCCCTCAACTGGTGTGCTGTTGGGAGAGCGTTATCATTTCGGTCAGTCGGTATGGCGGGTTTATCATCATGAAAAACCCGCCGCTGATGCACGTGCCTGTCAGGCAGCCTTACAAGACCGCTACTTTCTCGAACTCGCCAATCGGGAGACCAACTGATGCTTATCAGTAATGAATGGCGTTTGTATGTGCGTCAGCCTCTGGTGTGGCTATGTGCGCTGGGCTTGCCCGGTTTGTCTGCGTTGTTGGTTCAGGGGCTCACCGTAGCCGATTTGCATCTGGCTAAACGGCTGACGATGCTGAACATTACGGTGGTCATGCTGGCTTTGCCTGTCGTCGTGGCGGCACTGACACCGCCCTTGCTGCAACGAGACAGGCTCTACAATATGCAAGAGTTGATTGGAGCGGCCAGAGCGAGTCAGTTTGCCCTGCGGCTTAACCGATTTGTGGCCTTTCTGAGTCTGGTGGCGGTGATTAGTTTATGCGGCTCAGTGTTGCAGCTGCTGATGTTAAGTCAGCATCCGTTGTTTGATGCCGGGATAATCCACACGGCACTTAAAAACGGCCTGTTTATTGTGGCGCCGGCATGCTTTCTGTTTTGCGCTGCCGCGTTACTCATTGCTCAGCGAGTCAATACTGCGCTGCCGGTTTATGCCTTTTTTGCGCTGGTGTGGATAGGTTATGTCATATTGGCCTCCGTTACGGGGTCGCCGGTTCTGGCCGGCAGTGGCATCATCCATCCGGCTGTATATGATGCCATGTTGGTAATGGACCCGCTGGGTTTTACAGCGGTTTTCGAGCAATTATCCAGCGGCCAGACTCACTGGTTTGTGGACGCGATCGTAGTGTTTAATCGTCTGGCCTGGCTGGGGATGAGCCTGGTGTTGGTGTGGCTTGCACTGAATACTCGCCGCGCATTGAATTCACTGGCAAAGCAAATAAAGTGGCTATTTATTAAGAGGCGGGCTACCCGTCCTCACTTCTCCCCTAACGCGGCTATCTTATACCACCCTTTGTACACACTGGTTATGGCCGCAACCAAAACACTATTGTTAAACC
>NZ_CAJXQY010000192.1 GCF_913058315.1 uncultured Alteromonas sp. | reverse complement strand
ATGAAGTCTTAGATCTCTAGCCAAAATTAGCTGACACAGAATTCTGAACGCCCTCGACCCTTGGGATCTAACGAAATCGGACTGTTCCTATCAGGAAACAAAGCCTAGAAAAAGCGTTAGAAAACCAAAGCCCCGCATAAACGAGACTTTGGATTCACGATAATTTTGTCTTGTCGTGGATTGAAAAAAAAGAGAGATACTGACCGACAGTCATATCCATCAAATAATCTTTAAAACTATCTTCTGAATTGACGTCATCAATTGTTTCTAAAATCGTATCAAATTTTTCCTTTCCAACAACTGTAAGTGTCATTGAAAGCAACTCGTCTGAATATACTTCAATGAAATCTTTTAGCCCTGCTTTTTTCCACGCTGCTTTATTTAACTCAATTTCTGATTTATTGACTCTAAATACATTTCCAAGCTTTTCTTCTGAATCGAAAGGAAACCTATCATTGACTCCAAAAATTGAAGAAAGTCCTTTGGCAAGCCCACAGTATATGTGTCTTTCATGTTCTGGTGACACATTTGATTCTACAAACTTATCAATGCTCTGAGCTTTTTGCCGCAACCTTCTCTGACTAGCTTTAGTCTTCGCTTCATTAATTAAGGATGCGATGTTTCTATTTAAATATTGGGTAAGAAGGAATCCAAGATATCCAACTAGTACTAATAAGAACAATGTCAATATTATATTCATTGCAACCCTCGATTAACAGCACACACAACGCTCGCCCCGAAGACATAACCACCAGAAAATGCGGCCATGCCAGCTACCACTGTGCCATTGCGGCCAAGGTATTTAATTCTTCCTACGGAGCCTCGTGTCACTGTTGCGCCAGAATTTACATTTCCAAAACGTCCCATGCGTCTATCAAGACTTGTAAATGGTGATTTACCGCTCCCCCCCCCAAAGCCACCTTTTCCTTTAAATTCTGAAGGTGTCTTTAAACTAGCTGCTGGCGCAATTAACCCCATCGTTACTTCAGGCATTAGCGGATAGTTTAACATGCAATTTCCCCAACTTTCCCCTTCACCTTCTCCACCAGGGGATGTTGTAGTTATGGTTATATCAGGAGCTCCCATTCTAGGAGGTCGCTGACCTATGACTTCTATTCGTTCAGTCTTATCTTCTTCCTCTCCTTCTGCGCCGTCGTCAGGATTGTTTTCTTCGTCGTGGGGACAATCATTAGATGGAATACCATTATTAGATCTGCACTTCCCAGTGGGATCAACCATATTTATAGGATCATTCCCAACATAAGCATAAAGATTCATCTGATCTTCATAACCTACGGGGTCAGTTTGTAGGAATCTACCTAGCTTTGGATGATAAATCCGTGCTTTGTAGTAATAAAGTTCTAGCTGATTGAGGTAAAGTTGGCCAGTGTAACCTATTAATCCTGCGTTGGTAGAAGGGCTTATGCCGTATACATCATAAGCATTAGTGAAAATCACTTGTGACTGAGAATTACTTCCCGCTACAACACTCATATTATAGTCTTGGTGAAGGAATGTTGTATCACTTAATGCTGTGCCACTGCCGTTAAAGTGCGCCCAGTACTCGTCCGCACCAACTCCGGGGATATACCTCACTTGCAAGGCGTCACTATCGTCATAAACAGCGATAAGACTAGAATCATCGTATTGAAACTGTTTTGTTTGGCCATTTATAGTTAGTTCATATAACCGTCCAAGCGGGTCGTAAGAAAAAGAAGCATTGTCATAGCCAGACAAGGACGTTAATCGATTTTCATCATCATATACATACAGATATCTGCTGTCCCCACTCGTAAAGTTGCCATTATCGTCATGATTTACAACAGCCCCTTCAATGTCGGTATACTGATTTAGATTGTTAACATTATAGCTTCCCGTAATGAGGTCATTGCCGTGATATTGATATCCTGCATTACTCAAATGGTTAGTTACCACCTGACTAGAAGCGTTATAACTCAATGTGCGTGTAGCATCGTATTGATTTTGACTGTAGTCGAGCGACTGGCTTTCTAAGCGCTTTAATCCATCATATGTGTAGGAAGTCTTCGCACCACCTTGAAACTCTAAATATTCCCTTTTACCGTTTTGTCTGTATTTTAAGGTTAATAGATTTTGTCCGTCTGGGTTAGTTAGCTTATCAACGCGATTAATACCGTCGTATCTGTATGTAAATGTTTCACCGTCAGCGTAAGTTATCCTTGTTCTATTACTGTTTTTATCATATTCAGAATATACGGTCCTCTGGTTATCGGTACCATAGTACCCCTCGCCAGTTGTTTCTGAGGTCAGATTGCCTTGAGTATCATATGTAAAGCTGATGGTATGCTTGTCACCATAATTGCCCTGAACGACCGATGTTCGAAGCCCCCTCAAATCATAAGAGTAGACGATATTATCCGCTGAATTTGGATATTTTTTTACAGACAATTGATTTATGTTATCGTAAGTGTATTCGAAAATCGCACCATTCCGCTTGTGCTCTTCAATCATATTGTCATTCATATCGTAAACAAAAAATTGATATGAATAATCTGGATAAATAACCTTTTCTAATCGACCGTAAAAATCATACTCGTAGCTAGTTGTGTTGCCATTAGCATCGGTCGTTGTTTCTAATAGTCCTTTTTTCGAGGTGTAATAAGTATTGCTCCGGTAATCTTGAACCAGCGACGTTCCATAAGCTTTTTTTATTTTACTGACATTGCCTACACTGTCGTACTCATATTTTGTGACTCTGTCACTCCCATACTGGGCACTCGTTGTTGGAACACAGGCATCCAGGGATACATTATTGAATGCAGAGGAGTTTAAGCGAATGACCTCACAATTGACTCGATTATAGTTATCGTAGTTTAGTTGGCTAAATGCCAATGTAGTTCCCGAGCCATTCCTTTTCGAAACCCCGACCTTCCTCCCCTGGCTGTCATAATAATAAATAACTTGAGAGGTTATGGAGAAATTACTCCAACTTGAGGGGGGAACAGTTTCATTCTGCCAATTTGCGAGTTCACCACTTTCTACTTTTGTCAGTAATCCATTGGAGTTGTACGTATTTCTCGTTGCTCCGTATTTTAACGGCCCTGAACCATCGGGGTCGGGTGTTATCACACCCGTTAATTGTTTTGCATGATTAAAGCGATAAGCAGTCGTGTGAGGTTGTGCGGACTGTGTTGCAAAAGCGCTCTGTGTTAAGAACAGGCCGCTTATTAAATACGAAGTGATTTTAAAAATACTCATATTAATATGCTCTCCCTGCGTTGCAATCAGTTACGCCCGATTCAGGCAGGCTGACGCCTATTTGATTTCCATATTTGTCATATTTGTAACAAGTTGTATACGTTGTGGATTCTCCCTGGGCAGACAGTGTTTCTCCTATTAAAAATAGGTTATTGCCAGCTGAGCCAGAACCGTAGTGGTAGGTGGTTGTGACTTTATCATTGCTCTCACAAGTAGTGCCGCTCATATTGCTATTTTTGCAGTAATATTGAGAGCTAATAAGCGTAATTGGGGTGGTACTGTTCGCCATGGTCCCATTTTCATTTTTATAGCGAGCGTAATAAGCTTGCTGTGTGTACCTCACGGTTTTCACTTTATTGTGTTTATTTGGAGGAGACGTTACGCTTTGGATTAGACCAGTAGAGTAGTTATATGATGTAGTCGTGTATTCAGGGTAGAACCCCTGAAATGAATTATGCTTGTTTGAAACCGACGAAGGTTTGTTGCAATTTTTCGGACTGCAGTAAGATTGTGGGTAATTTATATCAATTAAGCCGTCTTCCACTACTTCTACCAAGCGACCTAACGAATCATAACTGTAAGTTATAGGGACACCTGTTAACTCATTATCTATCTGCTCAACTTTGTTCGCCAAATCATTGCTTAGATATACTGTTTTATCCCATGTCTCCACTATGATGGGACCGGTAGCAATCTTTCCGCCAGAGTAGCTTTGGTATCCGGTGACTACTTTTTTAACACCATGATAAACATCTCCAGTAGCAACATGGTTATACATGCCACTTGATGCGCTTGCATATGACGTTCTTGCTGGCCCAAAGGTATAGTCAGTCGATTGGCCATTTATCGTTGCCCTATCCATTATTCCATGGGCAAGATACGTAAACCACGTAAACGGAGGTTCGTTATTTACCTGGGCGTAATTTCTGAATCGATACGTAACTTCCTTACCATCTGGTTTTTCAATTCTTATAATTCTGGGAAAATAGTCATTTTCAAGGCCGGCATTTACAGTAGAGCCTGAATCACCGTACATAGGAGCCTTTGATAGCGCTTTATGGTGAAATGTTGTTACGCCGCCACCCGCATTCGTGACTACAAAATCACTTTCACCTATATAAAATGCGCGAGGCATACCGTCTGGCCAGCTGTAAGAAGCCTTTGGCCAATCACCGCTAGGAGAGCAACTATCAGCAAGAAGTGGGCACACTTCAACAGCATTGTTTAGGGCAATTATCTCGGATGGATGTGTTGCCGACCAATTTAACGAATCGGCCGATATATTGGGATTATTAGTGGCACTTTGTTTAGCGCTTTCTAAAGGTCTAGAGTGGATTTCATAAACGTATTTAAGCTGCAAACCGTTATTCGTCGTAACACTTTTTATCGCGGCTCCGAGGGAATGAGACGATTTATGGATATTGACGGTAAATCCATTGGGGTAATTAATTTCCTTCATGTACGCATATGGAGTGTATGTCTGCGAAACAGTGGCTGGAATTGATTGTTCCGTTCGAAATTTTACAAGCGTGCCGTCTTCCTTCGTCAATAATAGTGTATAACTATCGAGTTTTGTCAGTGTTACCAGGTCATTACCTACCGCATCATATGTGCCACTTGATGTGATCTCAAAGTAGTAAGTAGTTTCGTAATCGAATACTGATAGCACTTCAAACCGCTGCGAACCATTTTCAGATTGACTAAACAGCGTTCTTCTTATTCCTCCAAAATATTTGTCTTTATAACCAGGGTAAGGTGATTCCCAATTAAGCGCATCATTCGCATTAATTGATATAGAATGTTCAAGTGATAAATCGCCAACCCCAATGCTTACGTCATTAATAGAATATGAAATCGTACCATTGACCATATTCACATGCTTTCTATCAATTGCTGAAAACGACGGTTCACCTAAGTCGGGGCCATCGTAAGACTGTGCGTGTAAGGCAGTTCCATGAGCTAACAAGAAAACAAACACATAGACATTATTAATTATTCTCATATTAAAATTCCTTTTAATTACAGCTTCCTACACTCACATTCTTACGATTTCCAGCGGCGTCATATTCGATATTTCTCGCACCATTGGCGTTATCAATAGCGCAAGTCAATCTACCAAGTGCATCATACTGGTACTCTATCTCTACACTACCCGAATCATAAAACTTGACTTCGTCAATAGCGATATCACCGCGATAACCACCATTAGCAACAGTGACAAATCTCACATGTTTGCTTCCGGGGTAAAAGGCTAGACTGATAACTTGCTCTGTCCATGAGGATGACGAAGCAGCATGCTTTTCTCCCTCTACATCCCATACTCTTATCCATTGGCCGTCGTAATATACATCGACACCTAGAAGACCAGTGTCCGCACCGTACATGTGGTAATAAAAACTCATGGTATTGTGAGTAATGCTGTTCGTTTGAAAGTAAGCGGTATTTCCGCTGTTATAAGCAGAGCCGTTGGATGTTTCAAAATACACGTAGTAATTGGTGCCATCTGCACCGCCATTTGGTCCAGTGTTTCCGGAAGGAGTATTCCCTGATTTTCGAGTCAACGTATATGTAGAAGTATTAGAAAAACCTGAAAGTCCTGATTCAAAGGATGCTGATGTTATTCCTGCAGATGCTGTCAAAGGACATAACCATCCAATAACCAAAAATCTCAAAAGTATCTTTTTTGCTGCTTCCATGCCGAAATCCTTATCAATTCACTAACGTATCTCTAACACTAATTAAATGTTATGTAAACAACTGTAAATCTCACTTAGCAATTTAGCGCTGGTTTCGATTGCTATCTTGCCATTACGAACGACCCAACCACCTTGAGAGCCCAGCATCCACTGGATGGATTCTTTTCGCCATTCATAGCCACCCAGTATTTATATTCAGAAGCAGATATCAGAATCGTACAGGAATTATTGGGCCATAATGACCTACAAACAACACAAATCTACACTCACGTTTTTGGTCAGCACCACTCCGGCACCAAAAGCCCGTTAGATAGATTAATTATGACAGACGAACGTCCGCTATCAGCGAAAGGACTAAACCGCTCCGCGGTAGTAGTGCCGCCCCCACCTCATTAATTATATTCTG
>NZ_CAJXQY010000191.1 GCF_913058315.1 uncultured Alteromonas sp. | reverse complement strand
CTGTATAACTGGTGTTTATGCCGAACTTAGCCGCAAGATAGCTACAAGATTAATGAAAATACTTCTACTGAACGGCCCTAACCTGAATATGTTAGGTAAACGTGAGCCAGATAAATATGGCCACGCAACATTGGATGATATTGTAAGTGGTCTGACAAAACAGGCCGAGTCCATGCAAATAGCACTGGAACACTTGCAGTCTAATTCTGAGGCAGCGCTGATCGACCGTATCCATGAGGCCATGGGGAATGTCGACGGCATTATTATTAATCCCGCTGCATTTACGCATACCAGCGTCGCCCTGCGTGACGCGTTGTTAAGCGTCTCAATCCCGTTCATCGAGGTGCATTTGTCGAATGTGCATGCCCGCGAGGCATTTCGACATCATTCCTATTTTTCCGATATCGCTGCTGGCGTGATCGTAGGCTTTGGCGCTAAAGGCTACTCTCTCGCCCTGGACGCAGCAGTCGATATTTTTAACCACTAATTGATAAGACAAACAGAGACAGATTATGGATATTAGAAAGATAAAAAAACTGATTGAGCTGGTCGAAGAATCAGGCATTGCCGAGTTAGAAATCACCGAAGGTGAAGAATCTGTACGTATTCACCGTGGTAGCTCACAAGCTGCCGCACCTGTTCATTATGCTGCGCCAGCACCTGTTGCTGCGCCGGCACCTGTTGCTGCACCAGCCGCGCCAGCTGAACCGGAAGCCCCGGCAGGTCACACCGTTAAATCACCAATGGTAGGGACCTTCTACCGCGCCTCTTCACCAACGGCCAAAGCGTTCGTTGAAGTGGGTCAAAGCGTCAATGTTGGCGATACCCTGTGCATTGTGGAAGCCATGAAGATGATGAACCAAATCGAGTCTGATAAGGCCGGTGTTGTTAAAGCGATTCTGGTAGACGATAAAGAAGCTGTAGAATTCGATCAGCCCTTGTTCATCATCGAATAAACGGGAATCTCATGGATAAAGTACTCATAGCTAACCGCGGTGAAATTGCACTGCGGATCCTGCGAGCGTGCAAAGAGCTTGGGATTAAAACGGTAGCAGTGCACTCCACTGCCGACCGCAATCTTAAACATGTATTGCTTGCTGATGAATCAATTTGTATCGGTAATGCATCCGCTACTGAAAGTTACCTGAACATTCCGCGCATTATTGCTGCAGCGGAAGTGACTAACTCGATTGCTATCCACCCGGGTTACGGCTTTTTAGCCGAAAATGCTGATTTTGCCGACGCGGTAGAAAAGAGCGGCTTTATTTTTATTGGCCCTACTGCAGACACTATCAACCTGATGGGTGATAAGGTTTCTGCTATCAACGCCATGAAAAAAGCCGGTGTGCCCTGCGTGCCAGGCTCTGACGGCCCGTTAACCGATGATGAAGATCGCAATAAAACCATTGCCAAGCGCATTGGTTATCCGATTATTGTTAAAGCGGCCGGTGGTGGTGGTGGTCGTGGGATGCGTGTGGTTCGCAGCGAAGCGGAACTGATCAAATCTATCGAAACCACCAAAGCAGAAGCGGGTGCAGCATTCGGTAATGACGTGGTTTACATGGAAAAATTCCTCGAAAACCCGCGCCATGTAGAAATTCAGATTCTGGCCGATGGTCAGGGCAATGCCATTCACTTAGGCGAGCGCGACTGCTCAATGCAGCGCCGTCACCAAAAAGTGGTGGAAGAAGCCCCGGCACCGGGTATCTCTGAGCAAATGCGCAATAAAATTGGTGATCGCTGCCGCAAAGCCTGTGTTGAAATTGGCTATCGCGGTGCCGGTACCTTTGAGTTTCTTTACGAAAACGGCGAGTTTTATTTCATCGAAATGAACACCCGTATTCAGGTAGAGCACCCTGTTTCAGAAATGATCACCGGTGTAGACCTGGTGAAAGAGCAACTGCGTATTGCCGCCGGTCAGCCGCTGTCTATCGACCAGTCGCAAATCCAGATCCGCGGTCACGCCATTGAATGCCGGATTAATGCTGAAGATCCCAATTCGTTTATCCCCAGTCCGGGTAAAATCGAAATGTTCCACCCACCAGGTGGTTTGGGTGTTCGCTGGGACTCGCATATTTATGCCGGTTATACAGTGCCGCCTTACTACGATTCAATGATTGGCAAGCTGATCACTTACGGTGAGAGCCGCGATGAGGCCATCGCCCGTATGCGCCACGCGCTGGATGAACTGGTAGTCGACGGCATTAAAACCAATATTCCATTACAGCAACGCATTATGGCTGATGAAAACTTCTATGCAGGTGGTACCAATATCCACTATCTTGAGAAGAAATTAGGCCTGAGCTAATTAAGTAAAAAACGTTAAAAAGGCATTCTTCAGGAATGCCTTTTTTGTTTCTGCTAATTCGATTTTATCGATTAACAGAATCGTTTTTTTTGATTACTAATCCTGACAAACTCCATTTATAGTTATTTTAGATTAGACTTTAGTTTAATTTATGCCGACTGTTATGGTATTGACCCATCGTAGTTGTTGGTGACCTTGTATAAAGGTACTTCTCCACTTGTTTAGCCGGCGTGTTTGCCGGCTTTTTTCTTTATTATGCCTCTTCTGCGACCACAATATTTACTGGTTGTAAAAGCTATAGATAAGCTACACTGCGTTTTTTAGCTGTGAGTTTTTATCTACCCAATGGCAAATCTGAGCACCGGGCTAACCTGCTTTATCGGATGTCTCATCCTCTTTTTCATTTCGCCGGCAAAGGCCAGTGAATCGGTCGGTGAACCGGCTGGCTTCTACCAGCAAAAACTCGACGTACAGGTTCGTTACGACAATCGTTCAGACCGCAGTAATCGCTCACAATTTCGGCTGCGTTTTTATCCTCAACTTAATCTGAATGAGCAATGGAGCCTGCACAGTTTTGTTGTCACCGGCGATGACTTTAGTTCCAGTCACAACACCTTTGGTGATGAAGATAGCGACCAGATTGCAGTCAGACGTATTTACCTGCGTCGAACCCATGCCTTGGGTAAAACCGAATTTGGCGTTATTCCCACCTACAAAGGCCGTATATCGGCCACCGGGATATCGAAAGATGGCTGGTTTCAGGGCATTCGACATGTCTACGAGGCAAAGCCGGGCCACAAGCTGGAGTTAGTAGCAGGCGCTATTAACAGTACCGATCCGAATAAGGCGCTATCTCTTGCCGATGATTTTAACCTCTTTGAGTTTGAGTACAGCGCTACCATCAATGAACAATTCAGTATGGAATTTGGTGTAGAGCGCATTATTGAAGGTAATTACCTGCGCAGTGAAGTACGTTTTCACCAGTCTGATCGAGTGTGGTTTGCTGAGTTTGTCAGGCGTGTTGACCACGCAGAGAACAAACTGGTGCTTGGCCTCGACAGTGAATTTTCCCTTGGGCAGTATCCTCTTGAGATGTATGCCTATTATGCTTATGTCAGTGCAGACTTCGGCCAGCGCGCCGAGCTGACCGAAGACTATCTGGGTACCGGACACGGTGGTTCGGTGGAAGTCTCAGGTGCCTTGCCGGTAGCGCAGCTTGACTGGTTTAGCCGCATCGATATGGTCGACAGCACCCGACGCATCTTACTGGGGGTCAAACGTTCCTTCTGACAGCTTAAGCTCAATGCCGTCTGAATAACCAGAAAGCAAACCGCTTGGTCATAAAGGGCATCAGTACATACGACATTAAAATCATTAATACAGCAGTCACCACCAACGTGCGAATTAGCAAGGGTAAGTGAGCAAGCCATGGCCCGAACAGCCAGAAAATCAGTGTAGCGGCCGGGTAGAGCGCCAGCCAGCTAACTATAGTCATCTTATATCTCGGTGGCGGCTTAACCGGATTTTGTGAGGGTAAACTAAACCAGGTGACCAGTCCGGACACTTTCTCCCGCTCAGTCGGGGAAATCAATAACCCTTCCAGTTTTTCCAGCATCTCAGCCCGTTCTTCAGACCTCTCCCATTCCGCCAGGCTCGCCTCGTCGGTAAATTTAAAAATCATGCGATATTCAGGGTCGTCAGGGCTCACCGGACGAAACAATGTAGCGCCCATATACCCGTCGAACTGACTCGCCCGACGTGACATTTCATCACTCAACGTTTCAAATGCACTCACCGCTTCGGGCTTCACCCGTCTGGACACAATAACGGTAACGGGCTGTGGGGATGGGGTATTCAAATGGCACCTCGGATAACATCTACGACTCACGCTATCTGTTTGCACAGCATAAATAGTACCGACTCTCCCTCACTCACCAAAAATACTTATTTACTATTTATTTTCAGTAAGTTAAACAGAAAAACGGGTGTTGGTAATAATGGCCTTTCAGGCGGATGAGTAGCCAAATTTGGCAGGTTTGATCAAATGATCAATTCAAATCTGTTGAGTCATTACCACTTAGTTTTTTAAGCCGGTAAGCCAGTGCCGGGCGGGTAAGGTTAAGCAGCCGGGCAGCTGCCGACACATTATCATTCGTCATAGCCATTGCCCGGTTGATAAGCTGCTCTTCAATGCTATCCAGGCCAATTTGCTGATTAATCAATGTATCAACCCAGCCTTCAGTGGTTTTTATATTGCTCGGCTTTACCACCTGTCCGTCTGAGTAGACATGGGTATCGTCGGTATTACCGGATTCAGGCGTAACACTGGCAAACAATGACTCCAGTGAAATCGTCTCGTGATTATCGGTAAGAATAACGCCGCGCTCAATCACGTTTTCCAGCTCACGGATATTACCCGGCCACGAATAATTTTTAATAAACCGCCAGGATTTATCCGATAGGCCGAGGGTGCGTTTAGAGTAATCGCTATGAAATTTAGCCAGAAAATGCTCGACCAACAGGGGCAGGTCATCCAATCGGTTGCGTAACGGCGGGATCTGCACCGGAAAGACATTCAGGCGGTAAAACAGATCAGCTCTGAATTTGCCATCTTTAACGGCCTGTTCCAGGCTTTCATTGGTAGCGGCAATCACCCGCACATCTACTTTACGCGTATTCACGCCGCCAACCCGTTCAAGTTCGCTCTCCTGCAGTACCCGTAACAATGACGCCTGTGCCCGCGGCGTTAACTCCACCACTTCATCAAGAAAAATTGTGCCACCATGAGCGCGTTCAAACCGGCCGGGGCGGGAGTGATTGGCGCCGGTAAACGCGCCTTTTTCAACACCAAATAACTCAGCTTCAATCAGCTCTTGTGGAATGGCAGCGCAGTTAACGGCTATAAACGCCTGCTCAGCGCGATCACTGCGCAAATGCACACTGCGGGCGATGACCTCTTTACCTACCCCCGTTTCACCTAATAGCAACACAGAGACTTTACTTTGGGCGGCCTTATCGATTTTCTTGCAGGCATTTTTATAGTCTGGCGAATCGCCAATGCCGTAATACTGCCCCTGATGACGGGCCAGGCTGCTACGTAGCGACTTCACCTGGGATTGCAGGCTGTAAAGCTCTTCGATAATAGGCTCAGCAGTAAAATACCTTGAGAATTCACCCGCATCTTCCCATTCGTTGGCCGGTTTGCCCACTATCAGGCAGCGTTCATCACCACAGCCCCGACAGCTCACTTCGCGAAAGATAATTTCCCGGCCCATAATGGCCGACGTGTAAGCACAGGCGTAACCCAGTAGCGACCAGCACGCCGGCTCATCAATTTGGCCAAGCTCGGTTTGCACAATCTCTACTTCCCAGGAGTCAACCCACTCCAGCTCGCCGTAGAAATGGCCACTTTCTTTATCGATTTCTATTTTAATCGGGCGGTTTTTCACCATACCACGCAGAGAATGTAACTGCGGTCCCGTCCAGAACAGCGCCATATCGTCGCAGTCCGGACGTAGACGCCTGGCCATTTCAGCATCACGCAGTCCGCCCTGATAACCCAGGCGCATAAAGAACCCCTTGGCTCTTTCAACGCCAATACTGTTGACCAATTCACGACGAAAGGCTGCCAGGGCCGGCAGTTGCATAAACAAAATCCGCTGTTCACCAAACCAGATCTTACCTTCGGTGCTCTCAAACTGGATCAGTGATGTGAGATCCTGAATATCCACATGATTAAGCTTTGGTTCGAATTCAATGGTCATGGTTTTCCCCTGCAAACAGCTGTCGAACGCCAACAGCCTGGTCAGATGTAAACCATATGTAATACCTTAAATGGTCATAAATCAACTAAATGATCACATTTTTACGGCAGGCTAAAACGGGATATTTAAGCATTTGATTAAAAAGCACATAAAATTTAATCATTTGATTAAATTTAAGCGGTGTCAGGAAGGCTTAGCTTGCGTGAGATAGCATTGTTGAATGCCAGACGCTTTATATAAACTACTCCCCTATCAACAAGTTAACAACATATTTAAACATTTTATTAACCTATGGCACAGCCATTGCTCTGATC
>NZ_CAJXQY010000190.1 GCF_913058315.1 uncultured Alteromonas sp. | reverse complement strand
GCGGTACTCCGTGTGGCAGTACTGGCAATTCATGTTAATTGAACCTTCTTCCTTAACAATGGCCAGCAATTCCGCTTTATCGATATTTCGCAGTGCTTCCGCGCTGCGCTCACGGGAACAAGTGCAGGCAAAGGTAACCGCTTCCGGCGCATACACCTCAACAGTTTGTTCGTGATACAAACGGTACAGTACGTCTTGCGCAGGCAGCGCGAATAGTTCTTCGGCGGTCATGGTATCGGTTAATGTACACAAATGCTCAAACTCGCTGTCAGCGGTCACGTTGGTCGCTTCACTGCTGGTTGGCACCACCTGCAAAAACATCCCCGCGACTTTTGGCGCTTCTTTCTCCGATAAATCAGTATGGATGAATACACGGGTCGCCAACTGCTCTGAGCGTTCGAAGTAATCCTCGATACAGCCGGCCAGCGAGCCTTTATCCAGTGCCACAACGCCCTGATAACGTTCACCTTCGATGGGCGTGATGGTGATCACCAGCACCGCATTAGCCACCAGTTCGGCAAAACTTGCGGTCGACAAATCAGCCTCTTCATCCCAGCGGGCGACGCCCCGTAAGGCCTGTTCATGGTTGGCATTCACCACTGCATAGCGAACCTTCCCCTGACTTTGAATTTGCAGGCCGACTTCCCCCTCAAACTTCAGCGTTGCAGTTAATAAACTGGTAGCCGCCGCCATTTCCGCCAGTAATTGTTGAATCGCCAGCGGGTAATCGGTGCTGTGAATAATCGGCTTTAAGGTGTCCTGTAATCTTACCAATTCACCACGCACGCTGGCATCAGTGAATAAATAACGGTGTAACTGATCAAACTGATTCATGGTATTTCCTGTCTTCTCACCAGTGCTATCACTGATGTTTAAATTTAATTAGTTCGCGGCGCTGTTTTTTATCCGGTCGGCTCTCCGGTCGCGGATTATGGAAGCTCTGCATTTTTCGGGCTTCCTGATTATGTTCCCTCTTCGCGATACTCTCTGGTGTCTCTTCATATAATAGCTGAGCATCTTTTGCGGGCAGGCGCTTCTCTGCAACCGCCAGCACCACCAGGTCTTTAACGTCCCAGCCGGCAGGCACCCGAATGGCCGCGCCGGGCTCAACAATTTTACCCGGTTTGCTTTTTTGCCCGTTATAGTGAACTTTTCCGGCCTGGATCAGGTCTCTTGCCAGTGCACGTGTTTTGGTTAGCCGCGCCGCCCAGATCCACTTGTCTAACCGAACTTTTAGTTCGTTGGTTGCATCATTCGCCATCGGTTTTTCTCATGCGTTTACTTACTAAACTGTAATATAATTTTAACCTGATCGGATTAATGTTGTTGCCCCCGCGCAGACTAGGCTATGATGGAAACGTTTTTTCGCGGTTATTTGTTCACCAATTAGTTGTTTTCAGATGATATTAAATCAAACCAGCTTACAAAATTTACCGGCCGTTTTTAGCGCCCACCAACCTCGCATTCGTCTCGTGGTAGTGGTGCTATTGTGCCTGTATCTCATCGCTTTTGCTGCTGACATCACCTGGAAACTCATTCCCGAGCCAAACAGCAATGCCAGCCTGACCGGGCTCAATACCGCAGGCGCTCGCGCCGGCGGTTCATCATCTGATCCCCAACGTGGGGTCGATATCTCCCAAATACAACGCCTGAACTTATTTGGCGAGGTAAATAAAGCTGCCCCGGCGCCCGTGCAGGAAACCATTACCGATGCACCGGAAACCCAGTTGAATCTGGTGCTGTCCGGTGTGGTCTCAACGACCGCCGAAGATCAGGGTACAGCCATCATTGAGAACCGCGGCAAACAGGCGACCTACGCCATTGGCGAAAAAATTGACGGCACCAACGCCACGCTTTCACAGGTGCATACCGATCGCGTGATTATTAAAAATGGCGGTCGTCACGAAACACTTATGCTCGACGGACTGGATTTTACCAAGCGCCGCGCTTCACAACAATCACCGGTTACCGGTACGGTGAGCCGACGGAATAATCAAAACAGTGCCACCATGGGCAGAATTGATAACAGTCCCCAGCCTGCCAGAGAGCTTAGCGATGAGGCCGTTGCCGCCACCGAGACGCTGCGGGAAAGCCCATCCAGTTTTATTGATTTTATTACGGTCACCCCGGCACTCGAAGGGGGCCAAATGGCCGGCTATAAAGTGAAGCCGGGTAAAAACCCCAGCTTATTCGAGTCGGTAGGACTCCAAAACGGCGATATTGTTATACAGATCAACGGATTGGATTTAACCGATCCGGCTCAGGCCAGAGAAGCCATGGGCGAATTAAGAACGGCGCAGTCTATTGAGCTTACAGTGACCCGCGAAGGCGAGTACATTACACTGTACCTGGATATGCCAGAGCAATAATTTAAGCAAGTAAAACAGGAATTAAACATGAGGCGAGTTGGTCGAACCTGGTTGACCCGAATGAGCGTAGCAATCTGCACCACATTAGTGTGTATGCAGGCCGCGGCAATCGATCGTATGCCCAAATTTCAGGATACGGATATCAACGAATTTATTACGATTGTTGGTAAGAATCTGCAGAAAACCATCATTGTAGACCCTAACGTGCGGGGCAAAATCAGCGTTATCAGCTACGACATGCTGAATGAAGAACAGTATTACCAGTTCTTTTTAAACGTGCTGCAGGTGTATGACTTTGCCGTGGTTGAAATGCCCAATGGTATTTTAAAAATCGTTCGCTCCAAGGATGCCAAAACGTCCAATATCCCGGTGGTTGAGAATGCCAACCTCGATGGTGACGAAATGATCACCCGGGTTATTCCGGTGTATAACGTACCGGTTCGTGAGCTGGCGCCAATTTTACGCCAGCTAAACGATCAGGCCGGCGGCGGTAACGTAGTGAGCCACGATCCATCAAATGTGATGATGCTCACCGGGCGTGCAGCCGTGGTTAACCGTCTGGTAGAAATTATCGAGCGGGTTGACCGGGCCGGCGACGAAGAAGTGGATATTGTTAAACTGCAATACGCCTCAGCATCAGAAATGGTGCGCATTATCGAAAGTATCAATAAGTCACAGGGCAAACAGGCTGCTGGCGGTAAAAGCGAGCCGCGCGTAGTTGCCGATGACCGCACTAACAGCGTCATTGTAAGTGGCGACTCCAAAGCCCGTAAGCGGCTGATTAATCTGGTTCAGCGCATGGATCAGGAGCTCGAAACCAACGGCAATACACGGGTAATCTTCCTCAACTACGCCAAAGCGGAAGACCTGGTTAAGGTGCTGCAGGGCGTAAGCGACAGTATTCAGGCGGAAGAAACCACCGGTGCCGGCAATGCCAGACGTTCTTCGTCTAACCGCAATGTCAGTATCGATTCACACGAAGACTCTAATGCACTGGTGATCACCGCTGAGCCGGACATGATGCGTTCGCTGGAAGAAGTTATTCGACAGTTGGATATTCGCCGTGCCCAGGTACAGGTAGAAGCCATCATTGTTGAAATGTACGAAGGCGATGGCACCTCACTGGGCATGCAGTTTGTGTCAGAAGCGGGCGGCGGCACCCAGTTTAATAACGGTGTGGTACCTGTTGGCGCACTGGGCGTAGCCCTGCGTCAGGCCGAAGATCAGACAACGCAGTCAACTTATGTTACCGCTAACGGTGAAGTGGTTACCACGCAGGATACTACTCAGGGTGATTTCACTACACTGGCCAGCCTGCTGGGCAGCGCCAATGGCTTAATCGCCGGTATCGTAGAAAACGGCTGGGGCGCGGTCATTCAGGCGGTCAGCAACGACACCAATTCCAATGTTCTGGCCACGCCGCATTTAACCACCATGGATAACGAAGAAGCGTTCTTTATTGTGGGTCAGGAAGTGCCTATTATTACCGGCCAGACCACCGGGGCGAATAACTCCAATCCGTTCCAGACTGTCGACCGTCAGGAAGTGGGTATTAAGTTGCAGGTTACCCCGCAAATCAACGAAGGCAACGCCATCCAGCTGACCATCGAGCAGGAAGTCTCCAGTGTTTCCGGCGCCACAGCAGTGGATATTTCCATCAATAAACGGCAAATCAAAACCACGGTCATTGTGGATGACGGCGGTACCATTGTGCTTGGCGGTCTGATTGACGAAGATATTCAGGAAAGTGAGTCCAAGGTACCGTTACTGGGTGACATCCCGATTCTTGGCCACCTGTTCAAATCGACCAGCAGCAGTAAGCGTAAGACTAACCTGATGGTATTCCTGCGCCCCAAAATCATTCGTGACGGCGTTACGATGAATGAAATCAGCAAGCGCAAATACAATTATATTCGTGCCGAGCAATTAGATCGTCAATCGCGGGGTGTAGCGTTAATGCCGCGCACCGAAACGCCAGTGCTACCTGAGTGGAACGAGAGCCTGGCACTGCCGCCGACCTACGAAGACTATCTCAAGCGTCGCGAAGAAGAAGAGGCTCAACAGAAAGCCAAACAAGCCCAGGAAGGCAACGAATGAACACCGAAACGCAGCAGCCCGAACTTACCGAATCAGTAGCCAGTGTCGCTGCTGAATCGGCAGAAGAGCTGTTACCGGAAGAAGCCGTTGACGAACAGCAACTGCCGTTTGGCTTTGCCAAGCGGCACAAGGTGTTGCTGGAACTCAATCAGGACCCGGCTTTGCTCTACCATACCAGCGACACGCCGCTGGAGATTTTCAGCGAAGTTCGCCGTTATCATGCCGGTGCGCTGATTTTAAAAGAGCTGCCACAGGATCAGTTTGAGCCTTTGTTGACCCAGGCCTATCAGCGGGACTCCTCGGCGGCCAAGCAGTTGATGGAAGACCTCGGCAATGAGAGTGATTTATTCTCGCTGGCAGAGGAGCTTCCCGATACCGAGGACCTGCTCGACAGCGAAGACGACGCGCCCATTATTAAACTGATTAATGCGATGCTCGGTGAAGCGATTAAAGAAGGCGCTTCGGATATTCATATTGAAACCTTTGAGAACCAACTGGTTGTGCGTTTTCGGGTAGACGGCGTGCTACGCGAAATACTGCGGCCAAACCGCAAGCTGTCTTCGATGCTGGTGTCGCGAATAAAAGTAATGGCCAAGCTCGATATCGCCGAAAAACGGGTACCACAGGATGGCCGTATTACCCTGCGGATAGCCGGCAGGGCCGTTGATGTGCGGGTATCCACCTTACCTTCCAGTCACGGCGAGCGGGTAGTGCTGCGTTTACTCGACAAAAATAATGCACGACTGAATTTAGCTGATTTGGGAATGACCCAGGTTAATCGCGACCATTTCTCCACCTTAATTCGTAAGCCGCACGGTATTATTCTGGTCACCGGACCAACTGGCTCAGGTAAAAGTACCACGCTCTATGCCGGCCTGACCCAGATTAACTCCAAAGATCGCAACATCATGACGGTGGAAGATCCCATCGAATTTGATTTACAGGGGATTGGTCAGACACAGGTTAACCCTCGGGTCGAAATGACTTTTGCCCGCGGCCTGCGTGCCATACTCCGCCAGGATCCAGATGTGGTAATGGTGGGTGAAATCCGCGATATCGAAACCGGCCAGATTGCCGTGCAAGCCAGTTTAACCGGCCACCTGGTATTATCGACCCTGCACACCAATACAGCGGCAGGTGCCATAACCCGGCTTGAAGATATGGGGATCGAACCCTTTCTGTTGTCATCAAGCTTGCTGGCGGTGCTTTCCCAGCGCCTGGTACGCACGTTATGCCCGGAATGCAAAACACCTCACACACCGGGCGAGCAGGAAGCGCAAATACTCGGTCTCAATGACAATACCAGCGTAGTGATTTATTCGCCGAAGGGTTGCGCAGCCTGTAACCAAACCGGCTACCGCGGCCGAACCGGCATCCATGAGCTACTTATTGTTGACGAAGCTGTGCGTACCATGATGCATGAAGGCAAGGGCGAACAGGCAATCGAGAAATATATTCGCCAGACCACCCCGAGTATTCGTGAAGACGGTTGTCATAAAGTACTCAGCGGACAAACGTCTCTGGAAGAAGTACTGCGGGTTACCCGGGAGGATTAATGGCCGCTTTTGCATACAAAGCCATTGCCGCCAACGGGCGCAATAAAAGTGGCGTTCTGGAGGGCGATAACGCCCGGCAAATCCGCCAGCAATTGCGGGAAAAAGGCCTCGTGCCTTTGGAAGTGGAACAGGTTGCCGAAAAAAGCGCGAAACAATCGTCATCCGGATTCCAGTTATTTCGCCCGCGAATTTCAGCCAGCGATTTGTCGCTGCTTACCCGCCAGCTGGCAACCCTGGTTGAATCCGCCCTGCCCATTGAAGAAGCTTTGCTGGCCGTCGCTGAACAAAGTGAAAAACCCCGTCATAAAAATATGATGATGGCGGTCCGCAGTCGCGTGGTGGAAGGCTACACCCTGGCCGACGCACTCAGCGAATTTCCCAGTGTGTTTGACGATTTGTACCGCGCCATGGTGGCCGCCGGCGAGAAGTCAGGTCATTTGGATACGGTATTAAACCGGCTTGCCGATTATACCGAGCGGCGTCAGCAAACCCGCAGTCAGGTTATTCAGGCATTGATTTACCCCGCTATCATGATGTTTTTTGCCATGATGATCGTAGTGGTATTGCTAACCGTGGTAGTACCTAAAATTGTTGGTCAGTTTGATCATATGGGTCAGGACCTGCCAACTATCACCACAGTGCTGATCACCATTAGTGAATGGATGCAAAATTACGGGCTGTATTTATTC
>NZ_CAJXQY010000189.1 GCF_913058315.1 uncultured Alteromonas sp. | reverse complement strand
GGGATAAGCTGCTTGAAGAGCTCATCATTGTTGCCCTGATTTGCGGCTTATTCTTACTCCATTTACGCAGTGCACTGGTCGCGCTCGTGACGTTGCCGCTGGGCATATTAGGCGCCTTTTTACTGATGCACTGGCAGGGTATCAATGCCAATATTATGTCATTAGGCGGCATCGCCATCGCCATCGGCGCGATGACCGATGGCGCTATCGTGATGATTGAAAACTTTCACAAGCATCTGGAAAAAGCACCGGCTAACGCTAATCGCTGGGAGTTGGTCAGTAAAGCCGCAACCGAAGTGGGACCGGCGCTGTTTTTCAGTTTACTGATCATCACGGTAAGCTTTTTGCCGGTGTTTATTCTGGAAGCTCAGGAAGGCAGGATGTTCGCACCTCTGGCTTACACTAAAACCTTTGCTATGGCCGCGGCCGCCGGTTTAGCCATTACACTTATCCCCGTGTTAATGGGATACCTGATCCGCGGCAACATTGCTGCCGAAGAGCGTAACCCCATCAACCGCTTTGCCCAGGCGGCCTACAAACCGGCTCTGAAACTGGTGCTGCGTTTTCCTAAAGTCACCTTGCTGCTCGCTGTGCTGGTAACGGCCGCTGGTTACTATCCGTTGTCGAAGCTGGGCAGTGAGTTTATGCCGCCACTGGATGAAGGCGATCTGATGTACATGCCGACCACCTATGCCGGCGTGTCAATTGCCGAGGCGCGGGAGATTTTACAGCAGACGGATAAGCTTATACGTACCGTACCTGAAGTAAAAACCGTGTTTGGTAAAGTGGGGCGAGCGGAAACGGCTACCGACCCGGCCCCGCTGACCATGATTGAAACCTTCATCCAGCTCAAACCAAAATCACAGTGGCGCACTGGCCTCACCAGTCAGGACTTACGTGATGAGCTCAACAACATTGTTGCTTTCCCCGGTTTAACCAACGCCTGGGTGATGCCCATTCAGACCCGTATCGACATGCTGGCCACCGGTATTAAAACGCCGTTGGGGATAAAAATCTCCGGCCCGGACGTAAAACAGATCGAAGCCATAGGGGCCAGTATTGAAAAGCTACTTGGCGATTTACCAGGCACTGAGTCGGTCTATGCTGAGCGGGTAGCCGGCGCCCGGTACATCCAAATTGATATCGACCGCCTCGCCATTAGCCGTTACGGCCTGTCTATCGCCCAGGTACAACAGCTCATCAGCACCGCCGTGGGCGGCAAAACCATCACCACTACGGTGGAGGACATCGCTCGCTACCCGGTTAGCCTGCGTTATCCGCAGCACTACCGTGACAGCCCCGAGGCGCTGGCTGAGTTGCCGCTGTTAACCCCTCGTGGTGACCGCATTACGCTGGGTGATATCACAGACATCCGCATTGCCGAAGGCCCTCCTGCACTTAAAAGTGAAAATGCCCGCTTAACCGGCTACACGTTTATTGATGTGACTGGCATTGATATTGAGAGCTACGTTAACCAGGCCAAAACTGTGCTGGAGGAAAAACTGAATCTGCCGGCCGGCTATACGCTGCAATGGGCCGGACAGTATGAATACCTTGAGCGGGCAATGCAGAAACTGACTTTTGTGGTGCCCATGACGCTGGCGGTAATTGTAATCTTACTGTTTATGAGTTTCCGCCGTTTAAGCGATGTCTTGCTGGTACTGGGTACCCTGCCCATGGGCCTGATTGGCGGCGTATGGTTGCTCTACGCGCTGGATTACCACCTCTCCGTTGCGGTGGGGGTAGGCTTTATTGCGCTGGCAGGTGTCGCGGTGGAAATTGGCGTGATTATGGTTATCTATCTCAATAGCACTTGCGAGCATATTCAGGCATCGTCCCACGAAGAGGTAAGTGCCAGCCTGCGCGCAGCGGTGGAAGAAGGCGCACTCAAGCGCGTGCGCCCGGTACTGATGACAGTGCTGACCGTTATGATTGGGTTATTGCCGGTGATTAGCGGTTCCGGTACCGGCTCAGAAGTGATGAGCCGGATTGCCGCGCCTATGGTCGGCGGTATGGCCAGTGCGCTGGTGCTGTCACTGCTGGTTGTGCCGGCCGGTTTCTACCTGCTGAAACGCGCGAAACTGTAATGATAAGGCCCTGCTCAGTTTTGCAGGGCAAACTCAACAAAGCCACGCAAGGCTCTGGCCATTGGGAAAAACTGGGGATTGACCTGAGGAATCGCGCAGGTTTCGCTGAGATCTGCGCGACTTTTATCAAAGTCCATTTTTTCCAGCAGCAGGCGATTAACTACCAGATCGGCATGACATAACTGGTACTGCTCATCGATAACATAAAAGGTGTTGTCAGCATCCACGTAAGTTAACAGGTCTTGCACCCCTTCAATGGGGGTGGTCTGGTCGGCCTGAGAATGGGCGACAAAAACAGGGACATCTATTCGCGCACCCTCCTCAAGACGCTCACGGATGCTGCGGATGAGTTCCATTAATTCTAATCCCGCGAAGCTGGCTACTTTAGGATATTTTTGAGGGTTTGGCCCATTGGTCTGATAATCCCCATCGAGTAGTTTCGCCAGTGTCTTAATGCCCCAGAATTTCGACAGAGACTCTACGTTACCGTTCAACGCCAACGCGCCGGAAAACAACAGGATCCCTTGCACGTTATCAGGGTTAGATAAATAATAATCCACCGACAGTGCGCCGCCAGTAGAAAAACCGCCTAGCACGACCTTATCAGACGATTGTAGCGCCAGTTCAACTACCTCAGCCAAATGCGCCTGCCAGCGCTCAGCCAGTTGCTCGTCTTCCATAGCAACGTCAGCATTTTTCAGGCCATGACCGGGCAACAGCGGGGCAATAACGGTGTAACCGGAATGATAAAGCTCATCGGCAATGGCAGATACAAAGAAGGGGGAGTCACTTAACCCGTGAGTCAGCACCACAATCGGGCTGTCTGCTTGCTGAAACAGGATAAACGGTGCATTACCGTCTCCTCTTAACGCCGGCGAACATACCGCGTAGCGATTAGCCGATGAACTCAGACACTTTTGCGTGCTGCCGAGTTCTTGTTCGTACAGCTCAGCAAAAGACTGGTTCAGGGCAAACTGAGATTGGCCCACAGCCAGTGCAGAAAAACACAAAGTAGCGGTCAGACAGACCAGATTAAACAACGACTTCACTGGTTAGGCTCCATTAAAAGCAGCAAGGGCGCATACTATGGCGGCCTTGCCAGCGAATTGCAATCATTGCGATAACCGTGGCAATTTAACGCTCACTCAATCGCCACATCAAAATAGCGGCGCGTTTAGCCTGTGCAGGCAAGGCACTGACCACCGCAGTTTCATTCACCGTGTGACCACCTGAGCCACTCATGCCCAGGCCATCCAATGCCATGTCGACATATTCTGAAGTAAACGACACATCGGCAGCCCCGGCGTTGAGGGGATTCACCGCCGTAACACTGCCCTGCCCCAGGTCTTTACTGACCTCGCTGTAGAGATTAAGCAGTTCATGATTGCCTTTCTTCGGCGATAACGGCGGGTAGCCTTCACCAAATTCGATCACCGCACTGGTCTCCGGCAGACTCTGTTTTACGATGGCCTGCATTTTATGTTGTACGCGGTTTAACTGCTCCAGGGAAACGGCGCGGATGTCGCCGGTAACAATGGCATGCTCGGCCACGACATTGTTTTTACCAAAGGTGCTGCCACTGTTATTAAGTTTATCGTGAGTAACGTCGGTTCCACCTATAATTCTGCCGGGATTAAATGTAAGTAACTGCTCACTACGAAGCTTATCGTAAAAGTTGGTTAGAATACGCGAAGCTTCGTAAATTGCGCCGGCACCTACTGTTGGTTTGAACACCTGGGATGAATGAGCCGGCGTGCCTTTCACCGTTAACACCCAGTCCACCGATCCCCGTCGCGACACATTGGCGGTGGCCGGATTACCGTCGCCATTTTCAAAACCCAGTGAAACATCGGCCCATTTGGCGCCGTCAATTAAGGCTTTCTTAGACAAGGCTAACGGGCGGCCACTGAGCTCCTCATCGCCGGTCATTACCACCATAATATTCATCGACGATAACTTACCGGCCGCATGCAGCGCCCGCAGTGCTTCCAGCATAATAATATTACCGCCTTTCATATCGGCAACGCCCGGCCCTTTAATATGCCTGTCGTCTACCCGACTAAAGGTTTGAAATGAACTGGAGGGTTCAAAAACCGTATCAAGATGGCCAATCAGCAGCATTTTGGGGCCCTTGCCCCCTTCAATTCTGGCAATCAGATGGCCCGCCCGGTTGAAAGCCGCTCCATCCTCAAACCACACGTCAAAGCCCAGCGCCTCAAATTCCGGCATCAATTGGTCTGCCACCTTTCTGACTCCGGAAAAGTTCATGGTGCCGCTGTTGATGTTGACACTTTTTTCCAGCAGGCTAATCGCCGCCTCTTTACGGCCATCAATATAGTCGGCCATCTGCTGCTCATTGCCAGATAGCGCCGCCGTGGTTGTTAGCGAGAACATCAGACTGGTAGCGCAGGTAAGTGTTGTCAGAAAAGAAGGTTTCAAAGTGTTTGCCCCTGAAGTGTTGTGTTTTTTCTACTATGGCAAAAACCATTGACGATAACGAGGGGAATAACGATAAAAGGCCAGTAAAAACAGATTGCAGGTAAGCTTTTGACTTCAGGAACAGAATCGCCATACTGAGACTAGTAAAAAAACAAAGTCCACGCCTGTTAAGGATTTCTCATGTCAAAGAAAGTGTATTGTAGCGCCCAGTTTTTACCCAAACCCGGCAAAGAAAAAGCCCTGTTTAAAGTACTCCAGAGCCTCGAGCCGAACACGCTAAGAGAAGATGGCTGTATTCAGTATATCGTGACCCGCCATATCACAAGCCCATTCGCCGAAGGCAACAGTTTTCCCATTGCGTTTAATGAAATATGGGCCGATATGGCCAGCTTTGAAGCTCACTGTCAGCGTCAGGAAATCAGCGATTTCTTTAATACTTATTGTCAGGCCGAAGACGGCCTGGCTGAAGACTGGAATGTGTGTATTTATACCGATGAGCCTGAGGACTTCGACGCCCCGCAGCTGTAACTAAGTTTTTGAGTAAAGAAGCCATCTTCTAACGAAGTTGGCTTTGCGTTAAGCCCCTATAAAGGTGGCTTTGTTTACATCGAAGAAAGAACAATAATTGTGCCCTTCTTCAGTGTTGTCATCGTCACTGGCATACATGGCGAACCAGAAGAAGCATCATGGATGAGGATTCAGTCGATGCGGCACAGGGATGTGCCGTCATTGACGGTCTGGTTTGCTCTGCCAGGGACGATGACGCTTTTCACTGATGAGGGCTGCGGGGAGTCCAGAGTGGTTCACGGTCACCGGGTCGCACAACACCCTTTGGTCGCGGTCGGCGACTCCGACAACAATCTGTGAACATCCTTGTTTCCTAGCTTATATCTAGACGGGCAAAGCCCTACCTCGAAAGATAACCACCTACTGAAAACAAAAAAACTCGCCGATTGGCGAGTTTTTTATCATCTTAATACGGCCCTATTCAGCAAAATAGGCTTCCAGATCGTCGCTGCCGCCAATGTGCTTACCACCAATAAATACCTGTGGCACTGTGTCGCGACCGCTGATGGCTTTCAATGTAGTCAGCGTAGCGCCTTGCCCCATAACGATTTCTTCGTATTTAAAACCTTTGTTCTGTAGCAGTGCTTTGGCTTTCGCGCAGTACGGGCAACCCGGTTTGGTAATAATAGAAACCGGCTCCAGTTTCACTGCATTAGGCGCAATGTAGGACAGCATGGTATCAGCGTCTGATACCTCAAACGGGTCGCCGGGCTTGTTCGGTTCGATGAACATTTTTTCCACTACACCGTCTTTCACCAGCATAGAGTAACGCCAGCTGCGCTTGCCAAAGCCTAAATCCGCTTTATCCACCAGCATGCCCATGCCGTCGGTAAATTCACCATTACCATCGGGCACCAGAGACACATTGTCCGACTCCTGATCCGCTGCCCAGGCGTTCATGACAAAGGTGTCGTTCACTGAGATACACACGATTTCATCTACGCCTTGGTCTTTAAATGTGTCGGCCAGTTCGTTATAACGTGGCAGGTGAGTCGACGAACAAGTCGGCGTAAAAGCGCCAGGCAGAGAAAATACCACCACGGTTTTACCGCCGAAAATATCGTCGGTAGTGCGATTGATCCACTGCTCACCTTCCCGAATGGCAAAGGTCACATCAGGTACTTTTTTTCCTTCAAAAGAAGGCTTATCAATGGGGTGTGTCATTATATTCTCCTTAACAGTTTCAATAAGTATAACCCTAACCGTGCAGAGAACCAGCGGTAAATACCTATCGCCACAATCAAAATAAACGATTAAAAAATCACTACGAAATCACAATAAAAGATTACACTCCACATTTAGGGTATGGACTTCAATCCCTGAATATAAATTTCAATGCCTGCGGACAATGGATGCAGCTCCTCTCATACTTTATGATTTGTTCAGGAATTAAGGGGTGCTTACAAGCATTCCCGTAGTATATGAAAAAGGCAAAACACTTCGAAAGAGTGTGACGCAAAGCCTCCGGTCTACGTCTAAGGATAAGATAGCGGGGTTACCGAACACTGTGCAGTGACGTTGGATTGCTTCCCCCGGCACGCCGGCATTGCTGACAGTCAGTTCACTTTTTTATTACGTAATTGCGATTACTTAATGAGGATTGAACAATGATGATATTAGTTGGTGGCGAAAAAGGTGGTAGTGGAAAAAGCTGTCTGGCCCAGAAC
>NZ_CAJXQY010000188.1 GCF_913058315.1 uncultured Alteromonas sp. | reverse complement strand
GAGCGACGGACTGTTAATCCGCAGGTCCCCCGTTCGAGTCGGGGAGGGGGAGCCAGTTTTTCTCACTGGGAACTATCCCAGAGTTGGCAGAAATCAAGGCTTCTGGACGATACTCAACAAAAATATCATCATCTCTCAATTGAATTGAGTTAATGAAACTACGGAAAAAAGTACGTACTTTACTGGGGTTCTTAGTGGTTTTGATGATGTCTATAAGCAGTTCGCTAAGCTCGCTCAAATCTCTTTCTGTTATTTCGAGCTGCGGTGGTTGTTCCTGCTCTGCTAATGTTAATTCAGTCGTTAGCTTTCGAATAGACGCATTATTAGAGCGAAGTCGCGGGCCTAAGTCCTGAACATTATATTCACCGTCCGGATCTTCCAGTAATTCGTATAAACGAGAATTACGGCGCTCCAAGTCTCTAATTTGCGCAGCAATCTCTTGGCATTTTTCTCGCTTCTTTTTCGCCCAGGATCCACACAAGTCGTTTAATTGAACCAATAAGCTTTTCAGGTTTTTTTCCGTGAGTACTTCAGCGCAAATAACGTCAACCATCCAGGGATCAAATATAGCTGAGTTGATTCTGCGGTTTTCGCAACCGCCTCCCTGCTTTTTAGTTTTGCAATTGTAATAGTAATACACTTTTGTGGCGCCCTTAGCCCTTTCAATCGTCATGGCCGATCCACACTTTCCGCATTTTAATATACCGGTAAAAAATCGTGTGCTTTTAGGTGATCCATGCTCTTTAACGCCAACATTTGTTTGTTCATCCATCATGGCCTGAACCGCTTCGAAAGTCTTTATGCTTACTATCGGCTCATGGCTATCCACAACAATCCATTCTGAGCGCGGTAAAGCACCGTCACGGCCTTTTTTACCGAAAGCGATACGTCCTACCACCCTTTCGTTACGTAGTAGCTCTAGGACGGTTGTCTTTGTCCATTTACTGCCGCGTTTAAGTCGCCCTTCCCCATTTAGGACCTCGGCAATTTGTTTGCCTCCATAGCCGGCCAGTTTTAATTCAAAAATTCGATTTACTGTGCCACTTTCGAGCGGGTTAGGTACAAGCATTTGCTTTTTACGGTCTGTTATTGCTGGTTTAACCTGGTAGCCATACGTTACATAACCACCGTTGAAAAAACCTTTCTGTGCATTCGCAATCATCGATCGTTTCGTATCTTGTGATACCTGCCGTGAATAATACTCGTCAAAGAGCTCTAAAATACCCTCGTAAATGAAGCCAGAATCGCCGTCATCAATGTTTTGTGACACATAGGATATCTTGGTATTGCTGCTGGCTAATCTGCGCTTATTTAGCTTTGCTTCAAGTGAATTTCTTGCAAACCGTGATGTGCTCCAGCAAATGAAGTAATCAATGTCAAAGTTTTCACAGTAGGTTATGGCTTGTTGGAATGCGGGCCGGTTATCTGATGTACCTGAAATGCCTTCATCTGTGAATACCTTCACAACTTCTAAGCCCAGTTCCTTAGCGTGCTGTTGGCATTTTCCTATCTGACTTTGTACTGGGAGTTCCTTTTCTGCCTGTTTCGCAGTGGAAACCCTTGCATAAATTACACACTTTTTGGTCATGTTAGTTCCAATTTCTTATTAATTATCTTACTGAGTTATTTTTCTAATAATCCTACTCAACGTGTCGGTTGATAATTCAAAACCGTGGCGACTTAATTCGTCGATTATTTCTTTTTTACTCTTATTGTCGTTGAGTAAAGATTTAATTATTTGGCTTCTCTGATATTCGAGGTATTTATTAATTGATGGGACATATAATTTATTGTCGGTGTTGCATAATTCAGGAGTAGATACAATTCGCCAAATTTTTACAAAATTATCAGGCCCGATAGCTATCGCGATTTCGCGCCAAACTTTGGGTAAATTCAAACTGAGAATTTCCTGCAGTTTTAGGTCCTGCTGTATGCTGGCATCGGATTGCATAAATCGCCCCTTAGCAAAGTTTCAAAAATAGTGCAGTTATTCAGGTACCCACCCTACCCCTGGCATGGGCTGATCCTTTGGATCCGATCCCCCACCCCTTAAGTTTAACAGTAGATCCCAGGTAAATAACACAAGTCGTGTATTACTCAGGTGATCAGCTTAGATATTTTAATATTTAATTGCGCTTTTTATTAATGGTGTATTGCTGCATAGCTTATTGCTATTGGAGTATTAATTTATATATTGCGTATTATGTATATTAAGCGCAATTAATGGGTTTATGCTATTGGCCGTAATTTAGGTGAGTTTCAGGGATTCGTGCAGACCCCTATAAACATACATTATATCTAATTGGGTGGTCCATAGTATTTATTTTCCGTGCACCTATTGAGCCTGGATAGGCGGGTTTCTTTGGGTGTTTTATATATTGCGGTAACGATATAGCAGGAAATTTACTTTAACCTCTTGCAATGTATTACACTATGTAATACATTAAGTAACACATCAGCAATGATGAGTAACTAAACCACATCAACCAACTGAAAAGCCGGTACACAGTGCGCGGCTTAAGTGAGGATAAAATGGCTAAGGCTAAACGTGATATCTATCAAGAAGTAACTAACAAAATCGTATCAGCAATGGAATCTGGCAATATTCCCTGGTTAAAGCCCTGGGAGCATCGCAAAGCAGCAACTAACATCATGGTTCCCCACAATGCCAGCACTGGTAAAACGTACAACGGTATTAATTTAATGCTGCTTTGGGCTGATGGCTTTCACTACGAAACACAGCAATATGTAACTTACAAGCAGGCTAAAGCTATGGGCGGCAATGTAAAACGCGGTGAGTCTGGCCACCTGGTGGTGTTCTGGAACTGGATTGAGAAGAAAGATAAAGACACCGGTGAAATTGAAAAAATCCCCTTCTTAAAACATTACACGGTGTTTAACCTGGCGCAGTGTGAAAACATCGATAGCAACAAAATTGCAGCGCTTCCTGCTACAAATGAAATTAATAATACAACTGTGCTTGAAGTTGCCCAGGCGAACGGTGCAAGCGTGATTCATGGCGGTAATAAAGCGTTTTTCTCACCGGCCCGCGACTATATTGCTATGCCGCATCAGGAACAATTTAAAGAGGCCGCATTATATGACGCAACGTTAGCCCATGAATTAACCCATTGGACCGGGCACAAGGCACGTTTGGAACGCGATTTTACCGGCCGTTTTGGCGATGCTGCTTATGCATTTGAAGAGCTGATAGCCGAAATGGGCTCAGCGTTCCTGTGTGCGCAGCTGGACGTAGAATTAAACACGCTGCAACATGCCGCGTACTTGCAAAGCTGGATCAAAGTATTAAAGCAGGACAAAAAAGCCATATTCACCGCCAGCAGCAAAGCAAAGGCGGCGTGTGAATACCTTTTAGAAGGTGCACAACAAATTACACAGCAAGCGGCTTAATGCCGCTTTTACTTATGAGGTAACACAACATGCAATCTAAAAAAACAACCGTTTATTTTTCAGCTGACAGCATGGTAAAGCTTGCTGACCGATCACCAGAGCACGAAAAAATTAATATGTCTGGCTTGCTTAATGAATTAATCAACCGTTACGCCTGGTTAACAGCTGTAAGCCTGCCTGAGCTCACCAACGACCAATGGAGCGTGTTAATTGACGCACTGGCCGGGGTGGATTTTAGCGATCAGCGACCGCCGGCCGATGTTGCCGCGCTATTGTTAAATCAATCAGCCCAAAGCGACGAATTAAATAAAATAGTGGTGCTGGCCAGTGAATGGAGCCAGGCGGAACAATACGCGGTGATCGACTTCCTGCAGCAATACTTTGCCAGAAAGTGGGATAACTACCCCAATTTTGACCTAATCAAAAAGCAAATTACGAACGCAGCGCGTCGATAAGCGGCGTAACAGCGGTTTTTACCTTGCCTAATGGGTTGGCCTTATCAACCTGGCTGGTTAACTTACGCAGGGCCAGCTGTGTGTATATTTCAGTTGCCTTGGGATCTTTATGGCCCAATAGGATTTGCCGCGTTAAGATATCAAGATCCTCTTCGGCGTATTCGGCGCCGGTTAAATGGCGTAGGGCGTGCGGGTGGCACTGATTAGCTGGAACACCTGCCCGTTCGCCAAGCTTTGTTAGCATTTTTTGAACTGAACGGCGGCTTATCCGCCTGGCTTCGCCGTAATAATCCCACTCGTTTACATTGCGATTTTGCGTGCTGACAAATAACACCTGGTCGCCATTGGGTAAGGTGCGATTAATATGTTTTAGCTCTGGGTGGCCAATATATACCCGCAAATAAACCTGGGCTTCCAGCGGTACGGGTAATACCCGCTCTTTTTTGCCTTTTTCGATTACTTTTATTGCCAGGCGTTCGGTGCCGTTGTAGTCGTAAACAATAACATTGCCCTGGTTTAACCCTGTCAGGCCCGCCAGGCGAATACCACAACCGCCCATTAGCGCTAGCATAGCCGCATCACGAATACCGGTGAAGGTGTCCAGGTCACATTGTTGCAGCAACCGTTCATAATTTTTTAGCCCCATCGCCACCGGGATCCGGTTAGCGCTTGCTGGATAGGGTAAACTCGCTGCCACATTGCTTTGGCAGATATGCTCACTATCTAAGTAATTATAAAACCCTTTCACCGCTGCCACTGCCGTTCGCCGGCTGCGCGGTGCCAGCTTCTTTTTATGCAGGTACAAACCAACAAAACTTTCCAGCTGCTTATTGGTTGCCAACAGGTAGTTAATGTCCAGTTCGGTGAAAAAGTCGTTTAACAGGTGCAGGTAATAGCGGTATTTTTTTGCCGTTTCGTCTGACTTGCCTTCGTTTAGCACTTTTTTCTGCAACCACTGTTCAATGTGATCCAGCATATAAATATCCCCCAGGGGCAGATTTTTCCGGACATTCGGACATTTCCCCTTTTTTAGCCATGCAGGCCGCGCAAAACAAGGGTAAAGGCCTGTCCGAAACTGTCCGAAAAAACCGATCACCTCAATTTTTTCCGGACAGTTCCGACCAGATAGCTAAAATCAATCCGGACAGCCCACCTTTACTATTATTTTTATCTCTTTCTTTTTAAAGAAAAAAATAAATAAATAAATAAAGGCCGAATCAAAAAACAACGAAAACGGGCAACAAATACACAAAAACGGACAGAATCAACACGAAAATGGACAGGAACAAAAGGCGCAATAAAAAATAAACAAATAAAAACAACAACATACAAAAAGTAAGGCGAATTAATGCTTAAATTGTCCGAAAACTGAGATATGCGCCCCCACTTACTTTAAAATTAAACATCCTAGGTGTCGGCTTGTATCGACACTTTTAAGCGATAGTTGTGCACAGGGTTCATGTAGCAGATGAAAGATATCCCATTGCTATTTGATGGGCGGAGATTGAAGGAACTACGGCTACGGGCTGGCTTTACGCAACAGGATATTGCATACCGCATTAAAATTACCCGTGAATCGGTTAGCGCTATAGAGCGCAACAGGCCATCTGCCATTCGTGGTTTACGTTGGTCTGTTATTCACCAGTGGTGTTATAACTGTAAGGACCGGGTAAGCCACGAACACTTAACCGAATTCACTAAATACCTGATTGGCTTATTAGATGAAAATTAAGCAATCCTTTTATTATATATAAGCAATTGTTCTTAAATGTGAATTTGAATTCACAGACAAATAGCAAATTTAATTGCTAATTTGGAATGCCTTAAACAAAAGGATAAGTTAATCAGGAAGTTATAATGGATTATAAATTATATCTGGTAAGCAATTTACTTACATCAATAAAGGATTTACTGGTAGTTATGGAAGAAAATGATAGTGATCATTACCAGGCGTTACACGAATTAATTAATACCTGTATAGACGCCGCAAACGACGATTATCGAGTAGGGTGAGGCTTGCGCCTCATCCCTCTCACAGAACCGTACGTACGGGCCTCGTATACGGCTCCTGCATACTTCATATCACTTGCTAAGTGACACAATGCTAATTTGCAATCTAGTATCGTGCGCCCTATGGACATCGTTCATTTTCTAACATTGTGGTAACTTTCATTGCAGGGTTTGGCGTTCTAGCACTGAGGCAATCTACCAAATTTGACTACAATTACTTCCCATATACGGCCTGTCTCACCAGACATCACTATTCCTAGCGCACCGATTCGACTTGTCCCGCTGATCTGGCGGCTTGTGTATCAATGATAAAAAAACTCACAACTCATCAGAGTCTTAAAGTCTGCTTCCCCCCTTCGCAATCCATTTAAGCTTTTGGCTAAAATAGATCCTATCAAACACAATGCTGATAGTCGGCTTGGTTTTACCCTCCACACCATTACTGGCTTTCATCGGCCTAGCCTTACTCACTACTACGGGTTCATCTGCCACCTCACACTCGCAACATTCTTGGATCACTCCTTGAACGATACGTCCAACCATTTGATTGGATCTAATGCCAGGCTTCCCCAGTTACTGCACTGGCTCCCTGTTAGAAATTCCACCCTCAAACACAAAACAGGACTGACTGAGTATCGGGCTTCGCGCTATTTTGCACGCTTACCCTCCTGTCTTGCCGAATCAGGTTCACTTGCGTTGTGTACCTCTAACTTCCTATGGCTTCCTTCAGACCCTGCCGTTGGCCAACAACGCCCTTGCCATTCGGATTATCTTCCCCTCAGTCAGGGTGATTCAGGTTTCTTTCAACCTGACGGGTTTGCCAGCTTCGCTGGGCAAACAAAAAAGGGGCTTACGCCCCTTATTACATAACAACCACATTATATACCGTCCATTTTGGATAACCTTTCTCCTGGGTTCTCCCCATAACATC
>NZ_CAJXQY010000187.1 GCF_913058315.1 uncultured Alteromonas sp. | reverse complement strand
ACAGACCTTCCCGGTCGAAGTATTCGGGATAGTCAATAAAGTAAACCTCAATGCCGTTCCAGTGAAGCTGGCGAACGGCATAGTGGTAAACTTTACTTTCTGCAAACAGGGTCTGGCTGCTGCAGGCTTCCGAGAGTGAAAACTGTTCCGCAATGGCCCGGTAATAGGGCATAAATACACTTACGGTATGTTCCGGCGATTTCAGTGCCAGGGGCAAGGCTTTACCAACATCGGCAAGCCCACCGGTTTTTACCAGCTCTTCAACTTCAGAAATCGCAAAAACAATGTTCACACTACTCTCCAGCGTTTAATTTGATGCTAAGCACAAATTATCACACAAGACAGGGATTTAAACGTTAACTTTGTGCAAAATACACAGAAAATCGATTGTCCTGGGTAAGTACTGATGGACTGGAGAATTGTTCAGACAGTAATTCTGCATAGGGTAAAAAGCGATTAGCCACAAGATAGAGTTTACCCTTCGGGTGCAGGTGTTGTCGGGTTGCCTGAATAAATTCCCGGCTAATGCGATAATCTGTTTTTACGCCGGTGTGAAACGGCGGATTAGTGACTACGGTGTGGTATTTAGTGCTGACTCCCTGCAGGGTATCGGTGGCAATAAGCACTCCCTGCTGGTGGTTTTCATGCAAAGTATGCGCACTGCTCCACAGCGCCAGAGCGCTGACATCCAGTAGCTCCACACTGGCCTTGCTGCCACCGCTGAGCAGATAACTGGCGATGACGCCAGCCCCACAGGCGAAGTCCAGCAACTTACCGGATAATGAAAGGGGAAGTTTATCCAGCAGCATGGCCGTGCCGGCATCCAGTTCGCGATGACTGAATACGCCGGGTAAGGAACAAACGGTCCATTCGATGCCGTTGCGGCGGTAAGTGTCGCGACTCAGGTAATCGCTGAGGTTAAACTGAGCCGGCGCCTGATTTAAATGACAGGTTAGCCAACTGCAGTGGCGGGCAGAGTCGACTTTGTCGATATCACCAAAAGCCTGGATAGCTTTGCCTGCGCTTTTAATTCCGCCGCGATTTTCGCCAATCACATGCACCCGGTTGCCATTGCCAGCCAGGTTGGCCGCCATAGCCATTAGCATGGCCAGATGGGCTTTGGCTTTTGGCATGAAAATCAATACATCGGTGATACCGTCGATATCACCACACGTTGGCGCGAAGATATGTGAGTGATTGCCTGAGGTCGCGTTGAGTGCAAAGTTAGCCTTATTCTCAACCATATCGCGACTGTCGAAATGCGCCGCCTCCAGGCGTCGCGCGCACTGATTAAACACATCATAGTACTGGTGTAAAACGGTCAGTGTCAGATGGCTTAATGCACTGAATAAGTTGGCATCGTCGGGGTTAATGACTAACCAGTTGCCTTGTTCAAACTGGTCTTCGTTACGCAGTATCAGCTGGCTTTGGGGAGACAAACTCATGCGGTGCGCTCGTAAATCAAATCCCATACACCGTGGCCGAGTTTCTGGCCGCGCACTTCAAACTTAGTGGTAGGGCGGTAGTCGGGACGTGGTACGTAATTACCCTCAGGTGCGGTATTGGTATAGCCGTCGGCTCCATTCATGACTTCTGCCATGTGCTCGGCATAAGGTTCCCAGTCTGTGGCCATATGAAAAGTACCGCCAATCGCCAGTTTGGTGCGAACTAATTCAGCAAATTCCGCTTGCACGATACGGCGCTTGTGATGGCGCTTTTTGTGCCATGGATCCGGGAAAAACAACTGCAAACGATGCAGACTGGCATCCGGCAGCATATTTTTCAGCACTTCTACGGCATCGTGCTCCATCACCCGCAGGTTTTCAACGCCCAGTTCGCCAGCATCCGCCAGACAAGCGCCAACGCCCGGGCGATGAACTTCAATTCCGATGAAGTTGAGTTCCGGCGCTTCATGGGCCATGGTGACCAGTGATTTCCCCATCCCAAAACCAATTTCAACAACAACCGGGGCTTCACGGCCAAACACAGCAGCAAAATCAAGCGGGGCATTTTGGTACTCAATGCCCTTGGTTGGCCAGAATTCTTCCAGCGCGCGGCCCTGGGCTTTTGTTAAACGCCCTTCGCGCTTCACAAAACTCTTAACTTTACTGATATAGACGCCGGCCGCTTCGGCTTCGGCCTGAGAATTAAATTTTGCCATGATAGTCTGTCACCTGTTAATTGCCGCGGCATTATCCACGACGCGTACAAAATTGCAACGGTCTGGCGTTCAGCCTTAAATGGTTGCGCAATTGCATGCTGCGATGGCCGCAGCTTGTATGATAGCTTAAACCGAAGCTAAGCAAATGGAATATAACAGAATGCCAGCCAACTATTGCCCCAAATGCGGTCAGCGTACATTCGTCAGTCAGGACAATAACTGTTACCAGTGCAGTCAGTGCCAGTTTGAAGTGTTTCGTAATGTGGCTGCCGCGGTAGGCGTGATTCTGGTGTATCAGCAACACGTGTTGCTGGTAAAACGCAGTAAAGCCCCGGCCGCCGGCGAGTGGGATTTACCCGGCGGGTTTGTAAACCCTGATGAGTCGGCTGAGCAGGCGCTGCGTAGGGAATGCCGCGAAGAGATTGGCATTGAACCTGATGAGCCATTGCAATATCTGGGCGCCTGGCCAAATCAATACCCGTATAAAACACTGGTATACCCGACCATGGATATCTTTTTCGCTGCCGAGCTACATAACAAGCCTGCCTGCGAAGTGGATAACAGTGAGGTGAGTGGCTTTAGCTGGCGGCCCTTATCTGACTGTGCGGAGCTTGAACTGGCATTTCCCTCCGCACAGCTGGCTCTCAAGCGTTACCTTAGCTTAAGCCAATAGCTCGTTTAGCAGCGCTGCCACACTCGCCGGTTGTTCTAACATCATCATATGACCGCAGTTTTCAACTGGATGGAGTTGGGCCCCCTTTATTTTTTGCTGAGCGGTTTGCATGGCCGAAAACGGCGCAACGGCGTCCTCACGGGCGGCAATCAGGTTCACCGGACAGTTGAGCTGACCGAGCTTCGCGGTGAGGTCTTTTCTGGGGGTGGTACTTTGCACATGCGCCCGTAATGTCGCCGTGCCTAAATCGCTGGCCATATCGGTGAGTATTGGCAGTATGTCGTCACTGTGTTCAGGTAGCATCATATTGGCCAGATAAGCTTTAGCCGTGACATCCACTTTGCCGCCTTTTAATTGCTCCAGCAAGGTTTTACGCCGTTTTAGCTCTCGTTCCGATAAACCGGTAGGGGCGTAGCCCATCAGCGTTAGCGTAGCGACTTTATCCGGATGGGTAAGCGCCCACAGGGCAGCGATATAGGCCCCCATGGAATAACCAATCAGGTGGTTTTTACCGTCCGGGTCGGTGCGGTCGCTGGTGAGCGCTAACATTTCTTCTAAACTATTTGCCCATTGCAGCGGTACATAAGCACGGGCAGACAGACTGAGTTGCTTCCAGACGGGCAGCCACACACGCTCATCACATAGGGTACCGGGTAAAAAAACGTATCGCATGAAACGCTCCTGGGAAAAAGTTGGTCAGAGCCTATCAGGCTCTACGGGATTGGTGCAATCACTGTTACACTGCGCCGCAGTAATTGGGAGTAAAAAGTCGTGAATTCATTTTCTACACGGGTATTAAACTGGTTTGACGAACATGGTCGTAAGCATCTGCCCTGGCAACATGCCATTTCTGCTTACCGGGTATGGGTGTCTGAGATCATGCTGCAACAAACTCAGGTGACCACGGTGATCCCGTATTTTGAGCGCTTTATGGCGCGTTTCCCCACCGTGATAGAGTTGGCCGAAGCGCCCCAGGATGATGTTCTTCATCTGTGGACGGGCCTGGGGTATTACGCCAGAGCGCGTAACCTTCACAAAGCCGCGCAGCAGATTGCCACACAATATAACGGCGAGTTTCCACCCACTCTGGATGAGGTCATAGCCCTGCCGGGGATTGGACGCTCCACTGCCGGTGCGATTTTATCCATCGCCTGCGGCCAGTCTCATCCTATTCTCGATGGCAACGTAAAACGGGTGCTGGCACGCTATTTCGCGGTGGAAGGCTGGCCGGGTAAGCGACCGGTGGAAGAACAGCTCTGGCAATATGCTACCCAAAATACCCCGGACAAGCGCACCAACCATTACACCCAGGCCATGATGGATTTAGGCGCGATGATTTGTACCCGGAGCAAACCGGCCTGCGATCGCTGCCCGTTGCAAAGCGACTGCATTGCCTATGCGCAGGGTAATCAGACTGACTACCCGGGCAAAAAGCCGAAAAAGACTCTACCGGTTAAAAGTACCGTGATGTGGATACCGTTTTACCAGGGCAGTGTATTGCTCAGGCAACGCCCGGCAACAGGTATCTGGGGCGGACTCTGGAGTTTTATTGAAAGTGAGCAAAGTGAAACCGTGCCGACAGACGTCGCGCAGTTTATTGGTGGCGACTATGACGAACAGGTGCTCACGCCATTCAGACACACTTTTAGCCATTACCATTTAGATATCCAGCCTAAGCTGCTACATTGCCAGTCTTTGAGTGCGCTTATTGCAGAGTCGGGACACAGTTGGGTGTCGCTGTATAAGCCGCTGGAACTTGGTGTTCCGACACCGGTAAAAAGACTTCTAACCGAGCTGACGAAACAGTTATAATTACAACAAATTACTGCGGAGAACTACAATGCCCAGAACGGTACATTGTGCACACTACGACAAAGAAGCAGACGGACTGGATTTTCAGCTTTACCCGGGCGAACTGGGTAAACGCATTTTCGATAGTATTTCGAAAGAAGCCTGGGCCGAGTGGCAGAAAAAACAAACCATGCTGATTAACGAAAAAAAGCTCAATATGATGGAGCCAACCGATCGCAAATTCCTCGAAGAACAGATGGAAGCGTTCCTTTTTGAAGGCAAAGAACCCACCATTGAAGGCTATGTGCCGCCTAAAAAGCCGTGATTTTGCACAGATTGCGCAAAGAACACGCAGTTGATTAAAATAATCAAAAAAGGGGTTGACTTAAAAGCGCGAAACTCGTTAAATACGCACCCACAGCAGCACGGCACCAGCCGAAATTGCTAATCAGTTTCGCCTCGATAGCTCAGTTGGTAGAGCAGCGGATTGAAAAGTGTGAGCTTTATCAATCGATTTTACCAAGATGATCTGTTAGGATAAGAGATATAAAGTTAGTAAGCACTTCGATTTAGCTTGCAAAGTTTTGCAAAGAAAAATTAAAGCTTACACTGCACAGTTTTATGTGCCTCGATAGCTCAGTTGGTAGAGCAGCGGATTGAAAATCCGCGTGTCCCTGGTTCGATCCCGGGTCGAGGCACCACTTATCAAGAAGCCCTGATCAGAAATGGTCGGGGCTTTTTTGTTATATTTGCGCTTTGTGTATGGTTAGACGTAGCGGATTTACATCCACTGATAACAATACTGTACCGGATCGAGTTCGGCCTCTGGTACCATTCTTTGCAAGAAAATTTAGCAACTAAACCGACCTTTGAGTCGGTTCTTTTGTATCTTTTATTTACTATTCTCGTGTTAAAAGATGATTCACACAAGAAAGTGAATTAATTTTCTGAGTATTGAATTATCCAGTCTTCTAACAAGTTAAATGGTACTGGATATCTGTAGTAACGGCATGCTGATAAAACAATATGGGGGTGCCCTTCTTTTACTGCGGATAGCTCCCAATACTGATTAGACTCTTTACACTCTTTTCCTATATGGGTTAGAACTTCTTCAGGGGTCAACGGAAATCCTGTTGTAGCTAGTCCATGAGACTTTGAGTTTGCGTACATGTGCTCTTCCGAAGTTTTATTTGGATACCAATATTGCAAAGTACAACTTGGTAAATGTTCGTCAACTATTTCTTTAATTACACTAGATAACTTTGTTGCCCTATAAAGAGAGCAATACGTAGCCAGTAACGGAAATAAAATACTGCCTCTCGTTACTTTTTCCTTATAACTATCATCCTTGTCTTTGGTGTTTTTATGCATCAACAATTCTTGGAATTTTTCTAACGTTGTTGGGTACATTGAATTTGTAATAAAGGCAAATTCGACTCTATTGACTATTGCTTCTAGCCAACTAACTACAAACTCGTCATTTCGAGAATCTAACGAGAAAAGATAAAGAGCTAACCCTAAATCGATTGCCTGAGAATCTTTAAACGGAGAATGCAAAACGGGATTATTTTTGATGAGTTTTTTCATTGTTACTGTTAACTCATCCAACTTATTTTCCTGAATGCTGTGATACTCTGCGTCTTTTAGCTCATTATCCTCTATATTTAACTCTCGCAACTCTTCGGACATCCAGAGTCCCCGAAGTGCAACTCTACCCATTACATCAAATAATTTTAAGTTAATATCAATACCTGATGGAGAGGATACGGCTGTGGATGCAGCATGTAGATGTTCTGCAACAGGTCCAATAACAATGTTTACATATTCATCTGAGATCAGATGGTAAGTAGACAGCAAACCCTTGAAAGCAGTTTTTGATTTCCTATCTTGGCAAGTTTTTGCTTTATCCCATAAATGAAGAATCGAGTATTCAGCTGACAAATATGCTGATTCAAGATTTCCTTCATCTCTACACCACGAATATAAGATCCATAAACAAATATGAACTCGTAAAATTGCGTTAAATACACCTTTTGTATCCTCGGTGCTTTCGATAATTGAATGGACAAGAAGACGAAAGTTGTGATGAGAGGCTTCAGGCTCATCTAATAATGCTAGCGATTTACGAAGCATGGATTGCCAGTTCTTAGGCAGTAACTCTTCCTTAAGCAAATACTCTAAAATCAAGTCCGATAATTTATCGCCATTCCATTCTTCAAACGATATATTGACGTGGTCAACCAAATTCACACAACCCAGTTAAGCCGCTTTTCCTAAATTA
>NZ_CAJXQY010000186.1 GCF_913058315.1 uncultured Alteromonas sp. | reverse complement strand
CTCCCTTACCTCTAAAGCTATGATGGCTTCCCGTATTGTGGGTCTGCTAACATCGTACATCTCCGCAAGCTCTCGCTCCGGGGGTAAACGGCTGCCTGCCGAGTAAACGCCTTGATCGATCAATAACTCTATTTTATCAACAATATTCCAGAATAGTCGCCGGGAAGTCATACATAAATACCTGTTCTGTAAATTTTGGTCATACCACTTTTATCTTTTTACCAAAATGTCATACAATTTATAAGCGCTTATAGCACAGGCCTGGTGAGAAGTTATTCTTCAATTTAGCTTTCTGGTTACGCTTTTTTAATGTGCTTTAAGATTTTTTGGTTGACCATTTTTATTGTATTGGTTTGACGTTTTGTTTTCAATTGATTAATGCTTTGTTAATGCATTGTGGTGTTTTGCATGAATTTGCTTATTCAGGCTACAATCGCGGGTACAGGTAATAAGTTACGTTGGTTAAGGGCAGGTAAATGAAAAAGCGGCGCCGTTTTTGGACTGTAGTTGAGAAGCTCGAAGAGTTAATCGATGAGGGGGTTTATCCCGCGGGAAGTCGTTTGCCTCCGGAGCGAGAGCTTGCGGAGATGTACGATGTTAGCAGACCCACGATACGGGAAGCCATCATAGCTTTAGAGGTAAGGGAGAGGGTTGAGGTAAAGACCAGCTCCGGAGTCTACGTTACGCAAACCCAGCGCGCAGAGTCGGGCACAAAAACCATTAGTGCCTTTGAACTCACTCAAGCCCGCGCCCTGGTGGAAGGCGAAGCAGCTGCACTGGCTGCGGCGACCATTAAGCAGAATGAGTTAGATGATTTACATCAGACCCTGGCTGATATGCGTTCATCTGATATGGCGGAAGCCGCCGATCAGCGCTTTCATGAAATCATTGCTCATGCCACGCGCAACAATGCCATTGAGATGTCGATAAAAAATCTATGGGATATTCGCCGCAACGATCCAGGGGTGAATGCTGCTTATGCAGACGTTTGTTCACTGAGTATTGAAGACCGGTTAAACGAGCATACTGCGATATATGAAGCAATAGCCAAACGTGATACTTCGGCAGCACGCAAAGCGATGCACAGTCATTTTAACCGCTTGATTAATGCTTTGTTTGCAGCCAGCGAAGCACGTGCACTGGAAGAAATAAAACGCAAAACTGACGAGACTCGCGGCCTGTATTCAATTAACCATCTTACCCAGTAATCTAAATCGCGGCCGGCCGTTCGGATTAGGTTTAAACGGTGGATCATTTAACCAATAAAAAAGGCAAGTCATTATGACTTGCCTTTGTTTTGTAGGTTTGACTTTCACTTAGAATCTATAGCTGGCACCAAAGGTAATCCGGCGGTCTGTCAGGCCCTGGAAGCAGAGCAACGCACCTTCGTTTACACATGATTGGGTCACGTCTGATTTCGTCAGGTTGATAGCTTCAACACCAAGATTCAGCTTGTCGTTCACGTCGTAGCTTACACTGGCATTTAATTGCCCACGGTCGTGTGTGACCACTGGGAAGCCAAGCGTACTGTTACGTGTAGCACCACCTGCTGTATCATCGGTACGGAAGGCTTCGCGCCAGGTATAGCGTAGTCTGGCTGACAAGCCATACTTTTCATAGAAAACGGTAACGTTGTACGCATTCTCAGAGAAGTCCAGCAAGCCCTGAACTGCTTCAACCGTTACAAACTGGCTGTCATCATAAACACCGTTAATGGCGTTAAAAATGTCAGTACCACGGGTTGCTGAGGAGTCAGTGGCGTCGCCGCCGTCAAAGTCCTGGATGGTATAGTTAGCCATAATACCGAAACCCGATGCCCAGCCTAATTTGTCTTCAAAGCCGGATAAGTCGTACTGAACGGCGAACTCCAGACCTTGTTGAGTAGTGCTGCCTGAGTCGTTGATCGTTGTCTCGATAGGTACACAAAGACCATTTCCGGGGATATCTGACAACACATTCCGATCCGGAATTGGGTTAAAGATCCCGCCGCCTTCACAAGGTGCAGTAATATCACGGTATCCGTTGGCGTCCACTGCTACATCTTCTAACTGGGTAACAAACAGATTGGTCCGTTTTTTGTGGAAATAACCTACGCTTACCACCGCCGCTGGAGCAAAGTACCATTCTGCTGCAATATCAAAGGAAACCACTTCTTCCGGCTCTAATCCGGGGTTACCAATTTGCACCGCATTGTTAGGACCAGTACCAAATTCGACTGAGGTTGATAATGCATCAAAGTTTGGACGTCGAATATCCTTACCCCAACCCAGGCGAACCAGGACATCATCGGCAGGATTAGCGACAATGTTCAGGCGTGGTAAAAAGAAGCTGTAATCACCCTTGGTGGTTACCTGAGTCACTACATCGCTGCCTTCAGCAACCGTATTACCCAGTGATTCGATGTCAGTTTGCACGTAACGTGCACCAAAGTTACCGCGGAAAATGCCATATTCAAAGTTAGCCTGTGCATATAACGCATGGGTTTTCTCTTCGATATCAAAAAACGCGGTGGTACTGGCAGATGGATCCGACAAGGTGCGCGCCCCTGGCTGAGATGCCAGTGCATCCTGCAACGTAGAGAGTACGCGGTCCGGGTCATTAAAAGACAGGTCCGGATCAATTAGCAGAAAGTTCCGGAAAGCCAGTTCGCGACCGTCAGCCGAGCCAAAATTGCTTGGTCCAGGTACCAGCAAGTCAGCGAACAATGAGCCATTTGGGCTGTCTGACATTCTGCTCAGGCCAATGCTTGAGCCAATGTCATTAAAGGTACTGGCAGTCTGATTGTATCGATAACCAAAATCGACCGACATAAGATAGTCATTGTCAAAGAAGTAGGTAAAGTCTGTTCTGAAAGCGTCTTCTGAGTTTTCAGTGGAGTCCCGACCCACAGTGACAGCATCCAGCACAACATTGTTAGGATTCAGCAAGTCATCCACCGTTGGAGCCAATGGTGAATCAAAGTTGATGCCGAAAGCTAATGCTCCACCGGTCAGGTCATACATAAACGGCACACTATTATCGTTACTGGAACCATCTAAAGGTGCATTAGGGTTAATAAAATTTAATGTGGTACTGAGGTTTGGATTGCTGGTATCTGACGACGACGTCGAAATTTCCACACTGGCAAACAAGTGCTCGCCTTGCCACTCACCACCTAAACGGAAGATTTCGCTTTTGGTCAATCTGGCCCCGGTATCGCTTGAGAAACGCAGGTTTGGATCGTCATCATCCACACCAAGATTAGGTTCAATAAAGCCTCTGACAGCAACGGGAATACTCCCCAGATCTACGCCATCCAGACTGCCAAAGTCAACGTCTTGGAATTCAGTTGGTACGTTGTGGTCAAGTACCGCACTAACGCCTGAGCCCTGCACCCTGGAACTGTCCTGACGACGCTCCTGATCATTGATTACGGCATCAAAGAATAGCTTGGTGTTATCATTGGGTGCCCACTCAAAAGTGGCTGCCAGGTTTTTCGTTTCATATTCATAGTTCTCTAGTTCCTGATTCAGAAACTGAATACCTACAAAGTCAAAGGCCTGGGCTGCAGGGCGGTCTGCCGGATCCTGTAAATTACCGCCTCGTACTACGTCTGCATTGACATTTTCTACCAGGCCACCATCGCGGTCTACACGAGGTCTGAACGACGTTGCTTCCTGCTCGGTGTAACTACCACTAAGCACGAAGCCGAATTTACCGGAACTGGTTTCCCAGTTTTTACCAAAAGCACCTGATATCCGCGGTTGAATGCCATCAGTAGTCAGGCTGCTGTCTTCGCCCTGAACGCGAATGTTGCCCAGGGTTTCGGTGAGCTCAAGTGGGCGAATAGTGCGAAGGTTAACAGTACCACCCACTGAGCCCTCAATGGTTTTGGCTTCAGGTGACTTGGTTACCTCAACAGCGGCGATAATGGATGCATTTACATCTTCAAAGTTAATTCCGCCCCGACCTGAGCCTGAACCCACGGTAGAAACGCCATTGATTTCTGTTCGGTTTGCGTTAGTACCACGAATCTGAACGCCGGTACCAACGCCGGCGGTCCGGGTAATTTGGATACCCGTGACGTTCTCCAGTACTTCTGCCAGGTTCTGATCGGGTAACTTACCAATATCAACAGCCTGGATTACCTCAATAAGGTTATCCGATGAACGTTTTTCTGCCAGTGCATTGGTCAATGACTGGCGAATACCTGAAACCTGAATGATTTCGACATCATCTGTTGTTTCAGCTTGGTCTGTTGCGGATTCCTGAGCATGTACTGCAGTCGATATATTTAAGGCAGTGGCTGAGAGTACCGCTAAGGAAATTTTAGATAATTTGTGCCCCATGATTTTTTCCTGTGTCTTTCAGTGTCATAGCATTTATGCCGATCGCTTTGTGTCGTTCAAATTTAAACTTCACAAAGAATTTACTTAATATTTACAGCAAAAACAGGAAAGGTCAACCTTTTGGTAAGTTAAATTGGTTTTTATTTGCGCTAAATGGTTATTACCAATATAAGTCTTATTTATACGTAAGGATCCCTAATATCGTGGGGGATAGAATTAATTGCATTAAAAACAGGGGCTAATAGTAGCTTTTACGGCTAGGTAGCTGTTGTTTCGAGTTTTCTGGTTGAGATTATTAGTGGCTTTTTTGGTCAACAAAAAATAGTTGGCTGTGTTAATAGAAATGTTATTGGTTGACCAATATGAAGCTTTTGGTTAATGTCATGTAAGTTTTGTGCGGTGGAAATGTAATCTAGTCGCACAACAATATTTTGACTTAACAACGGGGATAATTATGACCGGTGTAATCAAATTTACCAGTAATCGAGTATGGCGGACCTATCCGGGCGGTAAGTTACTGGATGCCATAGAAAACAACGATACGCCACAAGATAGTCATTTTCCGGAGGATTGGATAGGTTCAACCGTGCAGGCCAATAACGTGGGACGGGAGCATATTGCTGAAGGCCTGACCATGGTGATTAACGACGCTGGTGAGCAAGTCTCATTTAAAGATCTGCTACTTAGCAACCCGGATTATTATCTCGGAGAATTCCAGGGGCGGACCCGGCAGATTGATGATATTCCGTTGGTTAAATATCTGGATAGTGCTACACGCCTGCATTTTCAGGTTCACCCTAGTAGTGACTTTGCTCAGCAAAGGTTGGGTGCGCCGCGCGGCAAAACAGAAGCCTATGTGATACTAGCGGTGCGTGATGACGTTGAAGTGCCCTATATTTATGCTGGATTTCAGCACCCGCCGAGCCGGGAGCAGCTGCGCGGTTGGATTGAGCGGCAGGATATATCGTCAATCGAGTCGTGTTTTGAACGGATCCCGGTCAAACCGGGAGATGTATTTCTGCTGCCCGGTGGTCGGCCACATGCATTGGGCGAAGGATTGCTGATGCTGGAAATCATGGAGCCGTCAGATTTAGCCGTTCGATTTGAATTTGAACGTTGTGGCTATGTTATTCCTCAAGCAGCACGATTTATGAACCGTGACATCGAAACTGCGCTTGATGTATTTGATTTCTCTGCGATAACGGGCGAAAAAATTGATCAGGAGTTTCGTTGTAAACCCAGCGAAATTACCCGCCGCGACGGAAACATCCTTGATTGCCTGATTGGCCCGCAGCATACCGGGTGCTTTGCGGTTAAACGCGCTTTGGTTAACACGTCATTTAGCCGGCACGAGAGCGAGTGTTTTTTTGGCATCGTTACCGAAGGTGATGGCGCAATTAAAATAGCGGATCAAGTGATCACACTTAAGCAATGGGACCGTTTTTTTTGCCCTGCCGGTGAATCGTATTTTGAATACCTGACTGATAACGCAATGACCGTTTTAGAGTGCTACCCCGGTGGCCCGAATGTCACCGGTTGAACAACAGGAAAATCAGTATGCGCAATTCAGTTGGTAAGGTCGTTAAGCATCTGCAGCAAGGGTTAGCGGTATTCTTACCGGGTATATTCCTGCTTGGTTTTAATATCGGTACCGGTAGTGTTACCGCCATGGCAAAAGCAGGGGCTGATTACGGTATGTCGCTGTTATGGACCCTGGTTGCGTCCTGTTTTTGCACGTTTTTCATGATTAACTTATACGGTCGATATACGCTGGTAACCGGTGAAACAGCCCTTGAAGCATTTAGAAAGCATATTCATCCCGGGGTCGGCATTTTCTTTCTTGTCGCACTGGGTGTCGGAGTGTGTGGCAGTGTTATGGGGGTAATGGGCATTGTGGCAGATATTTGTCATCAATGGTCCTTGAGCTGGCTTGACGGCGGCATTCACCCGGTTTGGTTTGCACTGTTTTTTATCAGCCTGGTGTATGTCATTTTCTGGCGCGGTAACACACATTTTTTTGAACGCTTCCTGGCATTGGTTGTAGCGTTAATGTCAGGGTGTTTTTTACTGAATTTCTTTTTGTTTATGCCACAACCCTCGGTATTGGTGGCGGGACTGATCCCAAGTTTATCCGATGAGGTTGTCGGCAGTGGTGAATCGCCGCTGTTAGTGACAGCATCCATGGTTGGCACTACCGTATTCTCCGGTTTGTTTATCATTCGAACCACTTTGGTTAAAGAGGCGGGCTGGACAATTGGCCAGTACCAGGAGCAGCGTAATGACGCGCTATTCTCCGTAGTATTAATGTTTATTATCAGCGCATCTATCATGGCCGCTGCAGCCGGTACTCTGCACATTGCCGGGGTTCGCATGACCAGTGCGTCGCAAATGATGAACTTGCTTGAGCCATTAGCGGGTCAGTTTGCGGTGTCGGTGTTCGCAGCCGGGCTTATTGCTGCCGGTGTATCTTCACAGTTCCCCAATGTGCTGATGCTGCCCTGGCTTATTTGCGATTATAGCGGCCGCAAACGCGATATGACGCTACCTAGGTATCGCCTGATTGTGTTCGTTATATCGCTGCTCGGGTTAGTGGTACCGGTATTTAATGCCAGGCCGATTGTGGTAATGATTTTATCGCAAGCCTTCAATGC
>NZ_CAJXQY010000185.1 GCF_913058315.1 uncultured Alteromonas sp. | reverse complement strand
TTAAGAGATAAGCCCCAGTCTTAACGGCGACTGAGGCGCAGCCACGAGCCAAAACACTAGGTAAAGGCTCAACCAGCTTTAAATAGCTTGAGTGAAATTGTGATTTTCTTCAAAACAAATATCAAGCTATTTAGCCTTGTTGTTGAGTTTCCTTCTCGTTACCAAAGCATTTGTTCGTAATCCACACATCATTCTCCGGCCCACAAAGGTGGTGCAGCAGCGCTAGATTGATCTGGTGGGTGATCACGTTGCCGTTTCGTTTTTGGCACTCTTTTTTCAAACCTTTCAGTAATAACCCCGTGCATGATTTGCCCACTTGCTCCGGCGAACTGGGCAGGCAAAAGGCGCGGTTTTGCTGTTTGGGGTGCAAGGTAGCGCGCTTTCCTGTTTTAGATAAAGGCGTAATGCACCAAAAGATACAGGCGTTGGCGCGCGTGTTTGCGAGCAATGTGTTGGTTTGACTCGTGCCATTCCTATCTGTCGGTAATAAATGTGCCGGCAACAAATGCGCTGCTAACAAAACTAGTCCGCCTTGCGCGTTGCCATCAATCTCAGGTAAAGGCAACCAATACAGGTTTGGCCATTGCTCGGGGCTTTGCCATTTTTCTACGATCTCTTGTGCGCCAATGCTGCTCAGCCATTGGTGAATCGGGCAGCCTGGGTGCGCTTGTTTAACGCGCGGTAACTGATAGGTCAGCCAGCGGGTTAAACGTTCGGCGGCATTATCGCACTGGCTTAATGCTGGGTAGAGGGTAAACGCGCCATGCCCAACCAGTTGCGTATTCTGCTGAACGTGAACACTGATTCTGGTGCATCGTGAACACCTAAGATCTCCCGCATTGGGCGAAGCCCATTTTTACGCTAAGTGTTCACCATCAGTCAACTCTGAGCGTGTTTTTCGCATTGATTCCCCTTTTAATTTTATCCGGTGCGCGTTGTGCATCAAGCGGTCGAGTATGGCATCAGCAAGCGTGTTATCACCGATGGATTGATACCATTGATCGGTGGGTAACTGGCTGATGATAATGGTTGAACTGTGGTTATTTCTGTCATCCATGATTTCCATCAGGTCGTTACGTTGGGCTGCCTTTAGCGGCTCCAAGCCCCAGTCATCCAGGATGAGGATGTCTATTTTGGCCAGTTGTTGTAGCATTTTGCTGTAAGAACCATCGGCTTTCGCCTGGCTCAGTTCGAGCATCAGTCTGGATAATCGGTAATACCTGACGCTGTAGCCTTTCATGCAGGCGGTGTGAGCCACGGCGCAGGCCAGATACGTTTTACCGCAACCACACGGCCCGGTGAGTAGTAGGTTCTGGTGTTTATGCACCCACTCACATTGCAGCAGGCTGGCCATGTGCGCCTGCTTTAAACCGCGTGGATGCGTATAATCAATGTCCCTGGCGGTAGCATGTAATTTGAGTTTTGCGGCCTTTAGCAGCCGCTGTTGTTTTCGCTGACCGCGTTCGAGATGTTCTGCATCGACCAGTAATTGCAGTCGCTCTTCGAAGCTTAAGTTGTCGTAGTTATTCGGCTGTGTATGTTGCATGGTCAGGGCATCAGCCATGCCGGTGAGTTTTAGTTGCCTGAGCAGCATTAAGGTTGTATTAGTCATTGTCTATTCCTGCGTTAGTGGAAGCTCTGTGGGCCGCGGATATTCTCATGAGCCTGTGGCAGATGGTTTGGCGACTCGTCCTGATTGTGCTGATACAGCTTGTCCTGATTCGAGGTCAGGATGGCTCTCACCTGTTTTAGCCGGTACAGATGCTGTTGATTGGCGATAGCACAGGCTCTATTGAGTCGTTGTGACGGATATTGGCGTGAGAGGTTGAGCAGGCCTAAACAGACGCGGTATGCCTGCTCCTGATGTGATTTGCTGGCCAGTTGGTGCTTTACCCAGACAAGTACCTCATCCCCGATATCCTTTGCCCAGTTCATGAGCCTGCCCGGCGTCCAGCTTTGATGCTTCTGATGGCGGGTGGGCATATGCCCCGGAACGGTACTCATACCATGGCGATATTGCCTGGCATGACTGGCGACGACTTTATTGTGGAAGTACAGCGTGATTAAGGCATTACTGGCATGGACATCAATACGCTCCCCAACCAGATGATGCGGCACGGAGTACAAGTGCGCATCATACTGGATATGGTAATCAATATTGACCTTGACTGTTTTGATGTCGGTATACTGATAAGCCAGCTTGGGTAACGGCGCGAGTGCTGGCTTATCGATACTGTCGAACCACGATTGTCTGCTGCCATTGAGTTGCTTAAAGGGGCGGTTATTGACATCCTTAAGGAGTGCGGCAATACATGTATTTAACTCTGCCAGTGAGAAGAAGGTGTAATGGCGTAACCGGGCTAATATCCAACGCTCTATCACTTGTACACCGACTTCAGCTTTGGCTTTATCTTTCGGTTTATAAGGTCTGGTGGGGACAATCGCACAGCCATAGTGAGCCGCTAACTGCTGATAGGCCGGTGTGACATCCGGATCGTACCGGCAAGCTTTACTTACCCCACTTTTTAGATTATCCGGTATCACCAACTGCGGCACACCACCGAAGAAGCTAAACGCTCTGGTGTGGCTTCCCAGCCAGTCCGGCAGGCTCTGTGTCCAGGTGCCTTCCGCGAAGGTATGATTGGAAGCTCCCATCACCGCAACAAAGACCTGCGCCTGGCGAACTTCACCGGTACTGGCACTGATTATTGGTACGGTTTGCCCGGCATAATCCACAAACAGCTTTTCACCGGCTTTGTGCACCTGCCGCATTGAACGACGCTGTAACTTCTGCCAGACCTGATAATGGTGGCAATATTGCGGATAACTGTAACAACGGTTGGGGTATTGTTCTGTGTACTCTTCCCACAACAGGTGCTTGGTTACGCCTTTATGAGTAAGCTCCTGATGTACATCCCGCCAGTCAGGCATTTCAAATTGGGTAGACTGACGCGTATCCGCTTGCGGATAAAACCGGTTCGCCAGTTGCACATCATCCAGCGTATCAATATCAGCCCAACTGAGCTTCATTTCACTGGCATTGCTTAGCACTTTGGAAACAGCACCGACACTCACTCGTAAACTACGGTGGATTTGCCGGATGCTGAGGTCTGCCTGCAATTTCAGGCGAAGAATTTCTCGAAGTTGTCGCATTGATAATCTCTTGGTTGGCATCCCTGTTTCCTAAAGCAAAAGGCAACAGGTTAGCAGTCAAAAATATCAATGCGGGAAATCTATTCTGGTTCGTGAACAGTGATTCTGGCGTCAGGGCAAAACTGTTCACCATCCGACCAGAATAGGTGTTCACGATGCGCCAGAATCAGTGTTCACAATCGGCCATAATGGGTGTTCATGATCGACCAGAATATGCACCAGTAAAGCGACCACCTGCTGTATCCATTCTCTATCCCAATCGTTACCACTTGCCCATAACACGTCACTTATCACCTTATTGGTTTTTCATGCCGTCTATTTTCAGTGGTCGGGTGCAGACGCGGTGGTGAATTAGATGAAAGAAATGGCCATCAAACTAACCAGTCAAATCGGTTTTTTATGATGACCTGTGCGCGGCTAACTGTTTGATATACACAGTCCAATACAGCGCTTTTTGACGGCATTTAGCCCATGCAAAAAAATCGAGACGCCAAACGATCGTTTGCATTCTGGGTTAGAAAAAACAAACGGTTTGTACTTTGGATTCGAGGTTGGTTTAGAGTACAAAAAGTGCCAAACCTTGCTTTGAACCAGTACTGGCAAGGCCTGCCGGCTTTGGACTTCAATCGAGACGCCAAACAGTAAATGGGCTAATTTCCCTGTTTGGCGTTTCGATCCAAAAGCCAAACGGATAGTGGTTTTGGCGTATGGGGGTAAAGGCATGGGGAAGTGTGTGCGCGAACACGCGAATGATTGCCCTGCAAAACCAATCGACAAAAACGCCAAATTGGTTTATATTTTTAAAATAATTTTAGTTTTCATAAACCAGAGGTCTGTATGATTGGAGAGCGCATAAAACGAGCCCGTGCAGCCGCTGGCCTGTCGATGCAGGCCTTGGGTGAGCAAGTTGGTATTAGTGCCAACATGGTTAAGAAATACGAGCACGACCAGAGCATGCCTTCGTCGGGAGTTTTACTTAAATTGGCGACGGCTTTGTCGGTTCGTACTGAATACTTCTTTCGCCCAGCACAGGTGACTTTGGGTGAGGTGGAGTATCGTAAAAAAGCCTCAGCTTCAGCTAAGTTGCTAAAGAAGATTGAGTCCGATGTGGTTGACCAAGCCGAACGCTGGTTATCACTTAAAAATGTATGGCCAAACTTCCCGATAGCGAGTTTTAACTACCACCCCGACGTTCCTGTTGTAAGCACTTTAGACGCAGTAGAGCAGGTTGCCGCCAAAGTCCGTACTGATTGGCAGTTAGGTATGAATCCACTACCAGACTTAATCGACTTGCTTGAGTCTAAAGGTATTCTGGTGATTGTCAGTAACGTACCCCAAGCCGATAAATTTGATGGGTTACAAGCCAAAATATCAGGGCAGCCAATTGTTGTAGTGTCTTCTCATTGGCCTGGTTGCCGTCAGCGGTTTACATTGGCGCATGAACTTGGCCACCTTGTTTTACATGGCTTACTCGATGAATCCATTGACGAAGAGATGGCCTGCAACCGCTTTGCTTCTGCGTTTTTACTGCCTGAAGTAGGCCTTTTTCAGCATCTAGGAGAGCGACGTTCGAACGTAGACCCCAAAGAGCTATATTTCCTGAAACACGAATATGGCTTAAGCATGGCAGCTTGTTTGTATCGCAGTGCCGACCTTGGTGTGATCACCGAAGAGAAAAAACGCCAAATATTTATACAGTTCTCAAAAAACGGTTGGCGTAAGCAGGAGCCAGGGAATCCTTATCCACAAGAACAGACATTATTGTTTGAGCAGTTGGTTTATCGTGCATTGGCAGAGGGAATTGTTAGTGAATCGAAAGCCGCTGAGCTGTTACAGATGTCAGTGATGGCATTGCATAAGCAACGCCAAATGTTGGCTGAGGCTGTTTAAATGTATTTGTTGATCAGTGATGCCAATATCCTCATTGATCTCGAAGAAGGCCAATTATTAGGCGTCTTTTTCAATTTGCCTTACCAGTTCAAAGTTCCAGATGTGTTATTCCACGAGGAGCTAAGCGATCAACATGGCTATTTACTCGAGTTAGGGTTGTTGTTGGGTGAGTTAAGCCCGGAGTCTATGATGTACTCATTTGAACTGAGGCAAAAGTATGCAGGCCCTAGCATGAACGATTGCTTTGCACTTGCGTTGGCGAAACAAGAACAGTGTCCATTGCTAACTGGGGATATGGCGCTTAGGAAGGCGGCTGAAAAAGAAGCGATATTAGTTCAAGGTACGCTATGGGTTGTCGAGCAGCTCGTCACCCATGGTGTATTGTCAGTTGAAGAAGCTCAAGCTGCCTACGATAAAATGGCAAAAGCTGGTCGTCGCTTACCTTGGGCGCTTGCAAAACAGCGTTTAACCCAATTATAAACTTTACATAGTCCCGATTGCCCCATTCTTTGGGGCGGCTCAAATTCCTCTTATTCACCCTCTAAAGCTTGGCATATCTGGTGTTGCCCTATTGTCCCATCTGCCCACAGTAATTGAGCGCGCATGTTACGATCTATCTATAATTGCATATCAAAAAGTACAATATGATACATAATAGCTGATCATTCTTGTGTTTGCGGGATTGCGGTGATATGTTTTTGTATATAATTTTTCTTAATTGATGCATTAAGGCGTATCAATATGAGCTATGTAACCGAGCAAATACTGCAAAGTCTTCGAGAGGCTCGGGTGCGTAAGGGGCTCAGCCAGAGAGAGTTAAGTGCGCGTTCGGGTGTACCGCAAAGCCATATTTCGAAAATCGAATCTGGTGGTGTTGATCTCAGAATGTCCAGTTTGATAGCACTTGCCCGTGTGCTCGACTTAGAGTTATTTGTCGCGCCTAAAAAGTCTGTGCCAGCCATCAAGTCAATCATTCGAAGTAGCCAAGGTCTCAGCGATGAAGATGAGCAGATGTCGCCCGCATACCAGTTAGATGGAGATGACGATGACTAACAATGTCTCTACGCTCAACGTTTTGCTCTACGGTGAACCCATCGCAACCATCACCAACGTGGGCAATGATAGAACGCTTTTTGCCTTTATGGATTCGTACATTCATGATGAATCACGGCCCGTGTTAGGGCTGGGTTTTAAAGATGCACTGGGTGGCTTACTGACTAATTTTAAACCGACCCAAACCAAGTTAACTCCGTTTTTCTCTAACCTTTTGCCAGAAGAAACCATGCGTCATTACCTGGCAGAGCGTGCCGGAGTGAATCCAGCGCGGGAGTTTTTTCTATTGTGGGTGTTAGGACAAGATTTAGCAGGTGCGATCACGGTTGAACCTGCTGATGGCGAAGCGCTGCCGCCTAATGTGCAGCAAGACATTGACGATGAAACGAAAATAGATGTTCCAATGAGTTTTTCATTAGCGGGTGTACAGTTGAAGTTTTCAGCCGTACAACAGGCAAACGGTGGTTTTACTATTCCAGCAACCGGTCAAGGTGGCTCTTGGATTGTGAAATTGCCATCGTCTCGCTTTGACGCTGTGCCAGAAAATGAATATTCGATGATGGAGTTGGCTCGAATGTTGGGAATGGATGTACCAGAGACGCAGCTACTCCCGATTAACCAGATTGCTAATATCCCAGATGGTATTGGTAAATTTGGTGACAGTGCGTTTGTGATCAAGCGCTTTGATCGTGCAGGTGAACAAGCCGTACATATTGAAGATTTTGCGCAAGTGTTTGGCGTCTATCCTCAAGATAAATACAAAAAAGCCAGTATGCGCAATATTGCTCAGGTTATCGGCATCGAAGGTCAAGACGAAGACATTGCAGAATTTACGCGTCGATTGGTGTTCAATACCCTAATTGGCAATGCGGATATGCATTTGAAGAATTGGTCTGTGATTTACAAAGACAAGCGCACCGCATCGATTGCGCCTGCTTATGATTTTGTCTCGACTATTCCTTATATCCCCGATGATAGTGC
>NZ_CAJXQY010000184.1 GCF_913058315.1 uncultured Alteromonas sp. | reverse complement strand
GGGTATCAATGAGTGTGCCCGATAAATCCAAAGCCTTTTACGGAGAATCTAATGAAGGCCGCTTACTTTAATAAACACTACCCGGTGGGTAGTCAGTTCCGTTTTTACCCGGTAAAGGGCAATCACAATTTCAGTGTGGTTCGCACCACATCACCCGCGTGGGATATCGCCAGTAGTCGCCACGCTATCGTTAAAGTCTCAGGGCGCAGCGGCGGTGTCTGCGTGTCTCACTTGGAGGTTAATTAACCATGTTAGCGTTCTTTCCTAACCTGGGCAGCATGCCCGTATCACCTGATCAAAATGTCAGTGTAATTTTAAATAACGACCACTTTCACGAAGGGCCAGCTGGCGATTTTCAGTGGCAGGAAGGTAGTAGCGATTCGGTACAAGGCTGGCGTGAAATGCAGCCAGGCGAAGTGCTTCACAGCGAACACCGGTTGCCAAATCGGCGCGGCAATATTCGTATTCAAAGAGGAAACGATCATGCGCACGGATAGATTATTTATGTTCACGATCGGTTTGTTCATGGTGCTGCTAACCGCCTTGTTTGAAGGCGGGTTCATGGCTGGTGTGGTTGGTTTTTTATTTATGGTGGTAATGGTCGAACGTAGCCGCCGTAAGCATGAAATTAACAACATTCGCCGAATTGACCGGTTACACAAGTAGGAGAAAAGACAGTGGCAACCAGAGGCGTTAATAAAGTGATTTTGATGGGGCGATTAGGTGGCGATCCAGACGTTCGCTATACCCCATCAGGCAAAGCCGTTTGCAATATTACCGTGGCAACCAGTGAGGTTTACAAAGACCAGCACGGACAAAAACAGGAGATCACCGACTGGCACCGCATTGTGATATGGGGCAAGCAGGCCGAGATTGTCGGGCAGTTCCTGGGTAAAGGCGATCAGATTTACATTGAAGGTAAACAGCGCACCCGGGAATGGGACGACAACGGCATCAAAAAATACATTACTGAAGTCATTGTCGACCAAAGCGGATCGATGCAGATGATTGGTAATAAAGAACGCCCTTCGCAGGGCATTTAACTAAACCCGCGGACCAGGCGGGCTATTTAACAAGGAACTAACTATGCAAAACGACATTTTAAGCGCCGGGGATTTTCGCCGGTCATCCAAACCAAAGCAGTTAAGCCGACGTGACAAGGAAAAACTGAGAAACCAGTTAAGAACGCGCCGCAGTATTGAACACATTCGGGAACAACTGGCAATTAAGGCCCAGTTTAAGGAAGTGTGGGAATGAGCCACCAAGCCTGTAACCAAACCTCGTTTAACACTGAGTTGTATTCACCCGGTGAGCTGGTAGAAGCGGCCCGCCGAGTGATGGGCGATATAGACTTGGATCCCGCTTCCAGCCTGAAAGCCAATCAACTGGTAAAAGCAAACCGCATTTTTACCAAGCGCGGTGATGGCCTTACAAAAAAATGGGCTGGCCGGGTGTGGATGAACCACCCCTGGGGTGCCAAAGAAAACGCGTGTAAACCTAACTGTAATAAAAAGCGTTGTGAAACCCGCGGCTGGCACCTGGCTAAAGATTTTCCGGGCAATGCAGCGTGGATCAATAAACTGGTCGGTAGCTATGAAAATGGCGATGTGACCGAAGCCATGTGTATTACCTATGCCAGCACCAGTGAAGCCTGGTTTAAGCCACTCAAGCAATATGCAATTTGTTTTCTGGACGGGCGCACCGCGTTTCATGATCCACAAGGTAACGAACTGGATCAAAACACCAAAGGTTGTGCCGTTACTTATCTGGGGCCAAATATAGGCGACTTCTACGCTGAGTTTAGCGCCTTTGGTGATGTGATGTTGCCATTTATGCACAACCCACGAGGTACTGCCTTGCTCGATCAGTTGTTACACAGCTTACACATTAGCCACTTAACTAACGCCGGATTCGATGAACAGGATATTGCTTGTTTTGGTGAAGTGTTCCGCCAGGTTTCCCGCAAAACTGAGTTAATCGGGGAGATACATGAATGAACAAACCTTATGAAAACCGCTACTGCCCAGAGTGCTTTAAACCGGTCGACCCGGTAACCGGGGCGCACTGGCATTACTGTGATTATGAAGCCGTATTCGCCAAAGGTCGCTCAAATCCAGTGCAGTTACTAACTGAGCTCGAAATGCTAAACCGTAAGCTCGAAAACGCTAAACAGGGTTTAAAGCGCGACACCAAGTTAGTACACGATCTGCAGCAGCAAATTAAGGCGCTCAAAGAGCGTATGGCTATACAAGAGCAAGAGCTATTGCCGCAGGCACCACACTGCGGTTTATGCGGTAATCGCCACAACGGTGAGTGTTCGCCTGCAGATTTTGATTACTACCAATGTACCAAATGTCATGCACCACAAAAGCTGCCCTTTGATGCATGTTTCATGGGCGGTTTGGATGGCATTAACTGCGGCTGTGGCGCAAATGCGGCAGAAGTGTGGCAAGAAATTAGTTTGAAGCAATACGCAGATCTCACCAGCAACCAGGAGGACGACCAGTGTTAAGCGAAAAACAAACCAGTAAACACTATTACCTGGCGTTGTTAGCAGCTGATGCCTGGTTAATGGTTGAGCGTGACAGTGGCCATACCAATGCCATAAGCATTAAGCAGGAAATTGATGCCCTCAAAGCCGATGTGAAACTGCTAAAAGCACACCAGCACGACATGAAAGACCAGGCCAGTATTAACCGTGCCACAGATTCAATTGTGCGCATTTATACCCGCATTTTTAACTTACAGGAGCTGCTGCGCTCACTGCGTCTAGTAGCTTAAAAGGACCAACCAATGAAAATTATTGAACAAGTAAAAGCCCGGATAGAAGAACACCGCTACAGCGGTTCCTCTGAGTTTCTGGCCATGGCCCTGGCCTCAGCCTGCAATTCTCAATACAAAGTGAGCCTGATCGATGCGTCGGTAAAGCTGGATGCTGAAGCAAAAGAGATGATCTGGCAATTAACCAATATCGCCCAGCAACTCGATTTTAGTAATGCTGACCAAAGCCGCGCCCTGCACTGGCTGCGTGACAATGACTTTATCAAATAACTTTAACGAAAAGATCAAAGTTATGGATATTGAGAAAGTATTTGCAGAACGATTTAAAACCGGAGTTACCCGGCGCTCAGATGAATTTAAAGCTGGGTACAGGGCAAGCCTGGAATTTGAGTCTAATGGCGTGAGAATTATCAATCCATACCGGATTGGTAGTGCGCAGGCTGATGCGTTCTGGGCTGGTGCGTTTGAGCGCCGCTTTACCAAAAATTAACTTAACGAAAAGGTGGGAAACAATGAAAAAATTATGTATTTATCACGGTAATTGCGCTGATGGTTTTGGCGCTGCTTGGGCTGTTCGTCATGCGCTGGGGGATGATGTGGAATTTCACGCTGGGCACTATGGTCATGAAGCGCCAGACGTTACCGGCCGCGATGTGATTCTGGTCGATTTTAGTTACAAGCTTGATGTTTTGCAGGATTTGTCTTTTAAGGCAAATAGTATTCTGATCCTTGATCACCACAAATCAGCGCAGGAGGATTTGAAAGGGCTTGAACCGGTTAAAGAGAAGTTAGGCTATAAAGGCTTTTTTGATGAGCTCGGCCCTTGGTGTGATTCGCAAAATAAGCCGCTGATTGGTGCTTTGTTTGATATGGACCGTTCCGGGGCAATGATTGCCTGGGATTTTTTCCATGATGAGCCAGCGCCAGCCCTTATCCAACACATTCAGGATCGTGACTTGTGGCGTTTTAAATTGCCGGGCACCAAAGAAATCCAAGCTTGCGTTTTCAGTTATCCATACGACTTTGAATTTTGGGATAAGTTGATGGAGTGTGATCCCGCTGTACTTGAAAGAGAGGGTGAGGCGATCTTGCGCAAGCACATGAAAGACGTTCACGAACTGATTAACGTTGCCGCTCATCGCACCACAATCGCTGGCTATGATGTGCCGGTGATGAATGCACCGTATTTCTACAGCAGTGAAGCTGGCAACATCATGAGCGAGGGCGAACCCTTTGCAGCCTGTTATTACGAAACCGCCAAAGGCCGGGTTTACAGCTTGCGATCTAAAGATAACGGCGTTGATGTTTCCGTTATTGCTTCACTCTTTGGTGGTGGTGGCCACAAAAACGCAGCGGGCTTTAGAATTGAATTTGATAAGTTAAACACGCTGCAGGATGCCGCGTAAAACTTTAACGAAAAGGTGGGATATGGCGAAAGTAAAAGTTACTTACGTGGCAACAATGGTTGAAACCATTGATTGGCCAGATGATGAAATGGACGATTTCAACTATGACAACTTGTGTGTGAATCTCAACCCTGAAGAAGCCGCAAGCTGTTCGCCCGACGTTGAAATTGAAACCGTCCTGGTAAATGGCAAGAGCCACGATTTTTAATTTAACGAATAGGTGGGATATGGAACAAGTAATGTTAATTGGCCCAAAGGGTGAGTTTGAAGCGCCGGGCAAGCGTCTTGATTATTGCACTCACTTTGCTGTCACGATGGCGCGATTTGGCTATTTTGATGTAACTCACGCGCCAAGTGGTAAAGGCATGATCAGAAACTTTGAGAGAGCAATAAACGCTTTTGAAGCAATGATCCTTTTGCAAGAAGCTGCAGATGAACTAGGCATACCAGCGGATGCCGACGAACAAACGTTCCTTGGGGCAGTTAAGAAACCGGTAAAACTCAAAGCGCTAGGTGATTTAAAGTTCATCGAGTACTGCCAGATAAAGGACAGCGTTATTACTGGTGATGAATTTCCATGGGAAAGCGATGAAACTTGCCCTCATTACCGGGTTGCTGAACTGTGCGAAAAGCACGACATAGAATTTAACGTATAGGTGGGATAGGGATGAAAAACAGATTTTACCTTGCTTGTTTCAGGGATAACGTGGGGGCCAATGTCGGCTTTCACGCCATCGATGGCAAAGGCTATGTGACCGATATCGATAAGGCGCACCAGTACACACTGGAACAGGCACAAAGAGCCTGGGATTGTGGCCGCGAGATTGACCAGCCAATTTCTGCCGATCACGTTGATTCAATGTTTATGTGGAAAGTGGATTGCCAATACATACCACACGAAACCTTTCTTGATCCGCAATACGATCAATACGTGGCGTTTCAAAAAGGCCGATGGAGTGGTAACGATGTGTTTTGGCTTAATGATTATCAACTGCCAAGCGTTAATTTCAGTGAAGCGAAGCGCTTCAGCATCGATGAAGCAAAGGAATATAAGTACAGCGACAAGGTGGTGTATGTTCCCTTTGAAATGGCTGACAAGGCTAAGCGGCGCACGTTTGATTATGTGAAATTTGATGCGCGGATCATGGTGCAGGGTGCTGGGCTTAAAATGCCGGATTGGTTGAAGCGTGAGAAGCGCCGGAGTAATAACCCAAAGGTGCGCTGGAATTGTCCATGCTGTGGAAAAATCAACTGGCAATTAAACCCGTATGATTTTGACGGTTGCAGTGATAATACCTGTGAGGAATACCGAGGCGCTTACAAATTCTTTGTAGCGTAAAACTTTCACGAAAAGGGTGATTAGCCCGACAACAAATAGGAACTAACAATGACCGAACCAACAGTAAAATTTAAAACCATTATCGAATTTCACGGCATGTTTCTTACCGTGATCACTTTTGAGAATAAAGACTACGTACCGCTAAAACCTATCGTGGAAATGTTAGGGCTACAGTGGAAATCGGCCAGAGAATCCGCCATCTCTGGCGATAATCGCGAATTATATGGGAGCTGTGAGTTAAAAGAGCCGGTTTTTAATAGTTTCGACACCCTTAAGGGTGCGAAAAACACGATGTTCATTCTGCTGGAATCGTGTGAGATATTTCTTGCGAGAGTAAACACGTCCAGAGTTAGGGCTAACGGTAACGAGACTGTGGCGGATAACCTGCTGGCCTTGCAAAAAGAATGGCGTAAAGCGCTGCATGACTACGAAACCAAAGGGATCGCATTTAAATCCAACAAGGGCAGTGACCTGGTTAAACTGGATAAAATCAAAGACCCACACATAAAAGCTGAGTACGCCCGGGATATTAACGAACGGTACGGTTTGCGTATTCCCATAGGTAAACAAAGCGCACTGGATGTATAACGAACAAAAAGCGTAATAGTTGACACCCGATTCATTCAGGTGTAGCTTTTCAGGTACTAAAATATACAAGCGGTATTCCGCACCCGAAAGCCTTTGCGGTTTTTTTGTGCCTGAAAAGCAGTCACGCGCCATATTTTTATGGCGGGTTGAGAGGCGTAATACAATACCCGCAAGGGAAATAGGCCCGGAGCTACTTGTATAGCTTTAGTTGAGACCTGCCACCCAAAAGGTGGTGAATACTACTTAAATATACAAGGCAATATTATGACAAACATTCAATCGGCCGAGTTACAGGCCAATACCAACCCGTTTCTTTACTCGAGTATTCAAATTAACACCGCCATCGATGACAAAGGCGATGCCTGGTTAGTGGCAAAAGAGGTGTTTGAAGCCCTTGAAATTGCATGGAGAGGGACAAAAAGCCTGCAAAAACTGCCAGAAACGTGGAAAGCTATACGGAGTTTCCGTACCCCTTCTGGCACTCAGGACACCATTTTCATAAACGAACCGGCCGTGTACATGGTGGCCTTTCGATCCAATAAGCCCGAAGCAGTTAAGTTTACCCAGTGGGTATGCGAAGAAGTATTGCCGGCCATTCGTCGCCAGGGCTTTTACGGTAGCGTAACGCTTAAAGAGCAAAACACCCTGCGTAGCCAAAAAGTAAAGCTGCTGCAGCTGCTGGCCGCCACCAAAGACGCGTTTATGCACGACAGCTTAATAACCAGCCTGCGCAACGTAAGTAACTTACTGGGTGAACCCATGCCAAGCACAGCTCTAATTGGTAAAGACGTTCGCCAGCTGCCGCTCGGGGTGTAGTATGGAAAATAAATACTACGAAGACCTGGTAATGATCAGCCAGTACGTTAACGGCTTACAGCATTTATTTGAAGCCATGCCCGACGGCCAGTTAGATGCCGTAGAGCCTATTGAAATGGTAAGACTGCTGGAACCGATGAGTAATAAACTGCGAAATATCCTGCAACTTACTGCCTGATTACACGGTAAACAATCAAAGCCGCTGCAAAAGCGGCTTTTTTTATTGCGTGTTTTCCTTTAAGTTAAAAACAGTATTAACTAACAAGGAACAGGGATGAAAGTTATTTTAATATTGGCAATGTGCCT
>NZ_CAJXQY010000183.1 GCF_913058315.1 uncultured Alteromonas sp. | reverse complement strand
ATAATCGCAATGTTGATGCATATAGCGGTGGATTTTCCGCTTCAGGCACCTGCGAATACCGTTTACTTTATCGCGATGCTGATATTGGCCATAATTTGTAATAAACAACGTGGTGAAAAGAAGGCTACCTTTTAGTATATCTGTATAACCCATAGCTTAGCTGAAGATAATTCACCCTAAATATCGTTTGTGTAAATTCAGATAATGCTGCTTCCGTTTTACTAAGCAGCAATTGTGGCTTTCCAATAGACTAGTATTATGGACTGTGACTTTTTAAGAGTGTGTTATAGCTTTTCTAGCAGGCTCTGCCCTTTAAGTATTCAGGTGAATGTCATATCACTTTTAAAGTGGGACTGAAAGCAGTTCATTAGAGTAGCTATTTCCTGTGTAAAGGACTCTAGTAGCAGGCTATTAACAACAACACCGACCAAAAAAATCCCGGCAACATGCCGGGATTTTTGTAAGCGGTAAAATGTGTTTAATGCTTAGTAAGCATTGTTACCCACAAACCCTTTAAAGAAAGTAAAAATAACTATCTTAAAATCGAGCCAAAGCGACCAGTTTTTAATGTATTCCAGGTCGTATTGAATACGCATTTGCATTTTATCAATGGTGTCTGTTTCACCGCGCCAGCCGTTTACCTGTGCCCAACCGGTAATACCAGGCTTAATACGGTGCCGAAGCATGTAATACTCTACTTTTTTACGGTACATCTCGTTGTGCGCCACGGCATGAGGTCTTGGGCCTACAACCGACATGCTACCCTGCAGTACATTGATAAACTGTGGTAACTCATCGAGCGAGGTTCTACGTAAAAAGCCGCCAATAGGGGTTAAACGGGAATCGTTTTTGGTGGCTTGTTTCACTTCATCGCCGTCTTCGGTTACCGTCATGGTGCGAAACTTCCACACTTTGATTTTCTTGCCATCCATGCCATAGCGGTTTTGCTTGAAGATCACCGGGCCTTTGGAGGTTAATTTGACTGCAGCAGCGATAAACAGCATTGGTATAGCAATCACAGCGAGGATAGCTGAAGCGAGGATAATGTCCTCCATCCGCTTTAAGAAGTTCATCGCGCCTTTCATGGGCGAGTCGAACACACTTACGGTTTGTAGTTCACCCACGTTACAAATACGCGAATGCAACAGATTGTAAACGAAGAAATTGGGGACCAGGTGAACCTGGGCTGGCGTATCACCTAGTACACGCAGTATTTGTTCTATGCGGCGGTTTGCTGTCATAGGCAAGGAGATGAACACCATGTCGACTTTGCCGCTGTTCACGTCTTCGTACAGTTCGTTGATTTTGCCCTGTAGTTCCAAACCGCTTGGTACTGAAATACGCTCTGGTGCTCTGTCGTCATATACTCCAAGAACGTTATAGCCTGTTTCAGGGGTATTTCGTATTTCTTTGGTAAGTTCACCGGCTGTTTCGTTTGCCCCAATTATGGCGACGGAACGTGTATTAAAACCATTTTTGCGGATCCGGAACAGGAAATATCGAAATGCTGCGCGCCATGTACAAGACATCACCCAGCTCAAGCTAAACCAAAACGATATCACTACTCGGGAAAAATCGTCTGATGTCTTAGAGATAAACATCCAACCTACAACTACCGAGATCATCAACAAATGACTCATACTGGCAACAAACAAGATTTCTTTCATGGAGCCCGCCCGCCAGGAGCGATACAACCACAACATTTCAGCGCTGAACAAGTAGGCAACGCATGCTATCAATCCAATCAGGTAATAGTGCATAGTCAAGGTGATGCCATACAATTCTGCTGCTAGCAATAAGCACACTTGGATGATTAATAGATCTAGAAACCGGTAAAGTACCGCGAACTGATTTACGTTATTTCGAACAAAGCCTTTTTTACCCATAATGCAGTTCCTTGCCATGAAATAGAGTTAAAAGCAGACTACAGAAAATTATTGGAACGGTTTGATTTTGTTAGAATCCGTTCTTAACAAACTTTGTAATACATCTACAAATTTTAAATTTGTTTTTTAGTTAAGCAATATATATACCGAATAACCACTTTTAGTATGAGTTAGTTTTTATGTTAAAGACGGAAAATTACATAATTTTAACAAGTTAATGAACTGCTCCAACCTCTAACATGTTCACTCTTTACTCACGAGGTTTGAATGATACTCATGCTAGGTGTCAGTTTGCTTAAAGACCGCTATTACCTTAAATATTAAGAAAGCTGATTTATAATACATTTTGCTTAAACCAGCCCCATATTCCTAACGAAAAGTGCTCGAAAAGATTGATGCCCAGCGCCGATTTTATGAGATAGAGAACAAGTAATCCCATTAAACTAGAGACCATAATTGCACCAAAAATAAGGGCAATTAGCGTGGTTCTTTTTACATTTATTTCACCTCGGGAGAGTTCACGCTTGTCGCGACCGGCCAGAAAAACCCAGAAGAATCGTGTAGTTGTAAAAGGAACTGACACCCTACCATTTACGTTAACCGGAAGCTTTGCTTTGTTTTTGCGCAATGCCTCGTCGAGGTGCAATAGTTGCTCCTGAGTGTAGCTGGTTGCAACCTCAGCCGGCATTTTGTTTAGCAAACCCTGTAAGTGCCCGGAATACGCGTGGTATGACGAATGAGATGAATTGGCTTCCATGTGCTTGATTTGAGTTATCGATGATACCGTTTACATTATCGTGCGGGGTTCAAATTGCAATCACAGAGTGTAAAAGAATCCGGCGCGTAGGTTTTTTACACCAATACCGAAAAGTTAGCGTTTGGCGTAACTATGGCGCTTAACTGCCGAAAAATATAAAAAGCCGCTTCAGATGAGCGGGCCTTTGAATGACATGGAGCGAAGTGTTGTATAGGGTGGTAGCTTATTGCTTAGCCCCACGATGGAGCCTCATTGCTCCGAGCATCATCAAGCTTAGCACCATACCAGCAGGAGCAGGTACTTCCTGGGTAACACCGATGGCATCGAGATCGGTTACAAAGGCTACCCGGCTTCCGGCTTCGACCAGTGCCCGGGTACTGCTTATCATCATGGTGCCATACAGTTCATCCATATAGAATTCTGTATAGCTGGCTAAGGCGGTAGGATTAGGAGAGTACATGCCCATGCCGGTACCCGATCCATTCAGCATAATATCGTCAGTATGGGTATCGAACACAAAACCGGCGCTTAGTGCACGCAAGGTAAGTGACATAATGTCGATATTACCGTTATTTACCAAAACAAACATGCCGGAGAGAATGTTGTTGGCGTTATCTAGTACACCATGGGAATCACCGTCTAAGCGGATCCCCCATGAACCGTTGATGTAGCCCCCCGCAGTGGGCGACATGGCAAACCATATTCCGGCATCGCTGGAACCGTCTGCAAATTCGACTTCTACCTGAATGCCCGCCATGTCTGCACCAGTTACCCCTTGTACAAAGGAGGCCTGAGCATTTGAACTGATAAACAGGGTAATAAAGCACAATAAAAGGTATTTTTTCATTAGTATCTTCCTTAAAACATGTTGTACCTTGCTAGCTTCTCTCTACTTCCCCTGGATGGATGGCAGGACTACGGTTGATGCTAAGCAGTCATTAACCTCGCAGTTAACGCTTAAACTGTGCATTTTTTAAGCCACTGTATTTTTTTACACATTTTATCAATGAGTTAGAAATTTAGAAAAGTCACTTTTTACCCGCTTATTAAATACTTCAACCGGTTAAATTGTAACCGTAAAAAAATCCGACAGTGATTAGTTTGCGATGAGGTATTTTTGCAATCGGCTACTCTCGACATGCCTACCCTAAATTTTTCATCTTATTGTTTTATTTATTAATTACTTTAATCTTCATCGTTGAAAGTGCGCACGAATTACGCAGAGTACAAACGATTAACATGCACCCAGCAGAGGCGAGTTGCTTATTATTAGTGCAAGCATGACGGTTTTATGGGGGTATTGGGTTATTTTGAGATGATTTGAGGTAATTTGTTTATAAAAAAGCCCCGTCGAAACGGGGCTAAAAAGGGTTCACACAACACAGAAATGGAAGGAACACTGGTTGTTGACTGGAGGGAACAACAACTCATCCATTGGTTAGTAACTATACAGCTTTATTCTAAGGGTTGGTTATCACCAGTGTTTACCAGGTATTGTTTTTTATAAGTGGCTTTGATGACAGGTGTTTTAACCTCCTCGTCGTCCCGGAAGTTCTAACCTCCTCGTCATCCCGGAAGTTTCGCAGAAACTATCCGGGATCTCCTTGGGGTTTCGCCTCTGTTAAAAGGTAGTTTTGGATTAGCCATGTGGTTTGGGGGATACCGGATAGATACTTTGTATCTTCCGGTATGACGGGAAAAGGAGATCCCGGCTCGGGGGCCGGGATGACGATGTTTAATTGGCCAGGATGACGATTTTTAATTGGCCGGAATGAAGGAAAATCAAAGTCATTCCGTTGTTTGTTCCCGCATTAAACAGTCATACAGAAGTTCTAACCTTCTTCGTCATCCGGGAGTTTTAATATTCTTCGTCATCCCGGAAGTTTCGCAGAAACTATCCGGGATCTCCCTGGGGGTTCACCTCTGTTAAAAGGTCGCTTTGCCGGAGCCAGGCGGTTTGGGGGATACCGGATAGATACTTTGTATCTTCCGGTATGACGGGAAAAGAAGATCCCGGCTCGGGGGCCGGGATGACGGAATTAAAAATAGTCATCCCCGCATGTCATCTCTCCGTCATTCCCCTATGCTACACCCTACGTCATCCCCGCATGTCATCTCTCCGTCATTCCCCCATGCTACCCCCTACGTCATCCCCGCATGCTTTTGAGCGGGGATCTCCTCAATAGGCTATTTCAGCGGTGTCAGACTGTTTGGGAGATACCGGCTCGGAGGCCGGGATGACTGAATAAAATAGGCCGGGATGACTGAATAAAATCGGCCGGGATGACAGAAAAAGAGGTTAACCAACTACCTGCAAGTTAAATCAATTTTACTTTAGGCAGGTGCCAGGTAATTAACTCCGCAAACAATGGGGTTGCCTTGATGTCTTTACTTAAACTAGCTCCCTCACTGCTTTGACGTTTTTCAATCAAACCAATTTGCCAGGCTAAATCCAGCCAGAACCTGAGTATGTATTCAGACGGAAGTTCTACCCCGGGGAATTCAATCACTGGGCTTTTTTCGTCGGGGAATGTCTTTTCGAATAACTGCTGATAAGCCCGGCTATGCCGCCAGGTATCTCCCAGTTGGTAGAGTATGTATAATGAAAAGCCGATACTGGATTGATAAAACGCACAGTTTTCTTCGTCACCGGCGAGATACGCCAGATTGAAATCCGTGATGTATGTTGTAAAAAGTGTTGCGTAGAGTTCTGTAGCAGCGTCATGGTCGCCTTGTTGTATTCGCTCGTAAAGCTTCCGGGCGGCGTTAAGTGGCTTCCAGTAGCCGCCATGCTTGCGGATCAGCCCCGCAATTGAAAGAACGCAACGTGCTACATGCAAATGTGCAAAGTCTTCTTCTTTGTTAATGGTAGAAACCGTGATCCCCGAATCAATTTCCTGCTGGTATTTTTCGAAAATAGTGCGGCACAGGTCGCGGGGTAAATTACCGGCAGCGGTGCATTTAATGCCATCCGGGCCCAGAGCACCGAGTAGATTTATCGCCAACCAGTAAAGGGGCACAGCCATTAGCTGCGAAACGCGTTTGAAGTCACGGGTTAGTAATGCAGGCGCCTCAAACGGGGTGGTTAGCAGCTCCCTTGCCTGGGTTGGCGTTAACCCAAGCAAATCCTCGCGGGGCGAATCGTTATGCTCCTGCATGAAACTATCAACAAAGGCCTGCGCTTCATCCAGCGATTCAAACTGTTCTTCAGACATGGCCTGCGATAAAGCCTGATTGACTTCTCGGGCCGGATTGACTGACTCTTGCTCTCGATCGCCGTAAAAATCTACCACCGTAATATCAGGCAGTGATGTTATTTCGCCTTTTTCAAGGGCCTTTAAGCGCTGTAAGTTTGTTTCGGCCAGCTCGTAATCCGGATCGATGGCCAGAGCCTGATAAAATGCTCGTTTAGCGAGTTGGTGCTCTCCTAAATACATCTGGCAGATCCCCAGATTCCCGTAGCTCTGTACATGTTCAGGCTGGCTCTGCGTAACCTTAGTAAAGCACGAAATAGCTTCGCTAAACGAGTGGTTTTCTAGCAGCGATACGCCTTTTTCGAACTCTTTGGCATCGGCAAAATATTGCTTTAGTGTTACGTGCTCCGGAAGGGTTTCTTGTATCAACAATAACCGCTCGCGAGCGGGGCCGTATGCATCCAGCTCTTCGGGTGAGGCGCGTTCGATCGACTCGTAAAAAGCCTCTAACGATTCTGTTATAAAACCGCTTTTCTCTGCACAGAGCCCAAAGTTGAAATAAATAAACGCAGCTCCATAACCTTTACTGATCGCTTCTTTTAAATAAAGGTAGCCGTCGGAATGGTCGTTATCGATATAAACAGCCGCCAACCCTTGCATGGCAAAGCTGAGTCCGTGTCGAGGGTATTTTTTTACGCCTTTTTTAACAATGAAGCGGGCCAATTTGGTATCGCCAACGTCGATTGCATCTAAAAATTCATCCAACCGTACGGCAAGTTTGGCGGTGTCTTTATCCGTTTTTGTCACAAGAAACTCGTTGTAAAACTAACTTTTCAGTTACTTTAGCATATGGTTCACAGGCTAAAAACCAATACGTCAATGTGCAGCTAACCCTATTCACTGCTTGCCGGAAACAGATGTTTCGACAATGTCAGCATTACAGTGCCTAACTGAACAACCGTAGCACCAATCAGGGCCATCACCACGGTTTGATCGATAGTTCTATCTTTTAATGTAGCATCACTTACCCACGCCAGAATAGCCCAGTCAGCAATTAACATTACGCCCACAACAGCGATAACGGTGAGGTTTAGTAATTTAAACAGGCCTATTATTTTGCGTATCGCATCGCGACGGGTTTCGCCCGTTGCTGCTGTTTCCAGCATATCTGCGGTATGGGCTAAACGATCGATGTCAGCACCGTCAACATCGATCGAATCAATAAGGATAGTAGTTGGACTTCTCTGGTCATCCCCTGACATAGGTTGTCCTTTAGCTATTGAGTATTAAGCGCTCTTTCTGATGATTTCGGGCATTCTCCACTACCACCCCGTGATCTTTATCTGCAGCGTTAACCATGTAGTACGCCAGTTTAAGTGCCTTTTTATAAACCGCAGCATTGGTTGATACACCGAAGCCTTTTTGCAGTTCAGCTAACAGCCTCAATGTATCTTCGTCTAAATCAATAGACGTTTTTTTACTTACTTTTTTCTCTGCTTTTGACATCTGCATCTCCGCTTAACAGAAACAACGTTACATAAAAAATATATATTTAATATGTAAAAAATCAAGTTACCTGTAAGAGACAGAACATAATCATTCCGGTGTTTTGCCCTTCTTTCTTCATCCCGGAAGTTTCGCCTTCCTTAATTATCCCCTTATATCCTGTCTCTTATACACATCTCCGAGCCCACGAGACAGGCAGAAATCT
>NZ_CAJXQY010000182.1 GCF_913058315.1 uncultured Alteromonas sp. | reverse complement strand
GGCATTGAGGTTTACTTTATTGACTATCCCGAATACTTCGACCGGGAAGGTCTGTATAACAGTGCATATGAAGCCTACAACGACAATGGCGAGCGCTTCAGCTTTTTTAGTGGTGCCGTGCTTAGCGCTATCCAAACGCTTGGCATGCAGCCCGATGTTATTCATTGTCATGACTGGCATACGGCTATGCTACCCTTTTTAATGCGTAGCGATCGTAGCGGTTATTTCAATCAGACACGCTCGGTATTTACCATCCATAATGCGGCATTCCAGGGCGTTCATCGCATAGAAGAGATCCCCTTCCTGCGCCATCACCCGGCCATCTTCGAGCAGGTGCATGGTGGCTATATCAATTTTTTACAATCGGCCATTGAATGCGCCGACAAAATTACCACGGTGAGCCCCAACTATGCCACTGAATTGCTCACCGACCTGGGTAGTCATGGCTTACATGACCGGCTCATGCAGCGCAGCAACGATTTATCCGGCATTCTGAACGGCTGTGACTACAGCCAGTGGGATCCGATGACCGATCCGTATATTCCGGCCCATTTTAACGCCGGGGAAATAAGCGGTAAGGCTGAATGCAAAGAGGCCTTACAGCGCAAATCAGGCTTACCGACAGAATCGAATGTACCGGTATTCGGCATGGTGTGTCGTCTTACTGAGCAAAAGGGATTTGGGTATCTTATCCCCATTCTCGATCGCCTCATTCGTCACAAATTGCAACTGGTGATTATCGGCACGGGCGACCCAAGGGTGTGTCAGGATCTCGGTGAGTTTGCCGAGCAACACCCCCAGCAGTTTTCCTTTATTAATGGCTTTAGTACAGAGCATGCGCACCTGATTGAAGCCGGCGCTGACTTCTTTTTAATGCCCTCTCAGTTTGAACCTTGCGGACTCAACCAGATGTACAGTCTGGCCTATGGCACGGTACCCATAGTCCGCGCAGTAGGCGGCCTGAAAGATACCGTGATCGACCCTGAGTATGCGCCCGATGCGGCCACCGGCTTCGTTTTCGAACAACCCAGCGGGGATGCCCTGCTTAGCTGCATACGGCGGGCCCTGTTAGCATATTATGAATGCCCTGTGACGTTCCGGGAAATGCAACAACGAGGCATGCAAACCCGTTTCACCTGGCAAGCCGCCGCTGAACAGTATCTGACGCTGTATCAGAGCATGGGTTAATGATACTCAGAGTAACACTGCTGTTAACGTTAGGTTTAACGTTCAGTGCACCGGGGTGGGCCGAGGTACCCGAAGAGTGTATTCAGGCACCACAAAGACAGGCATACTGCCCACACACGTTATATCGGGTTGCCCGCGTTGCAGTGCCTTCTCTGGCGATCAACGAAGGCGGTATGGTTTGCCTCTGTTTATCAGATCTTACCGACCTGCCGGTTGCCAGGCAACAAAGCGCATTTACCGAGATTGCCCGGGAATACGCCTTACCACCGCTAGCCCTATACCAGTTACTCAGGATCCCGGCGCCAGAGTGGACTGAAAGTAAATAACCGACGCTGGCGCCTGAAAGTGGGCCTTTATGAGCTAAACCACGCCTTTAAGCCTCTGCAATACTTTATTTTTTCACCTTTATGAGCCACTATTAAACAATCAATCCTTGTGGGCTAGTTTAACCTTCTCATGTCGCTGTCGGCCGCCAGACTTTCGATCAAAAGTATCATGATATGGCTTGTTATCGTCGTGTCGGGCAGTGCTATGTTGCTATCCACATTAGTCACAAACTACCTCCAACATGCCGAAGTAAAAGAACAGCTGTTGCAAAACGTTCGTTCACTGGCCGATATGGTGGCCAGCAACGCTCAGCCCATCATGGCCGTTACCCCAACTGATTTAGATGAAAAAATGACCCGTAGCGATCAGTTGGCCAACATGCTCCACGGTCTCGATAGTTTTCCGGATGTCTTAAATGCTCACCTATACAGTGCCCAGGGAAATGGGCAAGTGCCTGAAATGCTCGCGCTGTATACCAAATCAACCAGCACGGCGGCAGAAAGCCGGATAAATGACATGGCGCGCTATTTCACCGCCCGGCTGGATGAAGATAATCAGGTCATTGAAATCATTCGACCGGTGAATATTGAACAGCAAACACTCGGCTATGTGTATGTGCGGATGTCTACGGAGTCGTTCTTCAGCTACATCGGAAGCACCCGAATGGTGCAAGTGGCCACAATAGTGCTGATTATCATTGCCGCGTTTCTGGTTGCGCTCAAATATGGCCAGATGCTGGCAACCCCCATTCAGGATACCAACCTGATGCTGCAGAAGGTCGCTCGCAGCCGCGACTACTCACTGCGATTTTCGGTGAGTAATGTGCGTGAATATGACCATATGCTGGATTCCATTAATATTCTGCTGTCGAGAGTGGAAGAATACATTAGCAAACAGCAACAGGCAGAGCGCGAGCTGCAAGCCCTCAACAGCCGACTTGAGGAAGAAGTTAATCAGCGCACCGTTGCCCTTAAGAGTGCCAATACAGAACTGATTCAAACACTGGAAAAACTGCATCAGTTTCAGCGCCAAATCGTTGAAAACGAAAAGATGGCCTCTCTTGGTGATATGGTGGCGGGCGTTGCGCATGAAGTGAATACGCCGATTGGCCTTGGCATAACTGCCTCCACTATGATGCTCGATCGCCTGGCCGTTATCGACCAGCAATTCAAAGATAAAACGCTCAAAGCCAGTGCCATGGACCGCTTCATTAATGAGAGCCGGGAAAACCTGAACATTATCTACCGTAACCTCGACCGGGCAGCCCAGCTCATTTCGAGCTTTAAACAGGTAGCGGTAGATCAGTCCAGTGAGGAAGCCCGGGAAGTCAATGTGAAGCAATTGATAGAAGAGACCCTGATGTCGATGCGACCACGCCTGAAAAAGGTGCGTCACACCATCAGTATTGATTGTTCTGAAACCCTCAATGTTATGTGCAAAGCCGGGCCATTAAATCAGATTTTGATCAATTTAATCATGAATTCACTGATCCACGCCTTTGAAACGGTTGAAAACGGCAAAATTGACGTCATAGCTAGCTTGACGGATGACCAAAAACTGAAAATAATTTACAAGGATAATGGCAGCGGTATACCTTCTAGCATCAAGAAGCGCATTTTTGATCCCTTTGTTACAACAAAACGTGGTCAGGGGGGCTCCGGTTTAGGTATGCATTTGGTATTTAACTTGGTAACTCAGGCGCTTAATGGCAATATAAAGTTAGAAAGCGAAGAAGGTAGCGGCGTGGAGTTTACGCTGACGATCCCGGTAACCTTAAAAAAACCATAAAACCGTTATTTAACATATTTTTTCTTGGACTTAACTTGCTCATGCGCGTAGTTTTACGAATGTGGCAATTAATTTGCAAGATAAAAAGATCGATAACAATAAAATCTGATAAACTTTGTACAGAGTACTAATTTTTGTAAATAGAGTGTGAACATGCAAACGCCCAACATATTAATAGTAGAAGATGAAGTGGTCACCCGAACCACATTGAAAAGTTTGTTTGAAGCCGAAGGGTATAACGTTTTCGAAGCCGAAAACGGCGAACAAATGCATGATTTTTTTGAAAATCACACAATCAATCTGGTTATCATGGACATTAACCTGCCTGGTAAAAATGGATTGATTCTGGCACGCGAAGTGCGCGACCGTAAGAATATCGGCTTGATATTCTTAACCGGCCGTGACAACGACGTTGATCGTATCCTGGGTCTTGAAATTGGTGCTGACGATTATCTCACCAAGCCATTCAATCCACGTGAGCTGACTATCCGTGCCCGTAACCTGCTGAGCCGCACCACCAGCAGCACTGAAGACGACGATTTGCCTAGCCGTGTAAGCTTCAACGGCTGGACTCTGGACGGCGATAGCCGCTCTCTGATTGCCCCAAGTGGCAACGAGTTCCGTCTGCCGCGCAGTGAGTTCCGTGCTCTGCACCTGTTCTTAAGCAATCCAGGTAAGATCCTTACCCGCGAACAGTTGATCATGGAAATGACAGGCCGTGAATTGCGTCCGAATGACCGTACTGTGGATGTAACCATTCGCCGTATACGTAAGCATTTTGAATCTGAGCCAAACGAAGAAGAGCTGATCGTCACCATTCACGGTGAAGGCTATCGCTTCTGTGGTTCAGTAGACAGCTAAAACACCCCAAACGCTCATTTACGTATTGGAACAACAGCACAAGCTTTGCTTGCTGCTGTTGTTTTTGTGTCTGCTATTTACTACAACCTACTCACTGAGTTTATGCCCACTGTTTGGTGTGAACTACTGAGGTTCCCTCATGAGCTGCTGCTGTAACTGCTGAATTTCCTGCGAGTATGAGGATGACCGGTTAGTTAATAACGGGGTCAGAAATTTGCGGGCTTCTTCATGCAACCCCAGCGAATTGAGCGTATACGCCAGAAAATACTGAGTGTCTGCATCCTGACCGTTACGGGTGTATGCCTCGCGAAGTAATTTAAGACCGCTTTCTTTACGATCCATTTGCACCTCTCCCCAGCCCTTTAGCGCCAGTATGAAAGGATCATCGGGATTGATAGCTTCAGCCTTTGCCACATACTCAATCGCCTGTTGCGGTGCAAAATGGAAGTACAACTGCCCCAGACGGCGTGCATAGCCGGCTTTTGTAGTCTCATCAGCAGCAGTCAGATATAACCGTTCATAGTGGGGTACCGCTTCTCTAAAGCGCCGTTCGTAGTAATAGTACTGGCCCAGTAAGCTGCGACTAAAAACCACTTCTGGCGCCTCTGCAACGCGTTCTTTAAGCGCTTTCTCAAACTCGGCCCTGCCAATACCAAACCGCGTTAAACCATAGAGCTTTCCGTATGCCAGTTCAAACGCCGGGTTTAACCTCAGCGCATGGTGGTAATGCTCACTGGCTTTAAGCCCCTCTCCCTGCTGTTCTGCCAGGCGCCCTTTTAACAACCAGAGTTCGGCCACCTCAGTAAAACCAGCGGCTGCTTTCAGGACCTGCCCGGCTTCCTGAGTCTGATTTTGGTTCAGGTATAATTCGGCGAGTTTTATCGGCGGTAGAGGGTCCGCCGGATTAATTTGCCCGGCCTGCTGCAGCGATTTTACCGCTAATCGATGATTGCCCGACTGAATACTTATATTGGCAATACCCAGCAATAAGGTGGCATTGCCGTTACTAAGCGGCAGTGCTTTATAAAGGTCCAAATCAGCCCGGTTTAACTGGTCCTGCGACACATAAAGCTGCGCTCGTCGCAGCAGGTTTCTGACCGTATCGTGCTCCAGTTCAATCAGGCGGGTCAGCATACTGATTGACCCTGCAGTGTTGCCTTCTTGTTGATAGATAGCAATCAGACTTTCAATAACCGTGCGCTCGGCACTGTCCTGCTGGTAGATCATCTCATAGCGCTTTTTAGCCAGCTCTGCCTGACCTGACGAGAGCAACATACCGGCATACATCTGTTGCAATGGAAGCTGGGCAGGATATTGCGCAGCCAGTTGCTCCACTCGTGCCAGCGCGGTGTCTTGTTGCCCCTGATAAAAGTCCAGCCAGGCCAGGTTGGCCTGCGCCGGCAACATTTTGTTGTCGAGGCGCAAGGCATTCTCAAATGACTCCCTGGCGTTAGCGGCATCATTTAACATCAGATGGAGGGTACCTTTAAAGTTATACCAAAGCTGTGCCTGTGCAGAAGTCTGCAATTGGCGCTCTACAATATTCAGTGCCTGAGGGTAATCGCCGGCAAAACTCAGCGCCACGGCTGATACCCTGGCCACCGACTCTGACTCAGGAAAAGTCTGCCGTAATTGCTCTAGTCTTTGCATCGCCCGTTCATGCATGCCCCGGCCAAACAGTATTTTGACTTCCAGCAAGCCGGTTTCCAGACGCTGTGGGTAGCGCTCAGCAAAACTGCGCCAACTCGGAAGCGCTTTAAACACTTTGCCGTCTTCAATAAACAGTTCAATCAGTAATGCCATCGAGTCTGGCGCTTCGGCCAGTAGCGTCTCCTGCTGCGGCTCCAGCAGACTAATCGCCTGGCCGGGCTGCTTTAAGGCCACATGGGTTTTAGCCAGTAAGGTTAATGTCTGGGGGAAGAATGCCTTTTCTTTCACCAGAAAAGTGAAGGCCTTAAGTGCCTGCTCATAACTACCCGACTGATAAGCAATTAACCCTTCCAGATAGTAGAGGGTGTGGTCGTTGGTCTTCGCCGTTTTATTGAGTTGCTCGATACGTGCTTTATAAGTCGCCAGTATTGCAGAGTACTTGTCATTCGGCTCCAGGCTATTGCGCACCAGCATGGCGAAGGGATCTTCCGGCGACAAGCTAAGAATAAGATCCAACGTATTGGCAGCTTCCTGGCGTTGATTAGCCGCCAGATAAATGTCTACCAGTGTGCGCAATACCAATGGATCCCTTGGCGCCAGGACAGACGCTTTATCCACCAATTCAAGCGCCTCGTCATATTGCTGCTGATAAAGTGCCAAACGTCCGGAGGTAAGCAGTACGCGCACATCGTTGCGATCTATAGCGGTGGCCAAATCCAGTTGTTCGCGAGCCTCTTGCCAGGCTTTGTGCTCGATAGCCAGTCCGGCAAAACCCAGCGCCGCATCCAGTTCTTCACCCAGCATCTTCAGGGCTGAATAACTCTCTCTGGCGCAGCTTTCCTCGTTTAGTTCACGACATGCCAAGGCACGCTGTTTCAGCCAGTCTGCGCGCATAACCGGCGTAAACCCCTGAAAACCAGTAAAACGGGCCAGCGTGTTAAACTGTCTAGTGCCAATCAGTGAGCGCGCCCACTCCCGGGCAAATAACTCAGCATCCGCCCCTTGCTCAAGGGCTTGCTGAAAGGTATCTGCTGCCAGCGCATAGCGGCCATATTCAGTCTGTATTTTACCCAGCAATGTGAGCGCAGGAAGATAATCGGGGAGTTGTTGCCGGCATCGTTTAAGATAAATCAATGCTTCCTCAGCATTGCCATCAAGATAGGCAAATTCAGCTTTCTCACAGTCAATCACATCGGTTTCGGCCTGCTGACTTTGCGCCAGCCCACTGAAACCCAACCAACAAATAATGATTACTAAGAAACGTCCGGTCACGTTAATACGACTCACAGGCTGTTTACCGGTATGGTTTGAATGGTACCAGTAACAGCTCACCCGTACCTGTCGGATGAGCTTTAAGATATCAGGCAGCCGCTTGCTTACGGTGTCTGCGCATAACTAACAGCACTCCACCAAACAATAATGCTGCAACAGAGGGCGCTGATACCGGGGTTTGTTCGTCCTGGGGTGGCTCAAAGGTGAATAGTTTGTTGTGCACTTCCACACCACCGGTGTAAGAAAGCGCAGCAATGCCTCCATCCAGGCTGCCGGTATAACTGGTGATATCCGCATAGGGCGCCAGTACTGAACCATTCCAGCCATCGCCATTAAAGTTGAGGCCGCTATAATCATAGAAATTCCACAGCACCAGTGGGGACACTGAGTTCTTGTCAAAATTACCCTGAGCTTTAGCGTTGATATTCAGCGTGCCGGTGCCGGATACGTTAATTATCATCGGTACGCTGGGGGTGAATCCAAACTCTAATCCACCACTCTGCAAATCATTACCGTTGATATTAAACACCAACAGGTCATCGGTGCTGGAC
>NZ_CAJXQY010000181.1 GCF_913058315.1 uncultured Alteromonas sp. | reverse complement strand
TTGTAGACCTGGGTAAGCGTCTCACCTGCTTTCCTCTAACATATTAATAATACGGCGATAAATAATATCGCCAATCAGCCATTGCGAATCCCCGCTGGTGCTGGCAAAAATCACGACTACAGTATCACTTGGTTCATGATAACGCGCAAAGCTTAAATAACCGGGTAACCAGCCATCGTGACTGTTGACGTACAGGGTGGTGTATAACGCTTGTTCCTCAGCGGTAAACAAAGACCCGTTATTGAGTGCTCTGAGAAAGGCCGCTACATCTTTCGCAGTAGCGACCATGGCGCCGGCGGGACTGACAAAAGCAAGGCGTTTAAGATCCTCGTCGTAACCTGAAACATAGCCACTCATCAGTCGCTGTGCTGAAACCTGGCTTAAGTCATCAAAGGTGTTATTCAGTCCCAGCGGAGTAAGGAATTCTGTTCTGATGTAATCCTGGTAACGGTAACCCAGGGTTTTGTCCATGATACGCCCAAGCAATAAATAGTTGGTGTTTGAATAGGCGTAGTCTTCACCGGGGGCGAACAGTGCCGGTTTGTCATAAACCAAAGCCAGGCTTTTGTGGGTTACACTGGCACTATCAAACGGGGCAAACCAGTCATAAGCCGGATCATCTGTGTAATTAACAATACCGCTACGGTGCTGAACCAGCATGCGCAAAGTAACTTCTCCGGCATGGGTTATACGGGCGGCTTGCTCGGGCAAATACTCAAGCAATGTGGTATCGAGATTCAACTGCCCCCTGGCTGCCAGTCGGGTAACGGCTGCTGCCACATAAAGCTTACTCACACTGGCTATTTTAAACAGTGCGTCGGACTGCGCTGGCTGCCCGGTTTGCTTGTTATGCCAGCCTGCGGCATAGCTTTTCGCTGGCGCATCGTTGCCTTCATCCACATAAACAACCATCCCCGCAATGCCGTGCTCTACCGCGCGATTAAGCTCTGTCTGTATCGTTTCGGATTGCGGCGCCAGATAAATGAACAGGGCATTAAGTGGTGCGAATAACGCTATACAGGTTACTGCGACAACCAGTGCCAGTATCCGTAAGGCATTAACGGTTCTACGTTTCATTGCCGTGAGTCTGTGTGATTAGGAGAATAGCAAACAGATTACGGCTAGTTGTGATGGATTGCCAGCAGCCTTTGTAACAAGGTGTTTTATTGGCGGTTTTTTTCTTAACATTTTGATTATGCTTGCTATATTGGTTAAGCAAAGCGAATAACAATATTATCGGGCAGGGGCTTCTCAGGCATTTAATGCGCCCAACCAGTCAGTCAAAGCACATAAGGAATGGAAAATGACGCAGCAACCTGATTTACCCTGGATATCCGGATTCTGGCGGCGAATTGTCGCACTGATTGTCGACTCAATATTACTGGCGTTGGGGGGATTTGCACTGGGGGTGGTGCTCGAATCGGTGTTTATACAAATGGGTAGCTGGTCGGTATTCATAGGCTTCTTTATCTCACTTGGTTATTTCGGCGTGATGAACAGTCGCTCCGCTGAGGGCCAAACATTGGGTAAAAGGCTTCTGGGTATTCGGGTTGTCGACGGTAATAACCAGACTATCTCGCTGGGTCGTTCACTGCTGAGATATTGTGTTTATGGTATCCCTATTGCTTTACAGGTTGATTTTCTGCCGGCAGACGGTACTTATTTCTGGGTCCTGTATCCGATAGGGGCACTACTTATAGGCGGTTCCTTCTCGATACTGTATTTGTACGTGTTTAACAGGCGAACACGGCAATCCCTGCACGATTTGGTGGTTGGTACATATGTGGTTTATGCCGGTGCACAACAGGAGGAAGTCAGAGAGGTGTGGAAGCCACACCTGGTAATCGTTGCACTGTTGTTCATAATTGGTTTTATCAGCCCTAGATTTATCTTCATAGTTTTTTCCTCCGGCGAGTTTGAACAGATGCTCGCAACGCGGGCCGCATTAATGCAGGAGCCAGATGTTAATACCGTAGGGATCATGGCCAGCTCAACCAGCTACTACGCCGATCCCGAGGACCAGGCAAAGACATCACAGACGAGTGTGGATCTGCAGATATACATTGATTCAGATCGGGTGAATGACAGGGAATATGCCAGGGAGTTTGCTGAAAAAGTGTTAGCGAATTATCCCGACGCCAGGGGTAAAGATGCTATCTCTGTCGACCTTTATTACGGCTATGACATTGGTATCTGGTCGAGTTGGGAGATAGGTAGTTATGAGTTTAATCCGTCCGGTTTGTAAGCCGGGAACGCCCTCAGGGATAGCCCTCAGGGATTGCCCTATCACGTCATCCCGGCCTTCGAGCCGGGATCTTCATAACAGGCTGACGCGGTTAAATTTTCTTTTGAAACCCTAAGGTAATCTCTACTTTTTGTCGGCACCCCGACAAAATGTGGAGAGTGCCAGCGTTGTCAATCAGTATCTTTTACTGAGTAAACTTGTTTAAGAGTCTACACATCGGCCTCCGATGCAGAATCTTCTATAAAGCAATAGTCTTATTGTGGGAGTAAAACTTTTCAGGAGATACCGGATAGCGGCTAAAGCCGCTTCCGGCATGACGTGTTAAGGCTAGCTCTATGGGATAACCCCCTACGGTGTTTCCGGGATAAAACCGGACTTTGTAATAGAGGAGATCCCGGATAACCCCCTACGGTGTTTCCGGGATAAAACCGGACTTTGTCCGGTTTTAGTCTGAATGGAGGGCGTCTATTGGGTTTAGTTTTGAGGCTTTTATGGCCGGGAATACTCCAAAGCCTACGCCTACCAATAAACAAATCGATACAGATAAGACAATTGCTGTCAGCGACCAGCTAACCGCCCAGTCTGAGTAAAAACCGATAATTTCGGATAATACCAGACCGAAGAAAATGCCCAGCAGGCCGCCTATCACTGAAATCACAAAACTCTCGGCGATAAACTGCAATTTAATATCCTGCTGAGTGGCACCTACCGCGCGCAGTAAGCCAATTTCCTTGGTTCGCTCAAGTACGTTTGCCAGCATAATGTTCATAATACCGATGCCGCCCACCAACAAAGAGATGCCGGCCACACACGCCATAACGATATTGAATATGCGTTGAGTGTTTTCCTGTTGAGCCAACAACTCCACAGGAATGATCAGGCTGTAATCGTCAACGCCCCCGTGGCGCTGAGCAAGCAACTGGGTAACTGCTTTCGCGGCCAGCACCGTTGAATAATCCTCTTTCACTTCAAACTTCACTACGTCCAGTTCACTGGCGAGGGGTTCCATGTTGAGTTTTTTCTGGCTGGTGGATAACGGAATAAATACGCGGTTTCTGTCACCATTAATTTTAACGCCCTGAAAGGCTTCTTTATTGAATTGCGGGGCCGCAATTACGCCCACCACCTCAAACCAAACATGGTTGATTTTTAAAAACTGACCCAGCGGCTCGTCATCTGGAAACAGGGTGTGGGCCACATCGGCGCCCAGCACGGCAACCTGTGATACGTGCAATTCATCATCGTCGCTGAGCAATCGGCCTTGTGCGGGGGTCATACTGGCAAGGTCAAAGTAGCTGCTGGTTACACCAACTGCCGAGGCATCGGCTTTGGCATAATCGCTGTATAGTGCAAACAATTTAATTTGCTTCTCGCCGCTGTAATGCGTGATAAAGGGCAGTGTGGACATAGCCGCTTCCACATCGGCAATATTGAGCCCCAGCGACTCTTCGCGAATATCCTTTAGTTCTTCAGCGGTATAGCTTTTTGATTCCACAATCAGGTTTTGCAGCCCCATGGAACCAATCATCTTAAGCGCTTCCTGTTCGGCGCCTTTACCTATATTGAGCATGGCGATAACCGCTCCAACGCCAAATATCATGCCCAGCAGGGTTAAAAATGTACGCAGTTTTTGCGCCAGCAATTCATGCAGAGCGTCACCGACCAGCAACCGGGTTTTGGTTAGTGTGAGTTGGTTTAACATTAAATGAGCTCCCGGTATGACAGGGCAATATTATCGCCCTCTTTAAGGCCATTGGTCACTTCCACGAAGTGCAGGTTTTTCTGACCAATTTCAATTTGCTGGCGACTAAAACCACTGCCATCCTCACGGAAAACGTAGTTGATCCCCTGTTCGTTATAGATGGCCTGAATCGGCACCAGTAATTTACTCTCACCTTTAGACACCTCAATGCGGGCATTTAATTTACGCCCCGGCGAGAGGATAGGGGAGTCCTGATCATCAATATCAATGGTGACTTCAAAATATTTGGTCGGATCGGAGCGGGAAATGGTTCTGGAAAAGCCGGAGACTTGCTTTAAGGAGCCGGTAAATACTTTATTGGGATACGCCTCCAGTGAAATGGTTACACGCTGGCCAGGAGCAAGACCAATGGCCTGCTTATCCAGCACATAGCCTTTAGCCTGCATTTTCGACAAATCCGGTAGTTTAGCAATGGGGCGGCCCGGAAAAACCGTTTCACCTACCGAAGGCTTTTCACCTCGCCAGTTGGACTCATACACCAGCAAACCGTCGTAAGGGGCATGGATTTCCAGTGTTTCAATGGCTGATTTAATCTGGTTATACTTTTGTTCACTGCCTTTCTTGCGAATGCTCAGCACATCTATGGCACTGGAGTTTTGTTCCACCACACTTTCTTTTTTCCAGTCCAGGTAGTTGTCTTTGGCTCCCAGATATTCTTTATTCTGCATGTTTTCGATAATTTCGATGCGTGAATACACCCGCAAATCATCAATGGTAAATTCATCTGCAAAGGCAAATTCCTTGACCACCAGGGCTTTGTCCATTTCCACATCACGCTCTTCCTGTGTCAGGGTAGAGCGGTTGAGCTTCATGTCTTCCTCTAACAGCATCATTGCCAGCATTTCTTTGCGCATGTCGAGGTTGAGCTGCTCGGCATCAAAACGGGCGATTAACTGGCCTTTTTTTACATTGGTGTATTCTTTTTCCAGCCATGCAATGGTCATGGGACGGCGACTTGATGCGCCAATGGCGGTGGCACTGGCGGCTTCCAGTTCACCTTTTACCGGCACCATCAGCTCAAACGGCTGACGTTCAACCTGATAGGTGGGGGTTGTTTGTTCTGTTTCGCCGCAACCGCTAATCAGTGTGGCTGCCACAAGGCAGGAGAACCATTTAGGCATCATGATAAGTTATCCTCCTGTACTTCAATATTTGCTTTCATACCAGGACGCATCCTTGTCGGATCGATTTTTTCCAGTTCAATTTGTACGTCAAACACAATACTCAAATTGGTTGAGGACTTTTCCTTATAGGCTTCACCAAGGGATACGATTTTGCCGGCGTAAGGGACTTCCGGGTAGGCATCCAAAGTTACTTTTACCTTCGATCCAATACTGAGTTTGGCCGTGTCGGCTTCGTCAAACTGAGCTTTAACCGCCAGCTTATCCAGCGAGGGAATGGTCAGTATGGTCCGGCCCATAAAAACGGAATCGCCCACCGCCACTTTTTCGCCATCCGGCGCCGCTTTATACATTATTAAGCCCGGCTTAGGTGACTGTACGGTAAGTTTGGCAATGTCGCGCTGGGTTTGCCCTAGCTTGGATTGCAGACGGTTTATTTTGCTCTGCGCCAGTTGCTCATTAAGCTCGCGGGTTTCGGCAAATTGTTTGGCCTGCTGAGTGGCCTGACTCAGTTTTGCCTTCGCGATTTCAAACTCTTTTTGCTGTTTTTCTTTTTCTACTCGTTTGGTAGAAATATCAACAATTTCGGCGAGCCGCTTTTCCTTTTCATAGTTCATTTGTGCTTCGGCTAGCGCGAGTTTTAATTCTTCCGCCCGGGCTTCATTTTCGAGCAGTTCTTTTTCAAAATTCTTTTTCTCGGCATCCAGCTCACTTTGTTGCTCAATCAGCTTGGTTTGCAATTGCTGACCATCAAACTTGAGCAGCATATCGCCTTCTTTCACATTGGTATTTTCCGGCACCAGAAACTGCACCTTCATTTGCCACATGCCGCGAATGGAAGGCGGCGACACACTGGCACTGTCGAGCGAAACAATTTCACCGGATGCGGTAAGCGGCGCACTCAGCGTTTTGTCGGATGACTGCTCAACCGTTTTATCAGTGCTGCAGGCGCCGAGCATCAATGCGGCACACAGCAAAACAGAACATTTAACGTGCATGACTTAACTCCTGTGCAGCAGGGATCACCACCCGGACACTCATACCAGGCAACAGTTTTTTGTTGGGGATGTCGCTGAATGACAGTTCTATTTGATAATAGGCGCTATCTCCCCAGCCGGCTTTTTTCTCTGGCTGAGACACCTCACTGGTGACAGTGGCGGCATAACTGACTCCCGGATAGGCATCCAGCGAGACCAGTGCCTGCTGGCCAACAGCAACACGATCAGCATCTATCTCGTGTACCCAGGCATCCACTTTAAATCCATCAATGTCTTGCACCTCCATAACTTTCATGGCTGCCTGCAATGTTGTACCGGCAGTAATTTTCTCATTGGTCCACGGGTGGTACATATGGCTGACCACGCCGGTAATGGCTGACTGCACTTTCAACCGGGTGAGCTGATAACGCTGGTAATTGATGTTCTCTTCCAGTTTGGTAATTTCGATTTGCTGTTTTTGCAGTGTGTTCTCTTGCTCTATCAGCTTTTGTTCCAGTGCTTGCTGGGCCTTAAACTGTTCAACCAGCGCTCGTTCCAGTGCCAGCTTGTACTGACCTTTGTCGTATTCGCTAACGTCTTTACTTTCAATTTCGGCTTCAATGCGGGCTTTTTCTACTTCCAGATTGGCAATCTTTAAAGCGCTGCGGGCATCGGCAACCGCTTGATCCAATTCCACCCGCTTACTTTCCATTTCAAGCGTCTGGGTATTGAGTGAATCTTCATTTTGTTCCAATTGGGCATCAACACTGCCTGAGTCAAATAACGCGATGGTATCGCCGGGTTCAACAATACTGCCCTCATCCACCATCCACTGGATTTGTATATTCCAGCGGTCGGTGCGGGGCGCTGTTACAACCTGCACATTGGATGAGGTAATCTTACCGGTAACAATAAGCTGGCTTTCTGTGCTGTCGGCTTTGGCAACAGCGGCTGCCAGGCTCACGCTGCACATCAATAAACAAACAATAGACTGTTTCATGAGTTGGTTTTCTCGCTGATGATTTGACCGTCTTTCATGGTGATCACTTTTTGCGCGAACTCGGCAATATTTTCTTCGTGGGTCACCATGACTATGGTTTGGCCCTGTTGGTGTAACTCAGTCAGTAAAGCCATAATATCGTCAGACGTTTTACTATCGAGGTTACCGGTAGGTTCATCTGCCAGAATCATAGTGGGGCGGTTAATCAAGGCACGGGCGATGGCCACCCGCTGGCGCTGGCCGCCAGACATTTCAAAAGGGCGGTGGTGCATACGATGACCAAGGCCCACTTTTTCCAGCAGCGCCTGTGCTCGCTGAGTGGCTTCATCATCAGATACATCACTGTAGCGAAGCGGCAACTTGACATTCCCGACAGCATCCAACTTGGGGAGCAGGTGGAAAGTCTGAAAAATAAAGCCAATATGTTCGTTGCGAATTTTCGACAGTGCTTCATCGCTTAACTGGTTTACCGCATTACCATTTAACAAATACTCACCGCTGTCGGGCGTATCGAGACAGCCCAGGATATTCATCATGGTAGATTTACCAGACCCCGAACTGCCCATAAAGGCAACAAATTCATTTTCCTGAATGGATAAAGAAACATCGTTGAGTGCGACAATGGTTTCTTCACCATTGGTAAAACTCTTACGAATATCCTTGAGTGTAATCATCTGTCTTCGCTCATTTTTATTG